>JARLJC010000108.1 GCA_031291435.1 Alphaproteobacteria bacterium | reverse complement strand
CAAAGCCGAGGCTGAAGCCAATGCCGCAAAAATGCGCGTTGAAATCAGAAAAAATACGCTAGCGCGGGATATTCACACGGTATTTGACAGCGTGGAAACCGCGTTCAAAAACATCTCTGTCAGCGCTCATATGCACCAGAATACCCATAAATCGCTGGAGCTGACGCAGGCGCGCTACGATATCGGCAAAAGCTCCATCGTCGATCTCAATCAGGCTCAGCTTGCCGAAACCCAAGCCGCTGTGAGCGAAGCCGACGCTACATACCAATATCTTATCCAACGCGCATTATTGGACTATGCCGTTGGTAAATTCTCTGAAACCGACAGCACACTCTAGGCCTTGGCTTTTTCCTGATATTGGGCAAACGCTTTAATGGCGTCGGCGGCATACATGAGCGAAGGGCCGCCGCCCATATAAACGGCCATCGACAGGACTTCCAGCACCTCCTGACGCGTCGCGCCAAGCCGCACGAGCGTTTCGCCGTGGAATCCGATGCAGCCGTCGCAGCGGGCGGCGACGCCTAACGCCAACGCGATCAGCTCCTTGGTTTTCTTGTCCAAAGCACCGTCTTTTGTCGCCGCCTGAGCCAATGCCGAAAAAGCCTGCATGGTTTCAGGAATTTCCTGGCGCAGTATTTTGAGCGATTGCGAAAGGTCTTGGGTGATTTCGGGATAGGCTTTACTCATGGGATGCCCCTTTTGTTGTCGGCTGTTTCAGCAGTATTTGTATATTAGCATATACTAATGTCACTAACAAAGCGTTTCTTCTGTATTTCTTTCGTAAATGAATTTTATAGGTATTGACCGCGAGATGCCCATTGCGTATATTAGATATTGCTAATATCAAGAAAGGCTCATATATGCAGACGGATAAATCCATCGGCGCCATGAAGCAGAACGCGAAAAAGGCAGAAGCTTTGCTCAAGCTGATGGCCAACGCCAAAAGACTGATGATTTTGTGCCATCTCAGCCGCAGGGAAATGACAGTCAACGAATTGATGAAGCTTGTTGGCCTGTCGCAATCGGCTCTCTCGCAACATCTTGCAAAAATGCGGCTGGAAAAATTGGTGGCCGGGGAGAAACGTGGGCAATCGGTCTACTACCGGATTGCGAAGCCCGAGGCAGAGGCGTTGCTCTCCACCCTCTATCTCATTTATTGCCGCCCCTGAATCATAGGAGTCCAAAATGGTCAAAAACGTCACAGCGCCCGAATTGAAAGAATGGCTGGATGCCAATCAGGCAATCCTGATCGATGTACGGGAACCTGCCGAATACAAAGCCGAGCATATTCCGGGGGCGATACTTTTACCGTTGGCGAATATTTCTCGCGATAACCTGCCGCCTTATGCAGGCGAAAAACTGGTGTTCCAATGCCGTTCCGGCAAACGTGGCGGCATGGCCTGCGAAAAAATCACGGGCATTGATGCAGCAGCCGATATTTATAATCTCGACGGCGGCATCGTGGCATGGACGCAGGCTGGCTATAAGGTCGAAACTTCCGGAAAGTTCTTTTTGCCTCTCGACCGGCAAGTTCAATTGACTATCGGGCTTAGCGTCCTGCTCAGCAGTTTTCTAGCCTATGCCGTTCACCCTGCCTTCCTGCTGGTAACAGGTTTCTTCGGCCTCGGCCTCACTTTTGCGGGTTTAACCGGCTTCTGTGGCCTCGCCCTGCTTATGGCAAAGATGCCGTGGAATCAGGACAATGCAGGTGTCACAACCATATCCTGCCATACGAGATAATCGACGCGTTGATAAAAACCGCACCCGGTTGACATAATTTGTATATGTCTATATGTCTTGACATATGGACATTAATCACGCCGTCGTCGCGCTCTCCGCCCTTTCGCAAGAAACCCGCCTGCGCGTGTTCAAACTGCTGATTGAATATGGTGTGCAGGGAACTCCTGCGGGCCAATTGAGTGAACAACTCGACATTCCGCATAATACCCTGTCTTTCCACCTGTCACATTTGAGCCATGCGGGACTTGTCAAATCCCGTCGCATTGGGCGCTCGATCATCTACACCGCCAGCCCGGATGTCATTGAAACCCTGCTATCCTTCATGGTTGAAAATTGCTGCGCGCGCGGCAAATCCCCGGAGTGCTGCTCACCTTCCAAGAAAAAGAGAGCAAAGAAATTATGAAATGTTTGCACATCCATGTCGGCTCAAGAACCTCGGCGACTCCATCCGTTTCTATAATGCCGCATCATCCCAAATGACGGAGTGTTGCCGACCATGAAGAGTATCCTCATTCTCTGCACCGGCAACTCTTGCCGCAGCATTATGGCGGAAGGCTTGCTGAACCATTACGGCAAAGACCGCTTCATGGCTTTCAGCGCCGGAAGCCACCCCTCCGGCACCGTACATCCAGCAAGCCTCGTCACCATGAAAGCGAATGGCCTCCCCACAGAAGGTTATCGCAGTAAGTCTTGGGATGAGTTCACCAGCCAGCCCTTGGATGCCGTCATAACGGTTTGCGACAACGCCGCTGGCGAAGCCTGCCCTATCTTCTTTGGCGCTCCGGTCAAAGCCCATTGGGGTGTTCCCGACCCGGCTCACTTCAAAGGCACCGATGCCGAAATCGGGGCCGAGTTTCAGCGTGTGTTCGACATTCTGGCTGTGCGGGTAAAGGCTCTCGTTGCGCTGCCGGACGGCTTGGACAAAGCAACCTTCGCCGTCAAACTTAACGAAATAGGCCACCTATGCCCTCGCCTCTAGGCTTCTTCGAGCGTTATTTATCCATTTGGGTGGGGCTGTCTATCGCGGCTGGCGTCCTGTTCGGCCATTTGATGCCGTCCGCGTTCCAAACCATCGCGAACATAGAATACGCCCATGTCAATTTTGTCGTGGCCGCGCTCATCTGGGTAATGATCTACCCGATGATGGTTGCCATCGATTTTTCGACCATCAAGGATGTCAGCAAAAACCCCAAGGGATTGGTAATCACCTTCATCATCAACTGGCTCATCAAACCTTTCAGCATGGCGGGCTTGGGCGTCCTGTTCCTGCAACATGCCTTTGCCGCGTTCATTCCGCCGGAAGAAGCCAAGCAATATGTGGCGGGGCTTATTCTTCTCGGTACCGCGCCATGCACGGCGATGGTCTTTGTTTGGAGCCGTCTGGTCAAAGGCAACGCCAATTACACGCTTGTCCAAGTCTCGCTCAACGACATTGTGATGATCCTGGCTTACGCGCCCATCGTCGCCTTCCTGCTTGGCGTGTCGAATGTCTCCGTGCCGTGGGCAACGTTGCTATTGTCGGTCGGTCTCTATGTGATTATCCCGATTGCAGCCGGATATCTGACCCGCAAGTTTTTATCTCCCAAAAAACTGTATTCGCTGCTCGATCATTTGAAGCCCTATTCCGTACTTGGACTGCTGGCCACAGTCGTTTTGCTGTTCGGCTTTCAGGCGCAAACGCTCTTGGATAAGCCGCTCGTTATTTTGCTCATCGCCATTCCTATTTTGCTGCAAAGCGTTTTGATGTTCCTTCTTACCTATGTCTGGCTGTGCAAAGTCCGCGTTACCCATAACATCGCCGCGCCCGCTGCCCTTATCGGCGCATCGAATTTCTTTGAATTGGCTGTTGCCGTTGCTATCAGCCTGTTTGGGTTGCAATCAGGCGCCGCGCTATCAACCGTGGTTGGTGTTCTGGTCGAAGTTCCTGCCATGCTCTGGCTGGTATCGATTGCCAATAAAACTGCCAAGCGGTTTGCCCTTCCCGTTAGCCGCGCTTAACCCAGATGAGTTTCTTCGGGTTAGCAGGACAAGGTTATAAATTTTATCGATCTCGACATAGAGCGGAAAAGTGACATTGTGACGCATGAATTCGAAATGCGCACGAGTCATTAGCGATGCGCTGTTTCGCTTTTGTCGGGTAAAGAAGTTGTCAACACACAGCACCTCGTCGCCTCTTTGCAACAGCTTCTCCTAAAGATGCGAACCTGAAAAACCTGCGCCACAGGTCACGAGAATGCGTTTGGTCATTTTTCTGCCCGACCTTTGCCTGGGAGGCTTGCAAACCCTCTTCCATCCATAATCTGCTGTCGGGATAGAAGGGACGCATGGCGTTGCGTAACGCCAGCCGTTCTCGCCACCAAGACCTGTAATTCTGGGCCGAAAGAACTTCGCTCTTATCGTGATCGGACTCGATGCCGATTTCGAGATAAACATCGAGATTTCTGAGGTCGGGCCGGGGTAAACGATCCTCTTCGAATTCCCTCCACATTTCCTTGTAAATTTCTTCAAGACGGCTGACGAGAAGAGGCGTGTTGAAGAGGTCGGAACTATCACGCGTTGCAGCCAGGTGCGCGCGATAGCGTTGTAATGCCTCCTTGTCGCGCCCCAAAGCCACAGCGCGGTCGACATATTCGTCACCTGTGGCGCAGGCCAAGTCCGGCAGGCCCGCGGCACGAACCAGGCTGCCACACACACGGGATGCAAAAGAACGTCCGCTAAGCGTCAGGATCGGCACCCCCATCCATAGGGCATCCGAAGCCGTCGTATGTGCGCCATAGGGGGCCGTGTCCAGAAACAGGTCGGCCAGCGGGTAGCGGGCGAGGTGATAGGCGTTCTTCATCTTTCCGGCAAAGATGATCCGGTCTGGCGATATACCCTGGCTGCTGGCGATTGATCGCAAACGGCTTTGTGATGTTTCGCTGCCGCTTAGAAGCCACAAAACACTATTGGGGACGCGGTTAAGGATCGTCATCCAGCGTTCGAAGGTGAAACGGGTTATTTTTTGAGTGCCGTTAAAACAGCAATAAACCATTGCGTCCTCCGGCAGACCGGCACTCTGCCGTGTCGGTTGTTGAGGGGCTATAATGCGTTTGCGGTCATTGGGCTGATAACAGGGAAGGCGCATGACTTTTTCGGAATAATAAATCTCATGCTCCGGCGGAATGATCCAGTCGTCGGCAATAATATAGTGGTGATAAGGGCTGCCCGTGCTGCCGGGAAAACCGAGCCAGTTAACGATGATGGGGGCTGGACGCAAGGCGAGAAGTTTCGTTCTGCCGTCACGCGTATAGCCATTGATATCAACCAAAATCTGGATGCCGTCGTCGGCGATGCGGCGTGCCGCCGTTTCGTCGTCCATGTCTTGGATGGGAATCCAGTGATCGACGGTTTTCTTGATCCGCTCCATCGTCGGGTCGACAGGCAGGATGCCGCAATAATAGGCATAGACTTCAACTTTGCGGCGATCGTGAAGCTCAAAAAGTTCCGACGTTAGAAATCCGATCGCGTGTTCGCGCAAATCGGATGATAGGTAGCCGATGCGCAGGGGAGCGGCTTTTTTACGTCCTTCGCAGGCCGCCCAATAGGATGTCACAACGCCCACCGATGGAGAGCCGACGTCGCATTTATTATAGTGCCAGTTGGAGGCCAACTGAAGCACGGGGTCATCCGTATAGACGGCCAGAGAAAGGGGAGAGATGCCCTTCATCAAGGTTTCGCGACTGATGCGTTCCCTGGGTTCGATCAAAGGCCATTTGCATTCGCGCTGCCGCGCAGCGATGTAATGCTGGGCGACTTCCCTCTGCGTGTTATCGATCTCCAGACTTTGTTGCAGGAGAGATTCCGCTGTTTCGTCATGATTATTGGCTTCAAGAACACGCGCCATCTGGTTCAGCGCCGTGATTTTATGAAAGATATTGGTGCCGGTGACGGCGCTCAGCTTGTCGACGACGGAAGCCCATTGCGCAACCGACAAACCTGTTTTGCCCTTTCTTTCATAGGCGCGGCCGAGATTGATCCGGGAAGGGGTGAAGTCGGGGTTCAGCCTGATCGATTTTTCGAGATATTCCTGCGCTTCGTCGAAAGCGGCGGTTTCGCCGAGGATGGCGCTGGCGTTGAACAGAATGGCATAAAGCATAGGGTCATTCGGATTATGATTGATCCATGCTCTATATAAAGCGGCGACGGCTTCGACTCCTTCCGTCTTCCTGATCGCTTCGGCGGCACCGATAAGCTCGATAACGCTAAGGTCATGCTGCTTTGCTCGTTTAACTGCGGTCGAAAATAAACTACCTGCCATAAGGGGATCCTATGTCTAAATTTTACCTATCACGATAAAGCCGTATTCAGCGCCGCGAGTTGACTGGATGTCAGGGCGCCGGTCTGAGCGGAAGTCAAGGTTTCGATCTGCGTGGCCATTAGATCCTGCAATTGCGATGTGGTCAGCGAAGCAAGCATCGTGCTGCTGAGGCCGGAGACTTGTGTCGTCGTCAGCCCATCAAGCTGCACGGCGGTAAGAAGCTGAAGCTCCGATGTCGTCATTCCGTTCAATTGCGATGGCGCCAGCGCCGACATTTGCGTCGCGGTGATGACGGCCAGCTGAGTCGCCGTCAATTCGTTCAATTCGGTCGTCGTCAGGTTGGAAATCTGCGTGGTGGTCAGCGCGGCGATTTGGGTAACGGACAAGGCATTGATCTGCGATGTCGTCAGCGCCCGAAGCTGCACACGTTGCAAGGCGCGAATTTGGGCCGTGCTCATGTCCGCGATTTCCGTGGTCGTCAAGCCGCTGATGCCGGTCAGCGACAAAGCGGAAACTTGCGTCGCCGTCAGGGCGGCAAGCTGCGTCGTTGTCAGGCTGGCGACCTGCACATCGGTAAGGCCGCCGATACCCGTCGTTGAGAGAGCCGCGATTTCCGTTGAAACGAAGGTGGCAAGCTGCGTCGTCGTCAGGCTGGCGATTTGCGCCGCCGTTAAGCCGCCGAAGCCGCTTGTCGAGAAAGCGTCGATTTGAGTCGTGGTCAATGCTGCAAGTTCCGTCGCGGTCAGGGCGCCGGTCTCCGTCGCGGTTAGCCCCTTGATCTGGGTGGTGCTAAGCGCCGCCAGTTGCGTTGTCGACAATCCGCTGACGGTGGTCGAAGACAGGCCGCCGATCTGCGCCGAAGACAATGCCGCAAGCTGCGTCGTGGTCAGGCTGTTGATGTCAGTCGCTGTCAGACCGCTGAGACCGGATGTGGAAAGCGCCGCAATTTGCGTCGTTGACAGGGCATCAATCTGCGTTGTCGCAAGCGTGCTTGTTTGCGTCGAGGTTAGGCCGCTGATCTGCGTTGCCGCCAATGCGGCGATCCCCGTCGTCGTGAGGCTATCAAGCGCGGTCGTGGACAAGGCACCGATTTGCGCCGAGGACAAAGCGCCGAACTGTGTCGTTGTCAAATCCGACAATTCCGTTGCCGTCAGACCGCCAATGCCGGTCGTGGAAAGTGCGGCAACCTGTGTCGTTGTCAGAGCCGCCAGTTGGCTGGTCGTCAGGTTTGCAATGTCGGTCGATGTCAGGCCATAGACACCTGACGCGGACAGGGATTGTATTTGCGTCGTCGACAATGCGGCAAGTTGCGCGGTTGATAGCGCGGCGACCTGGGTCGATGTCAGGCCGCCCGCCTGCGTGGACGTAAGCGCAGCCAACACAGTCGTCGTCAATCCGTCGATCTGCGTGGTCGTCAATGCGCCGACTTGCGCCGGGGTCAGGTTCGTAAGCTGCGTTGTTGTCAAGCCTTCGATCTGCGTGTCGGTCAGGCCGCTGATGCCGGTCGTCGACAGCGACGCGATCTGTGTCGTTGCCAGGGCGCTTAATTGCGTCGGCGTCAAGGAATCAACCTGCGTATAGGTCAGGCCGCTTAACTGTGTCGCGGTCAAATCGGCCAGTTCGGTTACTGTCAAGGCGCCGAGCTGTGTCGTCGTCAGAGAGCCTATCTGAGTGGAGGTGAGGCTGGTAAATTGCGCCGTCGTAAGGGCGGCAAGTTCCGTGCCCGTCAGACCGGCGGCGCTTGTGGTAGTTAGTGAAGCGATTTGGCTCGGCGTCAACCCACGAAGCTGCGTCGTCGTCAGCGCGGCCAATTGCGACGCCATCAAACCCGCGATGCTTGACGTGGACAGCGCCCCTATCTGCGTCGCGTTCAACGTTGCTAATTGCGTCGCCGTCAGGGATTTGAGCTGAGTCGAAGTCAATCCGGTTAGGCCGGTCGCGGTCAGAGCGGAAAGCTGCGTTGTCGTCAAGGCGCCGAGCTGAGCTGTACTTAAAGTCCCGACTTCCGTGGAGGCGAGGCTCTGAATTTGCGTTACCGTCAGCGCCGCGATTTGCGTTGCCGTCAGGCCATCCACGCCCGTGGTTGACAATGCGCCGATCTGCGTCGCGGTCAAGGCGGCAAGCTGGCTCGTGCTCAGCGAAGCAACCTGCGTATTCGTCAAGCCGCCGATTCCGGAGGTCGACAAGACCGCGACCTGCCCCGGCGTTAAAGCGGCCAGTTGTGCCGTGGTCATCGCACCGAGTTCCGTCGCTGTTAGCCCTTTGATCTGGAATGTCGTTAGCGCCGCGATGTCGGCAGCCGTTAGTCCTCCGATACCTGTCGTCGACAAAGCCCCGATCTGTGTAGAGGTCAGGGAGGCAAGCTGTGACGGCGTCAAAGAAGCCGTTTGCGTCGTAGTCAGGCCGGCGATATCCGTCGTTGAAATGCCGGAGATTTGGGTGTTGGAAAGCGCACCCAATTGAACGGTCGTCAGCGCCGCGATTTGTGTCGTCGTCAGGCCGTTGAGCTGGGTCGTCGTTAAATTCTGAAGCTGGGTTGCTGTTAGAGAGGCGACGCCCGTCGTGGTCAGAGCTGCCATCTCCGTGACCGTCAACCCCCGAATTTGCGTCGTGGTCAGGGCGGTCAGTTGTGCTGTGTCCAGATTGCTTATGGCCGTCGTTGATAAAGCGCCGACTTGCGTCGATGTCAGCGCCGCCAATTGTGTGGCCGTCAGGGATTCCGCCTGCGTATCGACCAGACCGCCCAGGCTGGCCGCCGACAGGATCGTCAGTTGCGCCGGAGTCAAGGCCGCCAATTGCGTCACCGTCAGGGCGGCAAAAGATGTGCCGGTTAAATTTTTGATTTGTGCCGTCGTTAAAGCGGCAATTTCGGTGGTTGTGAAGCTTTGGATTTGCGCCGCGTCCAAAGCGTTCAGTTGTGTCGAGGTCAGAGCGTTCAGTTGCGTCGTCATCAGCGCGGCGATCTGGTCACCAGACAGTCCGCCGATCCCGCTCGTTGAGAGAGATGCTATTTGTTGTGTAGAAAGAACTGCGAGTTGACCGGATGTCAATGTGGCGATTTCGGCACCGGTTAAACCACTAATTTGCGCCGTCGTCAGGGAAGCGACTTGTGTCGCGCTCAGGCTCTCGATCTGCGTTGCAGCCAGAGCCGCAATTTCGGTCGCCGTCAAACCCTGAATTTGCGTTACTGTCAGCGCCGCAAGCTGTGTTGTACCCAGATTGGCGATGGCCGATATCGACAAGGCGCCCAGCTGTGTTGATGTCAGAGCCGCCAGTTGCGTCATGGTCAGAGCCGCCGCTTGGGTATCCGCCAGGCTGCCGAGGCTCGTCGTCGAAAAAGCGGCGATTTGTGCCGTCGTTAAATTGTCCATCTGCGTCGTTGTCAGCGCGGCCAGAGTCGTGCCGGTCAAGTTTTTGATTTGCGCCGTTGTCAAAGCGGCGATTTCGCCGGTCGTGAGACCTTGAACCTGTCCCGCGTTTAGCGCCGCCAGTTGCGTCGAGGTCAGGGCATTGAGTTGCGTCGTCGTCAGCGCGGCAATCTGGTCATCAGACAGTCCGCCGATCCCGCTCGTCGAGAGGGCGGCGACCTGCTGTGTGGACAATGCCGCGAGCTGGGCAGATGTCAGCGAACTAACCCCTGTCGCCGTCAGACCGGCCATTTGCGTCGTCGTCAGTTCGGTAATCTGCGTCGTGCTGAAAGCCTCGATCTGCGTGCCCGCGAGATCGGATATTTCGCTCGCCGTCAAGCCCTGAAGTTGTGTCGAGGTCAGAGCGGCGAGCTGCGTCGCATCCAGATTGCCAATAGCCGTCGCCGACAAAGCGCCAAGCTGTGTCGAGGTCAGCGTCGCCAGTTGCGTAGCGGTCAGGGATTCGGCTTGCGTATCCGTCAGGCCGCTCAGGCTCGTTACCGACAGAACCGCCAGTTGCGCCGTCGTTAAAGCATCCAGTTGCGTTGTTGTCAGAGACCCGAAAGTCGTGCCGGTCAAGTTTTTGATTTGCGTTGTCGTTAGTGCGGCGATTTCGCCGGTCGCAAAACTCTGAATCTGCGTGGAGTTCAGAGCGTTCAATTGCGTGGATGTCAAGGCATTGAGTTGCGCTGTTGTCAGAGCGTCAATCTGGGCGGTAGACAGGCCATTCAGCGCCGATGGCGTCAGGGACGCTATCTGTTGCGTGGACAATGAAGCAAGTTGAGCGGAGGTAAGAGCGTTGGCTTCCGTGCCCGTCAGCCCGGCAAGCTGCGTCGTTGTCAGGGAAGCGAACTGCGTTGCGCTTAACGCTTCCACCTGCGTTGCGGCCAGCGCCGCGATTTCGCTTGCCGTCAATCCTTGCAGCTGCGTCGTGGTCAGGGCGGCGAGTTGCGTGGAAGTCAAATTTTCGATAGCCGTGATCGATAAAGCGCCGATCTGCGTCGATCCCAGCGCCGCCAATTGCGTCAGGGCCAACGCTGCCGCCTGCGTATCCACCAGACCGCCGAGGCCGGTGGTTGAGAGAGCCGCTATTTGTGTCGTTGTCAACGCGTCCAGCTGCGTTACCGTCAGTTCGGAAAGAGTTGTGCTGGTCAGGCCCTTGATCTGGGTTGTCGTCAACGAAGCTATATTGCCCGTCGTCAAACTCTGAATCTGCGTCGAGTTGAGAACATTTACCTGTGTCGACGTCAAAGCAATTAATTGTGTTGTGGTTAGAGAGGCAGCCTGCGTCGTGGTCAGGCTATTCAACCCCGTCGTAGAGAGCGCGGATATTTGTTGCGTAGACAAAGCCGCCAGTTGATCCGGGGAAAGCGCCGCGATATCGTCGCTCGTCAGATATTTGATCTGTGTCGTGGTTAAGGCGGCGAGCTGCGCTGTGCTTAGAGTTTCGACCTGGGTTGCGGCCAGGGCCGCGATTTCGGTTGTTGTTAACCCTTGAAGCTGCGTTGTCGTCAGGGTTGCAAGCTGTGCCGTGTCCAGATTTTCAATGGCCGTTACCGACAAAGCGCCAAGCTGCGTCGATGTCAAGGCTGTCAACTGCGTCGCGGTCAGGGACTCGGCCTGCGTATCCGTCAAACCACTAAGGCTTGTGGCCGATAGAACGGCCATCTGTGTCGCCGTTAGAGCCTCAAGCTGCGCTGTTGTCAGGGAAGCGAAGGATGCGCTGGTTAAATTTTTGATTTGCGTTGTCGCTAATGCGGAGATTTCGCTGATCGTCAGGCTTTGAAGCTGCGTGGTATTCAGAGCATTCAGCTGCGTTGACGTCAGGGCGATCAGTTGCGCCGTGGTCAAGGCAGAAGTCTGTGTTTCCGTCATGCCGTCTATCGCGGTCGTCGTCAGGGCGGAAATTTGTTGTGTCGTCAACGCCGCAAGCTGATCTGTGGACAGCGCCGCAACATCTGCGCTGGTCAGTCCCTTGATCTGCGTCGTTGTCAGAGTGGTAAGTTGCGTCGCGCTTAGGCTTTGCACTTGCGTCGTTGTCAGATCGGCGATTTCACTCGCCGTCAATCCCCTCATCTGCGTCGTTGTCAGCGTGGCGAGTTGTGTCGTGTTCAGATTGCTGACAGCGGTAGCCGACAATTGGCCGATTTGGGTCGAGGACAAGGCCGCCAACTGCGTTGCGGCCAAAGCCTCCGCTTGCGTATCCACCATGCCGCCAAGGCCCGTCGCCGACAAAGCCGCCACTTGCGTTGCCGTTAAAGCCGCCAATTGAGTTACAGTCAGCGCGGCGAATGTCGCGCTGGACAGCCCCTTAACCTGCGTCGTCGTCAGGGAAGAAATTTCGTCCGCCGTCAGGCTTTGAAGTTGCGTCGTGTCCAGAGCGTTTATCTGTGTCGTCGTCAGGGCGGTCAATTGCGTCGCTGCCAATCCATTGATTTGCGTCGCCGTCAAATTATCCATTGAAGCCGTGGTCAGCGCGGCGACTTGCCGTGTCGTCAGCGCCGCGAGCTGATCGGGGGAAAGGTTCGCGATATCCGCGCCTGTCAATCCCTTCATCTGCGTCGTCGTCAGAGCGGCAAGCTGCGTTACGCTCAGGCTGCCTATTTGCGCCGTTGTCAGGGCGGCGATGTCGGTCGATGTGAAACCTGCTATCTGCGTTGTGGCAAGCTGTTCGAGAGACAGGGAATCGATGCTTGATGCGGATATGGCGCCGATTTGTTTTGAGGTCAGCGCCGCGAGCTGCGTGCCTGACAAAGAAGATATCTGGTCGTCGTCGAGGCTGCTGATAGCACTTGTCGCCAAAGCCGATAATTGCGTTACCGTTAAAACGCCAAGCTGTGTGGTTGTTAGTGCATTTACCGAACTGCTGGTCAGGCCCTTCATTTGGGTCGCGCTCAGCAACTGAATCTCGGCCGTTGTCAGAGATTGAAATTGCGTTTCCGACAAAGAACCGACTTGGGTGGATGTCAGAGCGCCGAATTGCGTTGCGGTCAAATTGGCTATTTGATCCGCCGAAAGACCGCCCATAGCAGTCACGCTCAGGGCGGCGATTTGACCGGTCGTCAACGCCGTCATTTGGGTGCTTGTTAGATCCCCGATTTCCGTGCTTGTCAGGCTTTTGATCTGCGTCTTCGTCAGTTCCGATAGCGCCGTCGCGGTCAGCCCCCCGACCTGATCGTCGGTCAGCGCCGCGATCTGGGTCCCCGCTAAGGCCGTGAGCTGCGTGACCGACAACGCTGCGATCTGCGTGTCGGTCAGGCCCGCGATCGCCGTCGTCGACAGAGACGAGAGAAGCGTCGTCGTCAGCGAAGAAAATTGCGTTGCCGTCAAAGCCGATATCTGCGTGTCGGCGATGCCCTTGGCCGCTGTCGTCGTCAGCGCCGCCATTTGTGTGGACGACAAAGCGGTAAGCTGGTCTTGCGTCAAGGCACCGACATCGGCACTTGTCAGTCCCTTGATCTGTGTCGTGGTCAATGCGGCCAGTTGCGTATCCGTCAGGTCGCCGGTCTGCGTTGTCGTCAACGCGGAAATTTCTGTCGATGTGAGGGCGGCAAGCTGCGTCGGAGACAGGTTCGTGACCTGCGTGTCCTGTAAGGACGCTATCTGTGCCGTTGTGAGAGCGGCGATCTGCGTTGTCGTCAGGGCAGCGAACTGGGTCGGGGAAAGATCAGCGATCTGCGTTGCGTCGAGACTCCTGACGGCGGTCGTCGTCAGCGCGGCAAGCTGCGTCGTTGATAGGGCCGCGACCTGATCGTCTGTTAAGGCCGCCGCCTGGGTAGAACCGATGCCGCTCACTTGGGTTGTAGTCAGCGCCGCGATTTGCGTTGTCCATAAATTGGCGAAGGCGGTTGCCGTGAGGCCGTGAATTTGTGTCGAGGTTAGCGCCGCCAGATCGTCCGAGCTCAGTCCCTCGATTTCATCGTAGCTTAACCCCTTGATTTGCGTGGTCGTCAGAACCGCGATTTGAGAGGTCGTCAGCGCATTGAATTGTGTCTCGTTTAAACTGCCGATTTGCGTCGAGGTCAACCCCCTGACCTGCGTCGTCGTCATGCTGGCGAGTTGTGTGGGAGTTAGGGTGTCCAGCTGCGTTACCGTCAATCCCGCGATATCCGTCGATGTAAGAGATCCGAACTGCCCTGCCGTCAACAGACCCAGTTGGGTCGCCGACAGCGCATTGAGTTGGGTCGTTGTGAGCGCAGCTATTTGCGTCGCGTTAAAGGAAGTAAGCTGCGTATCCGTTAGGGATGTTATTTGGGTCGTCGAAAGATTCTTGACTTGCGTTTTGGTCAAAGCGTTTATTTGATCCGCCGACAGATCATCAATCTGCGTCTCTGTCATCGTGTTGAGCTGGGTGGAGGTCAGCGCGGCAAGCTGCGTCGCCGGCAGCCCCTCTATTTGCGTGTCGGTCAGGGATTTTATGGCCCCCTGCGATAAAACGGATATCTGTGTCGTCGTTAAGGCCGAGAGTTCATCCACCGACAGGGAGGATACCGCCGTCGTCGAAAGGCCGGAAATCTGGGTCGTCGTTAAAGCCGCGATCTGGGTCCTGGAAAGAGCGGCGAACTGGTCTTCCGACAAAGAAGAGAGTCCTGTGGCCGCCAGTCCCTTAAGCTGCGTCGTGGTCAACGCGGCGATCTGATCGGTTGTCAGATAGTCAAGTTGCGTCGTCGTCAGCGCGGAAATGGACGTCGATGTCAGCGCGCCGAGTTGCGCTGTCGTCAGGTTTTCGATTTCCGTCTCCGACAGCCCTTGAAGTTGCGTCGCCGCTAAAGCGGCGATGCTCGTCGTGGAGATGACGGCGAATTGCGTTACCGTCAGCGCCCCGATATCGGTGGGCGAGAACCCCCTGATCTGGGTGCTGGTCAGGATCGCCAGTTGAGTCGTGCTTAAAGCGCCGGTTTGCGTCGATGTCAGGCCCGATATTTGACCTTGCGTAAGTTTGGCAATTTGCGTCGTGGTCAGTTCGGCGATATTCGAAATTGTCAGAGCGGCAATATTGGCGCTGGTTAGGGCCGCAAGTTGCGTGCCGGAAAGGGCGCTTAATTGTTCCGAAGACAAGGAAGCGACCTGATCCGTTGTCAACCCCTTAACCTGCGCCGTCGTTAAACCGGCGATTTGCGCAGACGTAAATACCGCCCATTGCGTCGTGGACAGGGATGCGAGGCCCGTCGCGGTCAAACCGGCTATCTGCGTTGCCGTCAGCGCCTCAATTTCGTCTGTGGACAACCCATCTATGCCTGTCGTGGTGAGTGCCGCCATCTGTTGTGTGGAAAGCGCCGCTAACTGATCTGCAGAAAGCGCGCCGACTTCCGTACTGGTCAAGCCTTTGACCTGGGTCGTCGTCAAGGCCGAAAATTGGGTGGCGCTCAAAACGGCCAGCTGCGCCAGAGAAAGCAAGGCCAGAGCCGTTGCCGTCAACCCCGCCATTTGCGTTATCGTTAGTGCGGCGATTTGCGTTGCAGTCAGGGCGGCGATCGCGGTTGTCGTCAGGCCGGCTATTTCGGTCGGGGTCAGCCCCCTGACCTGGGTCGTCGTCAAAAAAGATATATCGCTCGTCGTTAATGCATTCATCTGTTTCGTCGACAGAACGGAAAGTTGGGTCGACGATAATCCGCCGAGTTGCGTCGTGGTCAGATTTGCGATTTCGGTTGTCGTCAGCGCCTTCATTTGCGTCGTCGAGAGCGCCGACAGCTGGGTCGGCGTCAAAGCGGTAAACTGGGCCGTCGTCAGTCCGGCGACGGTCGTCGTGGTCATGGCGGCGATGGCGGTAGGCGTCATCGTGGCGATTGCGTTTACTTCCTGAACTTCCGTCTGTGCCGCCAGAAGAATGGCGGTCATGTCGGTGCTGTAGGTCAGGCCATCGGAGGTCAGGGCCTCCAATTGGGTTTCCGACAGAGAGTTGACTTGCGTGGTCGTCAGGGCATCGACCTGCGTCGTGGCAAGGCTGACCAAATCCTCGATGGAAAAAGCGTCTATCCCCGTCGTGCCGAGCGATACAATATCGGTCGCCGTCAGGCTGGATATTTGCGCTGCGCTGAGAGAAGATATAGACGTGGTCACGACGAGATACCTTTATGATACAAAAACGCCCGTCCCACCGAGGGTGAGTTGTTCGCTTCCTCACTTGTTCGCATGCAAGAACAATACCAAACATGCCGCCGCGGAAAATCACCTGTTACGAACAAGTATGTTTTGCAACAGTACGGAGCCGAGGAATTTTCTGCCTAACGTCAATCCGGCAACAGGAGAATCCTTAACATGGCTCCAAGCCACATCTTCGAGTACCGGATAGCTTGTTCGTTAATGCCAAAAACTTGAGAGCCGTGTTATGGCAGGACTAGCGTCGAGCGAAGGCTGGGGCGAAGGCTCGCCGGGAGGAACTCGCGTCGCGCGAAGTTCTGGCCACCTTGCTTGATGTTGCAGATTTCCGGGCCGGTCATGATAAATCCAGCAAGCTGTTTCCATTGCGTCGAGTATCATCGCGAAACCCGCGTGTGGCTTTGCCGGATTATCGCTCGATGGCCGCAGAATTCTGTCGCGCAAAAAGGCGAAACTCCACTCGGACGGCGGTTGCTCGAGCATTTCCCACACGGCGGAGCGATACGGCTCCGGCAGCACGTCCGGGTTTAGCAGGGGGGCGCGTAGCGGATCCGGCTTGGCGATGCGACCGCCTGTGATTTCATGTATGAAGATTATGAAAGACAAAAATACATTGTGCGGCCACGCGCAATCTTTTTTGTTTTTGTCTATGGCGCCGTAATCGATCAGGGCCGCATGGCCATCCGATCCGATAAGGATATTCCATATACGCAGATCGTCGTGATAAAGCTCGACAGATTCCAATGTCGCAAGCTGTTCCACGATATCCCGCACGACGAGAGCGGCATCGTAAGTCTTGCCGAATCGAATGCGATCGATCAGCATTTCTCCGGGTAACTGTTCCCGAACCAGCCATGCCTCGCTGGCGCTTTGGCCCTGCAGTACCAGCCGGGGAGCCTTGAGTCTGGCGGGGTAGTTTTTTAGAAAAGAAACTTCATTGCAATGCTCGCGCAAATTGGCGCTGCGACGGTCCGGGCGATCAAGGTGGAAGAGTTTGACAATCCTCCCTTCACCGAAGAAATAACGGCGTGTTCCCAAGCTGGCGTTATCCGCAAACACATGAGATTCGGTCTTCACCGTGTCGAAAACCCCCGCTTGTCCGCTGAAATACCAGTAGCGGTTGCTGGCGACATAGAGCGGGCGAGGAATGTCCGAAAGGTGCGTGGCATTGTATGCGAGTTCGTGGACAAAGGCGAAGCCACTCAATAATTGTCGTGGATTTTGCGGTTGGGATGCAGCCCAACTCGGCGGTTCGTTGGCCAAGGCCATTTCAAATACGCTTACTGCGGTCTTTGCAGCAAGGGCGGCGAGCATTTTTTGGACGGTGGCAATGCCAGATTTGTGTACGATATGATGAAAGACGCTTAGACCAAGCACCAGATCATATTCATCTTTCTCGATGCGGGCGATCGCCTCTTCGATAAGCCCCGCCTGAAAACGGATATTGAGTTCAGGATGTTCGGCAGCCAAAGCATTGCAAACCGCAATATTGACCGGTTGAAAATCGACGCCAAGAACGGTGGCGCCGATTTTGGCCAGGCTGAGGCTAAAAAAACCCTGTGCACATCCCAAATCCAGAACGCGTAACGGGCGTTTTAATCGAGCTTCAAATACCCGATAGATTTGCGCGATATGAAAAAGCCTGTCTTTGCATTGACGGCTGGCATGGGTAGAAAGCTTCGGATGCCCGTATATAGGCTGATATATTTCAGGAAGCTCGGCGACGAGTTCGTCGAGAGAACAAGCGCGAATGGATTCATTCGATAAAATACTGCCGTCGACAGAGATGTTCACGTCGGACTCAATCCTCATCATCTTCACGCATCGGGCGGCCATGTGGTGGCTGGGGCGGGGCCAAGCCGCTGGCCTTAAAACAGGCATCAACGACTGTTTTCTCCGCATCCGTTAGCCTTGGTGGTGGATTGCCCGCGTGGTCGCCCCTACCCTGAGGCCAGCTATCTCCCATATTCGGGGGATGGCCCCCGGCGGAGGGCGGAGCCGGAAGATTGACGCCTTGCTTGGCAGCGCAGTTTTGAACAGCCTCCATTTGTGCGGGTGTGGGAGCCGCAGCATAGACTTCTGTGCAGATAGCGCCCGCTACAAGCATCGCCAAGGAAATTGTCGTTACAACAAGCGACGCCAATACGGCTGCCGTTATAATTTGTCCGCGAATTCTCATGGGCACTCCTGGGGCAGCAGAAAGTCTAGAAGCGGGCAGGAAATTTGTAAGCACCCCCCATCCGGCATTGGTTACGATGACACCAATGACTTGAGTCTCTTGAGTTTAAACGTCGAGAATAAGAAAAACTTATGGTGTTCTTTGCCATAGAAATATTCGGGCTCCGTGTGCGCATCGGCATATTTACTGCCGATGCGCCCGAATACCCCCCCCTTACCCGCGCAAATTTGCCCAGGCAAAAAACGAGCCATCTGACTTCTGAAGTTTCTGAGCAATAAAAGCGTAAGGATTGTTTGGCGATAGCGTTTCATGTTGAGGGAGGAGAAGCGGTTTTTTTTATTAGGAGGTCCCTTAATGTCGCTCGTTTCATCGTCGGTCGATGCCGCAGCTTATGTGACGACGTACAACACCGTCACTTCGCACCCCAAGAACGAGACCTCGTCAGAGGCGATCAGCATTGGCAATCTGAATGAGGAAAATACCAGCATTTCTCTCAGCGACAATGGTACGGCCGCTACTTCGGCTGTGTCGGCAACCTTCCAGACCGAAGCGGAAGGAACAGTCAGCCTTTCCACGAAAGACATCACGGGAACGGCTTCCCTGCGGTTTCAACTCTATGACAGCAGCGGAAATGTTGTCGCCGATAGCCAGGGGACATCCGATCAAGTCGCGGCTTATAACGAATGGGCCAACGGAACGCTGCAAGTGGCCGGCGGCACTTATACCGCGACCGCGACGCCGAATGATTCCAGTTCGACAAGTTCCAGCGCGGGAAGTTTGAGCATCAGCACCAGCTTGCAGCAGGCGACCACGCTCGCGGTCAAGAGCCAACTGACGGGGAGCGACCAGTCGGAATATTACAGTTATTCGTTCTCCGGCACCACGATGAAACTGGATTTCAGCGCAACGACGAATGCCCATGACGCGCGCGTCGTAGTTTACAACAGCAGCGGAGACGTCGTCGCCGACAGCGCCGGTAATGATTACGAAAAATCCAATTATGCGAAACTGACTTCGAGTGCGGGATTATCGGCGTCGTCCGATAATTATAGTGTCAAGGTAACCTATGCCGCTGGCGCCGACCCGACCACACAGAATGTTAACTACAGTCTGCAGCTTTATGGAGGCAACAGTTACTCCGTTATTTACAAAAACAAGGTCACGGCGCAGGCGACCGATAATACCGCGGCCGGTTCGGTCAGCGCGACCAGCGATGCGCAACTTTACACAACTTCGCAATATCACACGATCAATGAAAAAGCCTCGAGCGCCGTCAACATCGGCTGGTTGCAGCAGGACAAATCGATGCTCGATGTCAATAGCCAACTGACCAGCACCGATAACACCGATTATTACTCCTTCACTCTGCAACAGGGCAATAATCTGAAATTCGGATTTAATACTTCAACGACAACCGACAGTTCAAAGTTCCGTGTTCAGCTCATGGACAGTAGCGGTTCCAGAGTCATTGCCGACACCGAGGGTACCGCCGCGCAGCAAGCTGCCTATAAAGAGCTGACGACGACCAATGGATTAACGGCGAATGCCGGGTCCTATATTGTCAAGGTGTCTTACGCCGCGAACGCGACAAAATCGGACGCCACCTATGAATTCGGTATCTATTCCGGCACCAGTTATGCGGCGGAATATAAAACGACTGCCTCTGCCCAAACCTATGCGAACGCCGTTCTGAACGGCGACGTATCCGGCAGCTCGTCTTCGACGGCGATAGCCGCCTATCTGACCGCCGTATCCAACGGCGACACGTCAAGCAGCCTTAGCGACGCACTCAAAGCCGCTGTCTAGCCCGCGATAGCATTCTATAGGAGGTTTTATGACCTTACTTTCTTCTCTGATCTCATCCACAAACGGACTGCTGGCGCAATCGACAGCCCTTTCCGGTATTTCGGACGATCTGGCCAATGCATCGACAACGGCTTATAAATCGACGGGTACGAGTTTTTCAGATCTCGTTTCGTCATCCCTGTCTTCTGGTACATCGACCGCGTCCACCGGCAGCGGCGTCACGGCATCTGCAAAATATAACAATTCGGCACAGGGCACCATTTCAAGCACAAGCACGTCTACGGATTTGGCTGTCAACGGTAGTGGATATTTTGCGGTAAAAACGGCCACCGAAAACACCGATGGAACGCTGACCTTCAGTTCCGACACCTATTACACGCGTAGTGGCGACTTTACCCCCAACGCAGACGGTTATATGGAGAACAGCGAGGGATACTATCTTCTGGGCTACAGCGAGAATTCGACGACCGGTACTGTCGATACAAGCACGTTAACGCCGGTGCAGATTTCGTCGTCGATGACGGATGCGGCCGTTGCTACAACCACCCTCGGTTATGCGGCCAATCTTCCTGCCAGTGCCGATGTCGGCACGACCACGACCGCATCAAGCGAGACCATCTACGATTCTACGGGTGCGTCGCATGATGTGTCGTATTCATGGACCAAGACGGACACCAATACATGGACGCTGAACGTCACAGCCGCAGACGGAGCTTATGACAGTTCCACCGGCACCTCCGGCGATTACTCGGCCTCGGCATCCGTTACATTCGACTCGTCCGGGAACGTTGCATCGATCGACACCGGCGACGGTTATACGGTTTCAGGCAATTCGATATCTTTCGACCTGTCCTACCAAGGCGCCAGCACGCAAACGATTTCAAGCGATCTTTCAAACACGACCCAATATGCCGCCTCTTCAATAAGCGTTTCCTCTTTCACTCAGGACGGCATCGCCTCCGGTTCATACAGCAGCGTTAGCGTGGACAGCAGCGGAAATGTCAGCGTTAATTACAGCAACGGGGAATCAAAAACCTATTACGAAATTCCCGTCGCAACTTTCAGGGCGGCCGACAGCCTTGCGGCCATATCACGCAATGCCTATCAGGCGACTTATTCTTCGGGAGCCGCAACATACAGCGCTGCCGGAACTTCCGGGGCTGGAAGCATTTCGAGCAGTTCGCTCGAAAGTTCTGATGTCGATATAGCGACGGAATTTACGGATATGATTTCAACGCAGCAAAACTATTCGGCAAATGCCAAAGTTGTCACATCGGTGAACGAAATGATGAAAACGCTGGTTAATCTCTAATAATACTCCTGTTTTTCCGCCTATCGCACAAAGCGCAAGACCGTCATGCAATCTCCCCTATCTTACAAGGTTTTTACTCAAGAGGCCACCGGCGCGAAGGCCAAACAGCTTCAAAAAGCCGGCGCCTCCTGCCGCGCCATTTTAAAAACCGCGCCCGGTGACGTTAAATGCATGCATGCTCTCGCTCTGATCGAATGCCAACTCGGGCGACTTATTGAAGCTCAGAAATGGTTGGCGAGGGCATTGGCAGTCAGTCCGGATTCTGCCGACCTGCAATGTCATTACGGCCTCGTTTTGCTGGAACTGGAAAAATACGACAAGGCTGTCACCGCATTCACCCGCACGATTGCCTTGGTTCCCGATCATCTCGAAGCCCATTATCGTTTGGGCAGCGCCCTTTCCAAGAAGGGAGAAATTAAAGAGGCAGAGGAGGTCTATCGCCGCGTTCTTCTCCTTAAGCCAGACCATGTTGATGCGCTCAATAATCTTGGGAACATCATGAACAAAACAGGCAAACCAGCGGAGGCCATCAACTGCTTCCGCCGTGCGATTGCCGCAGATCCCACCTTTGTGATGGCTTATAATAATGTAGGGCTGACCCTCGTTTCTTTGGGTCAGTTGGACGCCGCCGAAGCTTTTTACCGTCACGCGATCGCCCTGAAACCTGATTATCCCGAGGCGATTAACAATCTTGGTATTGTTTTTGGACTGGTGGATAGGTTCGATGAGGCCAAATTCCAATACCGGAAAGCGTTGGAATTGCGTCCGAATTATCCGGAAGCACTAAGCAATCTTGGCAATGTTTGCAAGGACTGCGGTGAGATGGACGATGCGATCAGGCATTATAAAAAGTCCGTGAGTCTGAAGGACTCGGCCGAGTTCCGCCACAATCTGGCGCTCACTCTATTGGCGGTAGGCCGTTTTGACGAAGGCTGGCGCGAATACGAATCGCGATGGGGAACCAAACAGCTTGGTTCTGCACAACGATCTTTCAAGCAACCGCAATGGCAGGGCGAGGATGCGGAAGGGCGCACCCTTCTTATCCACGCCGAACAGGGGTTCGGAGATACGTTGCAGTTCTGCCGTTACGCAAAGCTGGCAAAAGCGCGCGGCATGCGCGTTATCATGGCCGTACCCCGTGCCCTGGTGAAATTGATCGGCTCTCTGGATGGCGTTGATCATGCGGTCGTTGACGACCGCCCCTTGCCGAATTTTGATCTACATTGTCCGATGCTTAGCTTGCCGCTTGCCTTCGGTACGCGATGGGACACGATACCGGCCAATATTCCTTATCTAGCGGCGAAAACACAAGCGGTAGCGGCATGGGGCGAGCGTCTACCGGACGCCAAAGGTGCGCTCCGGGTCGGATTAGTTTGGGCCGGAAGTGAGCGCAAAGGTTCACAAGACCTTATCGCCACCAATCGTCGCCGGTCGCTTGCGCCTGAACTTCTGAGGCCGTTGATAAATGTCCCGGGCGTGCAATTCTACAGCTTGCAAAAAACCGGAACGCCTGCGCCCGCTGACTTCAACCTGATTGATTACATGGCTGATTGCGGAGATTTTGCCGATACCGCCGCGTTAGTGGCCAATCTCGATCTGGTTATCAGCGTCGACACGGCAATGGTTCATCTGACAGGCGCATTAGGCAAGCCAGTCTGGGTTCTCAATCGCTTCAATAGCTGCTGGCGCTGGTTTCGGGAAGGCGAGCATAGCCCGTGGTATCCAACGCTGCGCCTGTTCCGTCAGCCGCGTTTCGGCGATTGGGAAAGCGTTATCGCCCATGTGCGCGACGAGCTTAGACACTCCAAACCACCATCTCCGTGACTACAGAATTCATGGAACTGTCGTGCCAAACGACCACAAAACAGCTCCATATGAGACAAAGTGATCATATAGACGCAAATCAAGTGACGTCGATCAACGTTGCCGTATTGGAAACGATATGTGCGTGGTTCATGTCCGCGAAATTATCAAAGAAATGACAATGGCGGCATAAGGATTTCCTAAGACAGCTCATGCGCTTTTGGGGCAAATCTTTGATGCGCATAGAAAGTTAATAGTCGCATCAAGTCTCCGCAATCGGCAGCAATATGGCCTAAGCTAATTGATCGATCTCGCCCGCTTGTGTATCGGACTTCTTGTGAGAACTGTCGCTCGCCAGCTTAGGATTAGGCGCGGTCGTGGTGGTTTTTACAGTACCATCCTCATAAGTGATGGTGGTAGTTACCGATCCGTCGCTGTTGGTTTTAGTGATGTCGGTTTTAATGGCTGTCGAGGAGCTGCTCGAACTACCCGAAGAGCTGGCGGAAGAACCGGCGGAAGTTGAGGCGCTGCTTGTGGACGTACTGCCGCTGGCCGATGCCCCACCCGAAGCCGAACCGTCAGTTTGTTTTTGCCCGGTTTGTTGCGTGAAATAACCGGACGAGGCGGATGATACATCGCTGATGGAAGACATAGAGGACACTCCCTGAAAAAACGGTACACACGGTTAAACGGCCAGACGAAACATTACTTACGCCACCTTCAAATATATATCGACTTAGAGGTCGCCAGGCACGCTTTTTAAACCGAGAAATTGAAAGCGAGAGAAATACGCGTCCCTTCCCCGGTATAGGGGGTGACGGCATGAGAGAGCCACGAGGGGAAGATGAGGCATTGCCCCTCGCGCGGACGGTGGATTTCGCTATTGCCCGCCGTCATATAGCCTGCGAGGCCAATGCGCAGTACAGGGCAATACATCAAAGGTAGACCAGCGCGCGGATCGAAGGCTTGAAACACGCCGCCGCTTTTTTCGTCATCGTCAGTTGCCACATAATAAACCGCGCTCCAGAAAGAGCCGGGATGGATATGGGCGACATTAGAGTTGTTTTTGCGATTGATGTTCGCCCAGCCATTGATTTTCCATGCGACGCCTCCCCGATAAGTGCCGGTGCGGTTAAAATGAACGGTGATCTGGTCGAGCATCTGGCATATCGCGGAAACTACGGTGCCGGTTTCGTCGCCGCCCCATGCGGTAATCTTGTCGTCCGACTGCCAGCCGCCATTGTTGCTGGCCTTCTGGCTCGGCGTCTCTTTTTCCCTGGCGAGAATTAACTCTTTAAGCCTGGGATTGATTTCAGCTGCGATGTCGGCAGGCAACTCGGAAATAATAAGAGGCGTCGCAAACAGGTGTTCGATCTTGGTTTGAGTCAAAACGACAGGATAATTGTCCATCATAATCTCACTAAAAATAATCGACAGTCATTCCCGGATGGAATCCGCAGGATTCCATCCGGGGTTATGAATGATCAGGCCAGGGAAGAAAGGCCGCTCGCGTTCAAATTATTGCTGCTTGCCGAGGAAGAAAGGTAAGAGTCAATGGCCTGAAGAAGCGCGGCCATATCGGTCGTGATGGCGTCGGTGCCGGAGGCCGCACTAGCAGTCGTCGAGCTTGCGGTCGAGCCGTTGGCTTGACCCGATGGCGGCGTTCCAAGGGTGCCGTCATTGAAGGCCGTCTGCATCTGGCTTTCTGTAATGCTGCCGCTTCCCGTCGTGTCGATTTTGCTGAACAGCGCGTCCGCCTGCGTCGTTGACATGCCCGGCGGTTTGGAGGCTTCCCATTCCGCTTTGGTAATGGTGCCGTCGCCATCACTATCGATTTTTTTGAAGAGGTTGGAAGCAAAGTCCGAGTTCGACGTCGCTCCGGTTGTGGAGCCGGTGGCATCCGAGGTGCTTGAGGTACCGGAACTCGTCGAGGACGAATTACCGCCATTAAGGTCACTCACCAGCGTTTGCACATCCTGTTCGATCTGCTTCAACAGCGCCTGAATCGCGGACGAATTATCGCTGCTTGATGTACTGTCGGTCGAAGTCGAGGAAGTGGACGAGGCAGAAGCCTGCGGCGGGGGCGGTGGGGGCGGCGGCGCGGCATTTTGGAGTGCCGATGCAAACTCGCTTTCGCTGATGCTGCCGTCGCTTCCGGCGATAGAGCTGAACAGCGCATCGCTTTGGCTGGTGGAAAGACCGGAAGAGCTTTCCGCCGACGCGAACTGCGACTCGCTGATCGAACTGCTGCCGCCGCTGATCTGGTTAAATATTTGGTCAATCGTCGAACTGGCCGATGTGCCTGAGCCGGAATCGGACGATGTCGTGCCGGTCGAAGACGTATTGGTCACTCCTTGCAGATTAAACAAATACGCCATCAGCGACTGGCCTAACTGCGGCGATCCATCGGTTAAACCCGTCGCGGCCGAGGTTGTCGATGTATCGGTTGACGTTGTGCCCGTCGAGGTCGAAGATGCCGTTTCGCCGTTGTTTTTGGCATTGGCTGCCATGCGTTCGGCGGAAAGACGCTGAAGCATCGCCGCGATTTGCTGCGATGACAGGCTGGTGCTGCTGGAAACGGATGTCATGGGAAAAACTCCTTTGGGGGTTTGTGGTGAGGTTGTTTGCATCCCGCCTCTTCACGCGCCTTAACTCTATAACGTCTTGAATTTCCAAAACTTACGCGATAATTTTGCGGCATATTTTGCCTATGCCGGAAGGAAGATTCTGCCGGGTGAACCGTAAGGATTTGGCGATATGAGCGTTGAAGTTTATGTAGAATATGAAAGCCCCATCGCCTTGGAAACTTGTGATTCCGACTACGAGCTATTGCAGCGTGTCGCGCAAGGGGACATGCGCGCCTATCGCAAGCTTGTCGATAGGCACCTGACGAGGGGCGTGAAGGTTGCCGAGCGGATGCTCGGCAACCGGCAGGATGCGGAAGATGTCATGCAAGAGGTGTGCCTAAAAATCTGGAAGGAAGCGCCTCGCTGGCAACCAAGGGCAAAATTTACGACCTGGCTCTACCGGGTCATATTGAATGCCTGCCTCGACCGTAAACGCCGCGCGGCTCCTTTGATGAGCGAAGAACTGGATGAAATTCCAGATACGCAGCCGATGGCGGAGGAAAGGCTGATCGACTTCCAGCGTTCCGAAGCGGTCAAACAGGGATTGTTACAGTTACCCGACCGTCAACGGGCTGCCATCATTTTGAGTTACTATGAGGAGATGAGCAATCAGGGGGCATCGGATTCTATGGGAGTGGCGCTTGGCGCGTTTCAGCAGCTTCTGTTTCGCGCCAAGCAGAATTTAAAGATCTATCTAGGAGAGATAGAAAATCCAGGAGGGATGAAAAATGGAACAGGAACGTAAACTGAAAGACTGGCTCGACAGCTATAAGGTCGCCGACGCCGATTCTGCGCTGCTCGACCGCATTGTCGCCAGGGCTGCCGCAACGCCGCAGCAAACCGAGCAAATTGACTCACGGTCATGGGGCTCCTATGCCACCGCGCTTGCTGCCGTTGCCGTGCTTGGCTTCTGGTTTGGCAACGCCTCATTGTCAAAGCCCGTGAGTACTCTTTCGTCGCAACAAAGTTTTTTGTCCGGTAAGTCTTATTTGAATAAAATTATTTTTGGCCCTAAAACATGGCAAGAGGTAAGTTTATGACCGATAACTGTTCGGGCAAGAAAGGCGGCGCCGCTCTGTTTGTTTCGGTGGCCGCCAATATATTTCTAGTCGCTTTTACCTTGGGGCGCTTCAGCACGCCGGGCTTTATGCCGCCGCCTGGCTTCGGCGGTCATGCCATGATGTTTCTCCCCGGCATGCATGCCGGACCGCCGCCTTTCGGAGAGTCAGGCGACTTCATGCCGCCTCCGTCGCCCCTCTTTGGCCCTGGCGATTTGTTCACGCCAGATGAAGTGCGCGCCGACGAACTGCGTATGCGCGAAGATTTCGCCAAGATCGAGGGGTTGCGCAAGGACTTCGCCACGCAACTGGAGACCGGGCCCATCAGCAAGGATGATGTGCTGAAACATTTTTCCGACATTGACCAAGTGATGAATACGGTCAAGAAGGAGGCCCAGACGAGAGCCGCCGACAAGATCAGCGCGATGTCGCCGGAAGATCGCCAAAAATTCGCGCAAAGCATGCTTGGCAAGGAAAACCGGCGCTAGCATCACAGCGGGTGGTCGCGTAAATAGCCGTTTCAGAGATGCAAACTGGAAGAGTTCAAGCAAGGGCCGCCCCGCCCGTCGGTACTAGCGATTTAACCATATGTTGGAAGCAAAAGAGTGGGGCGATCATATCTTCCGCCGGGCTCGCAGTCACCTGTTTCACAGCAACAGCAATCAGGGCCCGGTTGGCGGTCAGCCGGACGCGGGCCCGTTCCCCGCACGGCGTCCGCATAATCAAGCAGCCCTGGAATCCCCCGGAAGCTTGATCTTGGTCAAAGCCCGGGGACCAATGCCGTCCTAGAATTCGCTATCGATTTCATTAGGAGAGATAGCCATGCATGAACGCACCACAGAATCCCCGCAACCTGTAACGATATGGGTCGTCGTCGCCGACGGTAAGCAGGCGCAGGTCTATGAATGCCGCAAAGCCGCCAAAATAGTCCCGTTAGGGAACGCCACCAGGCAAGGCCTTTATGACGAGAAATGGGCGTATGAGCTGGCGCCGGTGCCGAATGGCGCGCTGCGCGCGGAATCCATCAACGATCATCAGTTGGGGCATACCTCAGCGAACGCCAACAGCCCGGCCCATCAAGGCTACGAGCCGCATGGCGACATCAGGGAAGAACTCAAACGGCATTTTACCAAGGCGATTGCCGTCAAGCTGGCACGGGCCCGCGAGGAAAAACTTTTCGACAGGCTTGTGCTGGTGGCTCCGGCCAAGATGATCGGCGAGTTAAGGGAGCAATTGCCCGCCGCCGTTCAGCATTGCGTGACCGCTGTCCTGCCGAAAGACCTGACGCATTACAGCGGCCACGATTTATTGCCGCATCTATACGATACGCTGAACGAGGCTCATATGGCGGCGTGAGGCGGCCTGCGCCGCGGTAGTCGCTGGCGCAGCTGCTCACGCTCGATATCGTCATCGGCTCGGACGGCACCGCCATCAACGCCGTCCATGCCGGATTGACCGTTTTCCTGCAAAGCAGCGCGAATAAATAAGTGATTCCGTGAACCTATGGTCTAGCATGGTGGTTCCTCCGGTTTGAAAGCCCTCGTCCATGAATGAACAGATCGCCGCGATCCTCGCCAACATCCACGCGATGGAGGAGAAGCTGGAGCTGGAACTCGAAAAAGGCCGCGCTCTTTATGGCCTCGAGGTGAAAGGAAAAGTGGCGGCGTTCGAGCAGGACGTCGTCGCCAGGCACCGTCGTTTCCGCATGGGGCTGATCCAGTTTTTCCGCGAATCCGGCCTTCTCAATATTCTCACCTCGCCGGTTATCTATTCCTTGCTCGTGCCGCTGGTCATCACCGATATCTGGGTCACTTTTTACCAGCATATCTGTTTTCGCGCCTATGGTATCGCCCGCGTCCGGCGCGGCGATTATATCGTTATCGACCGGCAGCACCTTTCCTATCTTAACGCCATCGAGGCGGTGAATTGCGTTTTCTGCGGTTACGCCAACGGCCTTATCGCCTATGTGCGCGAGATCGCCAGCCGCACCGAGCAGCATTGGTGCCCGATCAAGCATGCCTTGCGCATCCGCGACCCGCATGAACGTTATTTCAAATTTCTGGAATATGGCGACGCCGAAGGCTTTCGCGCCAGGCTGAAGGAATATCGCAAGGATAATCAAAAAGAATCCCCGGAAACCCCGCCTTCCCCGCCTGCCGCCTGAAATCAGACTTTGAAGAAAATGCCCACAAGGGTCGTAAGCCCCAGCGACAAAGCGCCCCACAACAGCACGCGCAAAGCGGGCCGAAGCATTTTGACCCCGCCCATTCCGGCCCCCAAAGCACCGAGGATGGCCAGAGCCGCCAGCGACCCTGTAATGACGGCCCAAAGAATGGCGGCGGGGGGCACGAAAAACACAACCAGCAAGGGCAGCAGCGCGCCGCAGGTGAAACAGGCCGCCGATGTCAGCGCGGCCTGCACCGGCCTTGCCGCGGTTATTTCGGATATGCCCAGTTCGTCGCGGGCATGCGCGCCGAGGGCGTCATGCGCCATAAGCTGATTGGCCACTTCTTTTGCGAGAGCGGGATCGAGCCCTCTCGAAACGTAAATCTGCGCCAGCTCCTCATGTTCGAATTGATTGTTATGGGCGATCTCGCGCTTTTCGCGCGCCAGATCGGCTTGCTCCGTATCCGCCTGCGAACTGACGGAGACATATTCGCCGGTCGCCATCGAAGTCGCGCCCGCCATCAGCCCCGCAAGGCCTGCCAGCAGAATGGCGCTGCGCGGCATGCCGCCCGCCGCGACGCCGCTGACGATGCTGGCGGTCGATAGAATGCCGTCATTGGCACCCAGAACCGCGGCCCGTAGCCAGCCGACGCGCTTGACCAGATGGGATTCGGCATGCGCCTTCAATCGGGTCATGATCTATTCTCAAACACAGGACAAAACGGAAAGCAGCGGTTTCGACGGATTATGGCATAGATGCCGCCCTCAGGTGCGGATAAGGTTTTTTGCATGAGATTCCCCGTCCCTAACGCTATTGACCGCTTATAATCAGGCGCCCACAACAGCTCCTTGACTAGGATCAAGTGATTTAACCTGTCTATAACATAGATTAAGTTTAATGCATCGGAAGGATACATACTATGCCGTTCACAAAAACCGGAATGACGACAGAGGGTTTCGAAGCTCTGGGCGCGCGCATCCGCCAAGAATTGCAAGCCCATAGGGGCAAATATATCTTGCAGGGCACCCTCTTCGTTATTGCGGGCATTCTGGCGGGCGCCTTTCCCGCCGCCACCGCCCTCAATGTCGAACTGATTGTCGGCGCCGCCTTGCTGCTGACGGGCGCGTTTCAGCTTATCCTTACGCTGCGGGCGAAGATGCATTGGTGGTCGCTTGCGTCGGCCTGCCTCTCGATCGTCATGGGTGTCATCATGCTGTGGCAGCCCTTGCCCATTCTGCTGGCGTTCGTGACGCTGCTGGCGATCTTCATGACGGCCGAGGGTTTCATGGAACTGATGCTCGCCATCCAGTTCCATCCCGCGCGCGGCTGGGGCTGGATGCTTTTTTCCGGCATCGTCACGCTCGCTCTGGCCGCTATCCTGTGGATCGGCTTCCCCACGCTCGATGTTTTGTATCTCGGCTGTATGATCTCCATTAATCTCGTATTTTATGGCCTGTCCCTGCTGATGCTGGTATGGAAAGCAGCCCCTTGAGCGCCCCTCCCGGATTGGCTGAAGCAAAATGAAAATCGTCCTTTTCGAAATCGAGGAATGGGAACGCGAACCCCTGCAGAAATTGTTCGGCGGCGGCGGCGCCGTTCTGGTGCAGGCGCCGCTGACCGCCGGCAACGCAGCCGACTATGCCGGCGCGGAAGTTATCTCGTCGTTTATTTCGTCGAGCCTCGACCGCACCATTCTCGAAAAACTGCCGAAGCTCCGCCTGATCGCCACCCGTTCGACCGGTTTCGATCATATCGATCTCGATTACTGCAACGCGCACAACATCGCCGTGGCCAACGTTCCCGCTTATGGCGAACATACGGTGGCCGAGCATGTTTTCGCGTTACTGCTGGCCCTGAGCCGCCATATTCCCGAAGCCGCGCAACGCACGCGTGACGGCAATTTCAATTTCCACGGGCTGCAGGGCTTCGATCTCTATGGCAAGACCTTCGGCATCATCGGCACCGGCCATATCGGCCGCCGCGCCGCGCAAATCGCCAAAGGTTTCGGCATGAAGGTCATCGCCTTCGACATGCGCCCGCAACCGGCGGAGGCGGAGGCCATCGGCTTCGCCTATGTCGATTTCAGCCGGTTGCTGGCGGAATCCGATATCATCTCGCTGCATGTGCCCGCCACGCCGCAAACAAGGCACCTGCTTTCCGACAAGGAATTCGCGGCAATGAAACAGGGCGTCGTTATCATCAACACCGCGCGCGGCGTGGCGATCGATGTGAAGGCTCTTTTGCAGGCTCTGGCGAGTGGCAAGGTCGGCGCAGCAGGGCTCGATGTCCTGCCGGAAGAACCGGCCATCCGTGAAGAAACCGAATTATTGCGCCAGCCTTCGGCCGGAAACCGCGATTTGCAAACCCTCTTGATCGACCATGCCCTGATGCATCACAGAAACGTCATCGTGACGCCGCATAGCGCGTTTTACACCAAGGAAGCGCTGGACAAAATCATCGGCACCACGGCGGAAAATATCTCGGCTTTCCTCGAAAATCGGCCGCAAAATATCGTCAACCCGTCCCCCCAGCGCGCGGGGAATTGATCTTCACCGCCAAACCCCCTACCCTTTCCTTTTATTCTCCAGCCCCCTGTATCTGCCCCCATGTTGGACGTATTGCATCAAGCGTTCCTGTCGTTTCTGGTTATGGTTGGGCTTGCCCAGCCGGGCCCCGTCACCTATCAGGGTTATGGCGAAGGCGAATATGTGCTGGTGGCGCCGCAGATCGCGGGCAATCTCGAAACGCTGAATGTCGCGCGGGGGCAGCAGGTGCATAAAGGCGAGGCGCTGTTCGCGCTCGACCATGCCGACGAAACCGCGGCGCTCGATCAGGCCAAAGCTCAGGCTGAACATGCCGAAGCGACATTGGCCGATCTTCTGAAAGGCAAGCGCGCGCCGGAAATAGAAACGCTGACGGCGCAGCGCGATCAGGCCCGCGCCGCCCTCGAAATCGCCAAAATTACCTTTGACCGCGACCAGAAGCAGCTTAAGGCCGAGGCGATCAGCCGCGCCACACTCGATAACGACAAATCCGCACTCGATCAGGCGCAGGCGCATCTCGCGGGAACCGAAGCCGATCTCGCCACCGGTTTGCTCAGCACCGGCCGCGACGACGCCATCAAGGCGGCCGCCGCCGATGTCGCCGCCGCGCAGGCCACCGTAACTTCGGCGCAATGGCGGCTCGACCAGAAAAGCGCCGCGGCGCCCGGCGACGCCTTTGTATTCGACACACTCTATCGCCCCGGCGAATTCATCGCCGCCGGACAGGCCGTCGTATCCCTGCTGCCCGCACTCAATATAAGGGCGCGTTTCTTCGTGCCGGAACCCGATCTCGCCAGCCTTCCGGCGGGTACGGCGGTGCAGATTCATTGCGACGGCTGCGCCGAACTTATTCCCGCGCATGTCACCTATGTAGCGCCGCAGGCCGAATACAGCCCGCCGCAACTTTACAACCGCAATAACCGCGAACGGCTTCTTTATATGCTCGAAGCGACGCCGGATTCTTCGCCCGAACTCATTCATCCGGGCCAGCCGGTCGATGTCACGGTCGGCGACGGCACATGACCGCGCCAGCCGCCCCCGCCGGACTTGCGATTTCCGTTCATGGGCTGACCAAAAAATTCGCCGGGCGCGAAGTCGTGCATGATTGTTCCATCGACGTGCCTTACGGCACCATCTACGGCTTTCTCGGCCCCAACGGCACCGGCAAGACCACCACCATCCGCATGCTGTGCGGCCTTCTGACGCCCGATGGCGGCGAAGGCACCTGCCTCGGCTACAATATCCGCACGCAGTCGGCGCTCATCAAAAGGCAGACCGGCTATATGCCGCAGAAATTCGGCCTGTATGAAGATCTGACGATACGCGAGAATCTCGAATTCGTGGCGCGGCTTTATGAAATGCCCGCCCCCGCCAAAACCGCGCAGGATGCGCTGCATCGCCTCGGCCTCGAACAAAGGCAGAACCAGCTGGCAGGGGAATTATCGGGCGGATGGAAACAAAGATTGTCGCTGGCCTCCTGCATTCTGCACGCGCCGCGGCTTTTGCTGCTCGACGAGGCGACGGCGGGCGTCGATCCCAAGGCGCGGCGCGAATTCTGGGACGAAATCCACGCTTTCGCGGCGCAGGGCGTCACCATTCTCGCCAGCACGCATTATATGGACGAAGCGGAACGCTGCCATATGATCGGCTATCTGCTCAATGGGCGGCTTCTGGTGCATGGGCGCGCGGCGGATATCATCGCGCAATCGGGTCTGGTGACATGGCGCATCGCCACCGATGATCCGGTCGGGCTGAAAAAACGGCTCGAAGGCCGTCCGGGCGTCGAGATGGTTTCGAGTTTCGGCGCCGAACTGCATGTCGCGGGGACAGACGCGTCGGCCTTGTCCGCCACCGTCACCGAAATCACGGCGCAGCAGGGCGCGAAAGCCGAACCGATGACGCCGACGCTGGAAGATATTTTCATCCATACGATGACAAAGGCCAATCTGGGGGCCGAGCAATGAACTTATCCTTCTCCCCCACGCGCCTCCGCGCGATCGTGACCAAGGAATTCATCCAGATTCTGCGCGACCGCCCCACCTTCGGCATGATTTTCATCGTTCCCATCGTGCAGCTGGTTTTGTTCGGCTATGCCATCAATTCCGACCCCAAGCTGCTGCCGACCGCGATGATAACGGCGGATCAGTCGCCTTATGTCCGCAGCATCACCGCCGCCATGGAAAATACCGGCTATTTCCGGATCACCGATTATCCCGCCAGCGAGGCCGAAGCCGAGAAACTGATCGCGCGCGGCAAGGTGCAGTTCATCGTGCGTTTCCCCGCCAATTTCGCACATGATCTTCTGCGCGGCGAGCGGCCCGCCTTGCTGGTCGAGGCCGACGCCACCGACCCCGTCGCCACCGGGCCCGCCATCGCCTCGCTCAGCCACATCAACATGACGGCGCTGACGCGCGATCTGTCGGACGCCTCGCCTGACCTCGCACCGCGCCTGCCGCCTTTCGAAATCCGCGTGCATAACCGCTATAATCCCGAAGGCATCACCTCCTATAACATCGTGCCGGGGATGATCGGCATGGTTCTGAACATGACGCTTATCGTCATGACCGCCATCGCCATGACGCGCGAGCGCGAACGCGGCACGCTGGAATCGCTTCTCGCCACGCCCGCGCGGCCTATCGAAGTGATGATCGGCAAAATCGCGCCCTTCATCATCATCGGTTATATGCAGGTGCTGGTTATCCTCGTGGTCGCCAAGATTCTCTTCAATATTCCCATCGTCGGAAGTCCGCTGCTGCTCTCATTGGCGCTCAGCGTCTATATCGCCGCCAATCTTTCCATCGGCTTTACCGTCTCGACTTTCGCCCGCAATCAGTTACAGGCGATGCAGATGGCGACTTTCTATTTCCTGCCCGCGATGCTGCTGTCGGGCTTTATGTATCCGTTCCGCGGCATGCCGCATTGGGCGGAGGCTATCGGCAACATATTCCCGCTCACTTACGCCTTGCGCATCATTCGCGGCATCGTCCTCAAGGGTAATGGCGTGGCCGACATCCTGCCGAATATCTGGCCGATGCTGCTGTTCCTTCTGGTGATGTGCGGCATTGCGCTGAAGCGTTACCGCCAAACGCTGGATTAAGGGAACGTCGCTGTCTTAAAGTTCCGTTCGCCGCAGCCGCAGCGCGTTGCTAATCACCGATACCGAGCTGAACGCCATCGCCGCGCTGGCGATGATGGGGCTGAGCAGGATTCCGAAAAACGGATAGAGCGCGCCCGCCGCCACCGGCACGCCCAGCACGTTATAGACGAAGGCGAAGAACAAATTCTGCCGGATATTGCCCATCACCGCGCGGCTCAGCCGCCGCGCCCGCACGATGCCCATCAGATCGCCTTTGATAAGGGTGATGCCAGCACTTTCCATCGCGACATCGGTGCCGTTGCCCATCGCGATGCCGATCTCGGCGGCGGCCAGAGCGGGCGCGTCATTGACCCCGTCGCCGGCCATCGCCACCTTGCGCCCTGCCTTCTGCAGCGCCTCGATAATCTCGGCCTTGCGGGCGGGCAGCATATCGGCTTCGACCTCGTCGATGCCGAGTTTTTTGGCCACCGCCCGCGCCGTGGCCCGATTATCGCCGGTCAGCATGACGATGCGCAGCCCCTCCTGCCGCAGGAGCCGGATCGCTTCGGGCGTCGTTTCCTTGACCGGATCGGCGACCACGATCAGCCCCGCAGGCAATCCATCGACCGCCAGCAGCATGGCGGTCTGCCCCGCGTCGCGGTAAGGAAGAGCAAGCTTTTCAAGCTCTTCGATATCGACATTCATCGCCTGCATCAGGGCCGCGTTGCCGAGCGCCACAGGCGCGCCCTCGACCACACCGGTAACGCCCTTGCCGGTGAGGGACTGGAAATCCTTAACCTCCATCACCTGCACCCTCCTGTCAGCGGCGCCGCGCGTGATGGCGGCGGCCAACGGGTGCTCGCTGCCGCGCTCGATGCTTGCGGCAAGGCGCAGCAGGGTCAGGATATCGAATCCCCCCACGGTCACGAGGTCGATCAGCTTGGGTTTGCCCTCAGTCAGGGTGCCGGTCTTGTCGATCACCAGCGTATCGACCTTTTCGAAAGTTTCGAGCGCCGCCGCGTCGCGGATCAGGATACCGGCGCGCGCCGCCCGCCCTGTCCCCGCCATGATCGACATCGGCGTGGCGAGGCCGAGCGCGCAGGGGCAGGCGATGATAAGCACGGCGATGGCGTTCAGAACCGCATGGGCCATGCGGGGCGACGGCCCGAACAATCCCCATGCGGCGGCGGTCAGGATGGCGGCGGCGACCACAGCGGGCACGAAATAGCCGGAGACGATATCGGCCATGCGCTGAATCGGCGCGCGGCTGCGCTGCGCCTTCGCCACCATCGCCACGATCTGCGACAGCATGGTGTCGAGGCCGACCCGTTCGGCGCGCATCACGAACCCGCCCGCGCCGTTCAGCGTCGCGCCGGTCACTTTGTCGCCAGGCTTTTTCTCGACCGGCATGGATTCGCCGGTCAGCATCGACTGATCGACGAAACTCGCGCCCTCGGTCACCGCCCCGTCGACGGGAATTTTCTCGCCGGGGCGAACCCGCAACAGATCGCCTGCCTTCACGTCGCTGACCGCGACATCGCTTTCGCTGCCGTCGCCGGCGATCAGGCGCGCCATCTTGGGCGCCAGATCGAACAAAGCCCGTAAAGCGCTGTTGGTCTGCGACCGCGCCCGCAATTCCAGCACCTGCCCCAGCAGCACCAGAGCCGTGATGACGGAGGCCGATTCAAAATAGACGTCCGGCATGTCGCCGCCGCCGGTAAAAGCCCGGAACCAGTCCGGAAACAAAGTAACGGCGAGGCTGTAGCCATAGGCCATGCCGACGCCGAGCGCGATCAGCGTGAACATATTGAGGTTGCGATTGACGATCGATTGCCAGCCGCGCGCGAAAAAAGGCCACGCGCACCACAGGACAACCGGCGTCGCCAGAGCGAGCTGAAACCAGCGCCCGGCATCGCCGCCCATAGTCTGATCCATGGGGGCGGCGAGATGCCCGCCCATAACCTTGGCCACCAGCGGCACCGACAGAATAACGGCGACCCACAGGCGGCGGGTCATACTGGCAAGCTCAGGATCGGGCTGATCGGATAGGGCCAGCGCCACCGGCTCCAGCGTCATGCCGCAAATCGGGCAATGTCCCGGCCCCGCTTGCCGCACCTGCGGATGCATGGGGCATGTATAGATAGCGGCCTCGTCGGGGGCAACCGCGGTTACCGTCTGATGCGTAGCGCAACAATCATGGGGGTGAGGCGAATGTTCCATCCGGCCAGTCTAGACGAATACCGCCCCCTAAATCCACCGGATCATGGTTTCACGGGCTTCTGCGAGAAGACAAAATAGAAAGTGGAGCCCTTGCCCGGAGCGGATTCCACCCATACGCGTCCGCCGTGGCGCGTGATGATCCTGCGGACGAATGTCAGCCCCACGCCGGTGCCCTTATCTTCGCTGGCGGCATCGAGCCGTTTAAAGATGCCGAAAATTTCTTCGTGAAACTGGGGATCGATGCCGATCCCGTTGTCGCGCACATAAAAGACGTCGCGCGCGGGCCCCTGGGGCGTGTCCATACTTTTTAGAAATCCCACTTCCACCAGCCGTTCCGGCTTGTCGTTATATTTGACGGCGTTGGTGATAAGGTTGCGAAAAACTTCCGTTATGCGCGGTTTGTCGCATACGACATGCGGCATCGGGCGCGGCACGACGATACGGGCGTTATGTTCCTTGAGGAAAGATTCCATCATTTGCCCGATCTCATCGACGACAAGATTGGGATCCGTCTCCTGTATCGCGAGCTCGGCATGGCCAAGGCGGGAGAAATACAGAAGATCTTCGATCAGATTCTGCATGCGGTCGGAAAGATGAACCAGCCGGTCAAGATAGCCGGCGCCTTTGGCATCGAGTTTGTCCTTATAATCATCGAGGAGAAAAAGAGCGTTGTTATGCAGGCCGCGCAAAGGTTCCTTAAGATCGTGGGAAACGATATGGGCGAATTCGTCGAGCTCGTCATTCGACTTGGAAAGCTGCTCGAGCGACGCGTTGAGGGCGGCGGTGCGTTCCTCGACTTTCTTTTCCATCTCGCGATAGGCGCGCTGCAGATCTTGCTGCGCAATTTCGCGCTCGCTGATATTCTGCCGCAGCGTCTCGTTCAGCGCCGCCAGTTGCGCCGGGCTGGCCAGTTGCAGCGCGTGCGGGATAAGGCGCACGGTGACGAAAAAAGTGATGATGGAAACGATGCCGGTCGCGGCTTTAAACAGGCCCTCGATCGCATAATCGGGATGCCACAGCACCCATATACTCATCAAATGGGTGGTTCCGCACAAAAGAATGAAAGCCCCGAACAGCCAGAGAATGATGCCGAACGGCAGGTCTTTTCGTTTCCACACGAAATAAAGCAGCGCGCCGGGAATGGAATAATAGGCGGAGACGATCATTGCATCCGACAGGATATGCAGCCACAAAATATCGGGCTGCCACAGGAAACAATGCCCGTGCGGCATGAAATTGTCGGAATCAAAAAAATCCCGCAGCCTTTGCATCATCGGTTTTTCTCCGGGCGCCAGGCAAGCCGTGCCATGCGAAAAACGGCGCGGAACGGAACGAGCCCTCGGTTGCCATCGACTCTCGGCATGTTTTTGGGATTGCGGGAGAGAGAAACGTTGTCAAACACCGCCCTCAATTTATGGCGGCGCGCGGCCATACACAACATTTCGTCGTCAGGCGATACAGACGTATGCCACCACCCGATTCATAATCAATTCGCTTAAAACTGCGCGGCGGCCTGCAGCCAGAAAGCGTTGCCGCGATTGAGGCCGTCGCTGTTCTCGCCGGTCGTGCTGCGGCCCGGATTATCGCCGATGGCGATCGCCCAGGAGGCGCGCACGGTATAGGCATCGGCCATCGTCAGGTTGGCCCCGATGCCGGCACCCGCCAGCATATAAGTGTTCTTGTCGGTGGCGGTATCGACGGCGCCGCTCCACGCATCATGGTTCAGCCACACGCCGCCCGCGTCGCCGAACGCGATCAGCTGCAATTTGCCGATCGGTAATTCCTGCGGCACGTCGTAACGCACTTCGAGATTGCTGACCCAGCCTTCGTCGCCGGTGCCTTCGCCGATGGGATAAGCGCGCACGCCGGTGGGGCCGCCGAGGATGAATTTCTCGGACGAATCGAGATTTTTATCGGCCAATTGCCCACGCACCGCGCCGAAGAACGAGAAATCGTCGGTCAGATGCTGCAGACGCGCGACCGAGCCGGTGGCTTTTTCAAACCGGCCATTGCTGTGCGCTGTGGTGCTGTCGGTTTGCAGATCGGAAGCGACCGCGCCGCGGTCGAGATTGCCGGTGGTGGCCGACAGCAGCAAAGTGTTCATGCCGCCGCCGCCGAAATCGTCATTGTCGGTGGCGGTGATGTTGACGCTGCCGTCATGGATCGTGCGGTTGCTGATAGTGGTGCCCGCGACGTTATCCATCAGCGTTTTATAGGAATATTCGACGCCGCCCCACACGCTGGTGGCGCGGGTGCGGATCAGGGGATAGGTCAATTTCGCATCGATAGTCTGCGCGGTACCGTTGGCGTCGGTTCCCGCCATCGAGGGGTCGAGCGTATATTTCAGATGATCGTAACTGGCGGCGAAGCGCAACCCGTCAACACCGATGGGCAGGCTGTAGCCGGCCTGAAAAAGTTCGAGGCCGCCGGTGGTCGAAGCGGTGCCGCCCGCGGTCAACTGATCGCCGATGCCGAGCGGATCGTTGAGGCTGGCCTCGGGATTAAGCTGCGGCGCGCCGGTATAGCGGTTGCCGTAATTGTCGGCGGATAATGAGCCGCTGACCCACGGGCCTTCGCTGGTATCGACGACGACGCGGGTGGATTCGGGTTCGCTGCCGCGTTCCAGCGTCGAATGGGCCGACATACCGGGCATGTCGTTCAGCAACAATACGCCGCGCTCGAGATCTTCCTGGCTCGGCGACTGCGCGCCGCCGGGCAGCGCGCCATCGACCGTACCCTTGATGATGTCGGGCGACAGGCGCACATCGTCATGGGCCACGATGGTCGCGCCCTTGCTTTCGACATGACCCTGCAGGATGGCGATTTCGATATGGCCGTCGGTGACATCCTGCTTTGGCAGATAGGCGTGCGCCAAAGGCCAGCCCTTCTGTTTCAGATAATCGGTGACGCGGGCCGCCACCGCCTGTAATTGCGCGAAATTGAGCTTCTGCCCGACCGAAGACGCCACCACCGCCTGCAGATCGGCGTCGCCGGCAAGGCCGTCGGCACCGGTGAAATGGAAATCCTGCACCAGAACCTGCGGCCCGGCCTGGGGACTGACGGCTGGCGCCTGCGCCTCGCCTTCGCCCTGCGGCAGACGTTGCGGTAATTGCTGGCGCAGCTGCTGCTGTTGGTTGAGCAATTGCCCGGCGCCAGGAAGGTTATCGGCGGGCGCGGCGAAAGCGGGCGCCGCGGCCAGACTTGCAATCATCGCGAGATGCGAGATGTGGAAGCGAAAAACCGGTTTTGTTGTCAGCATGAAAAGCGGGACCTTTTATCTGAACGGCCTCAGGATTCTTTAGCCGGGGTAATCACGACGGAGGTGATGCTTCCTACATTAGCGCCGAAATTCTGGCTGGCAACCGTCCAGGCGAGCAGCATCGTCGTTTGAGGATCAAGGGTGGATATCGACCCGGCGGGAACTTCTACCACCAAAACCCCGGTCGAGGAAATGCCCACCGAAATCGTCAGGCTGGAACCGTCGGATTGGGTGAGGCTTGCCTGCGCGGGTGTGCTGGCGAACACGGTGTTGGTGGGTTGCGGCGTTGTCGCGGCGCCGACCGTGGTGGCGCTGAGCGCCGAACCTTTTTGCGTCAGGCTGTAAGTGGTGCCCTGCCCGCTGCCGGCGACGAACAGCGGCAGGCCCGATTGCGCGGCAGGCGGCACCGGCGGCACGGTAGCGCCAGCGGGGAAGGTGAAGGTCACGGTGGGGCCAGACTGCGTGACGGAAACGGGGCCGGTGCCGCCGCCCGATGTCAGAGTCATGCCGCCGGTTGCGGGCGCATGCGTCTGGTTATCGGAGACCAGTTGTGTGTTGGCGTTGGTGGTGATGGTGCCGGAACCGGTGCCGGGGCCAACATTGTTCGCCGCCGTATCCGCAGCCACGGTCGATCCGGTGCCGTTGACGCCGGTTTGCGGGTCTGTGGCAGGAACGGAGATAATCGGATTGACCTTGAACGGATTCGTCACATAGGTGATTTGATAATTATTGCCGCTGTTCCCGTCGGAAATAGCGAGACTGCCCTGATTGATGTTGTAGCTGCCGACCAGCTCGCCGCTGTCGCGGGTCAGAAGGCCCGTGAATGTATTGCCGTTGACGAGTGCGGGTTTGCCGCCGTTGCCGGTATAAGACGGCGAATAAGTGAAGACAGGATCGGCGGTGCCGACGATTTTGCTTTGATCGGCGGTGGCGGTGATGGTGACCGGACGCTTGGTGATGCTGAAAGTGGTGCCGTTATACGTGATAAGGTAATTGGCATTGGCGAGCGTGCCTTGCGTAATGTTGTAGCCGTTGCCGACATTCGACGCGGACGTGGCATTGGTGGCGAGGTTGCCCGACAGGCTGCCATTGCCGCTGGTGCCGGTGTTGACGAGTGTGCCGCTGCTTACGGTGTAAGCAAGCGTCGGAACGCTGTCGCCATAAACCATGCTCTGGCCGCCGGTGGCGGTGACGGTGATCGGACGTTGGCCGACGGTATAGCCATTGGCGCGCGTGCTGTTGACGACGCTGTAGCCCATCACGACGCCGTTATATTTGGGCACGAGACCGTGAGTGGCGTCGCCCGCTGTAGCCGCCGTGTAGGAAATATCGTAAGTGCCGACCGCCGAAGCGCTGGTCGCCGTCGTGGTGAAGGCGGGCGTGCCGGTATCGTTGCTCTGGCTGTCGCCGTCGACGAAACCGCCCAGCTGATAACCGGTGTTGTAAACTGTGCTGAGGCTTGGGCTGTTGCCGTAGGTGCCGCTCTGCGCCTTGGGCGTGACGGTCAAAGTCGGCTGGCTGGAATAGATGAAGCCGCTGCCGACGGTGCTGGCGGGAAGGCTGCGGCCGAAACCGCCATTGTCGTAATCGAAACCGTTATTGCCATTACCGGTGTGGCCGCTGTTGTAGAAATCGAAGGCGTACATCTTGAAATCGTACGACATGTTCTCGCCCGAACCGCTGCCGCTGGTATTGTTCTTGGGCGCCGAAGCGTAAACCAGGAAACGGTTGCTGGCCGCGGTCGAAATCGCGTCGCTGCCCTCGTTATTGGTGAAGATGCCGCCCGAGACCAGCACCACCGAGGCCGCTTCCTGCACGTTCTTGTTGGCGGGGCTGCTGTAGGTGGCCGAACCGGTATAAGAACCCTGCGCCGTTACCGTATCACCCGAAGCTATGGTAACATTGCCTGCCGCATTGATATAAACGCGGTTGCTGGCATGTACGCCGGCAAAGCCGACATTATCGTCCGGCGGATTGTTCCAGGCGTTGGCGCCTTCGTTCAGATAGGTATCGGAAATATTGAGAGCATGGTTGTCGAGGAAATCGACCGTGCCGACCGAATCGGTGGTCAGAAGATTGCTGACGACGTTCGCCGAATTGTCGAGATTGAAGACGCCGCCCGCGCCGTCGAGGCCGAGCGTATTGACGGTCAGCGCGCCGGTGGCGTTGACGGTGCCGCCGCTTCGCAAAGCCATATTGCCGGTGGTGGTGATATTGCCGGACAAAGTGATGCCGCCGCTGCCGGTCAGGAAGGCCATGTTGGTGCTGCCGAAATCGGCGTTGCTGCTGACGGTGACGTTGCCGGTGTCGGCGGAATCGCCGAAAGTCAGGCTTGAACTGTTGAATTTCGAGATATTGCCGACGGGAATATAAAGATCGCCGCCCGCGTTGGGATCGGCGGCGGCCATCACGAAATTCTGGCTGGTGCTGTAGGGACGGACGGCGAAATAGGTGCCGCTGATGCTGCTGTCGCCGCTGTTGAACAGAATGGTGTTGGCGGTCAGGGTGCCATAGGTTCCGGCGGCGACGCCCGCGCCATTATCGACGATGAGCGAGGCGCTGGCGCCGTTGCCGCCCTGAACCTGAATGTTGGTCTCGCTGGCGGTATTGACGCCCGCGACGCCGCTGACGGTGCCGATATGGAGCGATTGCGTGCCGCTATCCTTATCGTTGAAATAGAGGGTGCCGACGCTCTGTGACGCCAGCATGTCGATGGCGTTGTTGGCCTGGCTGAAATTGAAAACGGGATTCTCGCTGTCGAGACCCTCCATCATCACATGCGAAGCGGTCAAAGCGCCGCTGTTCTGATAGGCGTCATAATTGCCTTCGATATTCAGAATACTGCCGACGCCGTTGGTATTGCTGAGATTGCCGTTGATATAGAGAGCGTAGCTGGCGTCGCTGCCGCTACCGTCGTTATAGGATATTTGCGGCGTGGTCCCATATTCTTCGGTGCCGCCGCCATAGGCATCATAGAGCCCGTTACCGGAATCATAAGCATCGTAATTGCAGTCGCCGTTGCATTGGGGGCCGACAGCTTCGTCGACATAGTATCCGGGGCTGCTGCCATACCCGCTATAGCCGCGCGAAGCACTAATGGTCGCCGTCGGCGTATTGAAAGCCACGGCGCCCTGCTGATAGTAACCGATCGCGCCATTGCCGCCCCAGGATCCGCTGCCGCCAAGATTATCGATGCTGGCATCCCCGCCATCACCGCCGGTCGCATTGATGGTGGCCGCGGTCGATCCTGTAACCGTTACGCTGGCACCTGATTCGACATCCACGCCGACCGCACCATCGCCGGCCGAGGCGCTGGCGCCGTTGTTGCCGCCGACATGGGTGTTGGTGCTCCAGAAATAGCCGGTGCCGGTGACCAGCGGCCCGGTGGCCGTGGTGTTTTCAACTGCCTGCCCGGTACCGCCGACGCCGGTCACGTTGATAGTGCCGCCGGTCAGCGAAACCGTGCCCTGAAAATCGACGCCGATGCCGGCGGATTCATTGGCGGAAAGACTGCCGGTGCCGGTAAGCAGCCCCGGCGTATAACCCTGCCCACGAATGGTGAGCAGGCCCGCGCCCGCGTTCAGCGTCGATCCGTTCAGCACCACACCCGCCTGGCCCGACGCCGCGCCGGTAGCATAGGAGGTGCCGCCCGCCTCGCCGCCAAAATAAAGAGCGCCGCCGCCGGTCGATACCGTCACCGCATCGACCAGAATCTGATTGGCCGACTGGAAGGTCAGCTTATTGCCCGCGCCGCTGACGATGCTGGAGGTGATATGAATACCGCCGCTGGTGACATCGTTGACTTCGCCGCTGGCAAGGGCGGTCTCGATGGCCGATGCTTCGGTACCGCCGATGGTCTGATAGGTTTCGGTGGTGGGGTCGAGCAGCCACAGGCCGCCGCTGCCTTTGGCGGCGCCCGTATTGACGAACAGATATTTTTCCAGCGTGAGGCTTGCGCCCGAAGTTTCGACATAACCGCCATCGCCGCCGTTGGGGCCGCCTTTGGCCTGCATGGCGCCCGAAACATCGGTCTTGCCGTCTGACCATACCGTGACGGTGCCGCCATTGCCGTTATCGGTGGCGTTGGCCTTGATTTGCGCGCCCGCCGCGACGGTGACGTCCTTGGCGTTGGCGATGCTGGCATCCTGTCCGCGCACGCCGCCGCCGATCTTGATAGTGCCGCCACCCGCATTGCCCGACGCGTCGATCACCACGGTCGCCGCGACATTGACCTGATTGCCGGTGGCGGTAATGGTGCCGCCGCTCTGGCCCGCCTGCGTGCCGTCGGCCTGCAAAGTGCCGCTTACCGCAACGGTGCCGCTGTCGCCGCCATCGAGGATGATGCGGCCATTTTTGTCCGACAGGCTGTTAGCCTGAACGATGCCATCATTATTGACGACGGTTTCAAGCAAAGCGTTGGCGCTTTGCGCGCTCATGATCGCGACGCCGCCATCGGCAACGATGATGCCTTTATTTTCCACCAGAGCGTCGAAAGCCGCCCTGCTGACGGTCACGCTGACGAGATTATCGCCGGTGAAATCGAGCGTTACATCCTGCCCCGCGGCCAGCGCCACGCCGCCGCCCGAAGCATTGATAGTGCCGTTATTGCTGACCTGCGGCGCGATCATCGCAACGACGCTGCCCGCCGGAACCGTGATAGTGCCGTTATTGACGATGGGGCCGGTGCCCGAGCCCGCGAAATGATTGTTCCCGGCGGCAAAGTCGGCATCCGACATATCAAGCGACGAGGCCACCAGCCCGCCGACATCGACCCGCGAACCCGCACCGAAAATGATGCCGTTGGGGTTGACGAGGATGACTTTGCCGTTGGCGGTCAGATGCCCGAAAATCTGCGAAGCGCCGCCCGAAATACGGTTGAGCGCGACGCTCGTGGCGCTGGGCTGCACGAAATTGACGCTGGCGTTGCTGCCGATATCGAAGCTGCTCCAGTTGGCGACCAGCTTGTCGCTGCTCTGATTGACGGTGAGACTGCTGGCGGTCTGGCTGATGCTGCCGCTGCCGGAAACGATCTGGCCGCCGGTCGGCAACGCGTTCGATGCCGGTGCCGCCGCATGCGCCGCACCGCCCAGCATAAGGCCGAGCGCAAGAGTTATGCCCGTTCTACCGGGGCGAATCTTTTGCCTTTGACCGGGCGAACGGTGGCAGACAGGCAAAAAAGGATGCGACATGGAAACTCACCGGACAGAAAAGGCCTCCCTTATCTAACAAGCAGCGGCCCGTCTCGAATCATGCATTCATTTAGGCGCAGCGCTTATTTTTCCACAAGGGAATTGCATTCGTTTTCAGGATCCGCATTCAGGGGTATGACACCCTTTCCTGCGGAAATTATGCCGAAAAGGGTAGGCTTAAATCGTTAAAGGAAAGTTATGAGCTTTCGTCTTTAATCCCCCTCAAGTTGCTTTTGGGTCACGACACACAGAAAGATGCCTGCGCGGCTATTCATGCCAGATTACGATGTCGTCCTTGTCGGTTCGGGATTCTGCGGCACCATGGCCGCCGTCACTCTCGCGCACCTATCGCCCACGGCAAAAATCGCCCTGATCGAACGCAACGACATCCCTGGGCCGGGCCTTGCCTATGGCACATCCGACGCCGATCACCTTCTCAATGTCCGCGCCGAGCAAATGGGGGCTTTCGCCGATGCGCCCGGCGATTTCTGGTGCTGGCTGGAAATGTCCGGGCAGCAGGGTTCCTTTGGGCGCCGCGATTTCGTGCCGCGACGACTTTACGGCGCCTATCTGCGCCATTTATTGCAGGAAGCCTGCGCGGCCAGCCCCTCTCTTACCCTTCTGAAACGGCGCATAACAGGTTTGCAGCGAACGCCTGTCGGTTTTACGCTTACCGCCGATGACGGTTCGAGCCTCATGGCGCGGAAAGTCGTTCTGGCGCTGGGCAACTTCCCGCCGGAACAGGCGGAACGCGCGCCCGCGCAAAATCCCTACGCCCCGCAAACGGCGGAAGAACTCGCGGATGACGGCGATATCCTGATTGTCGGCACCGGCCTCACCAGCCTCGACATGGTGGCCACGCTGGCGCGCACAAAAAAAACCGGCCACATACATTTGCTGTCGCGCCACGGGTTGCTGCCGCGCGAGCATGCGGATACCGCGTCTTATACGCTCAGTTTGCAGGCGGACAATCTTCCGCGCACAGCCTTAGCGCTATGCCGCATTGTGCGCGGGGAGATAACAAGCGCCGCCGCGCTTGGCGTTTCGTGGCGCAGCGTGATCGATGCCCTGCGCCCGCTGAACCAGTCTTTGTGGCAGGCGCTGCCCACCGTCGAGAAACGGCGTTTTCTGCGGCATCTACGCGCTTATTGGGATGTGCATCGCCATCGCTGCGCGCCGCAAATCATGGATGGCTATCGCGCGCTGGAACAAGCCGGGCGGCTGACGCTGCATTACGGCCCGATCCTGTCGCAGACGCGCACCGACAACGGCTGGCGCGTCACATGGCGGCCACGCGGCACGACCGAGGCCAAAAGTTTCGATGTGCGGCATATTCTGCGCTGCACGGGGCCGCAGGCGGATTTTCGCAAGCTCGACGACCCGCTGATCCAGAACATGCTGCAAAGCGGATTGGTCGCGGCCGACGCATTGCAGCTCGGCCTCGCCACAGCGGAGGATTATACCGTGCTCGATGCAAAGGGCGCGCGCGTGGAAGGGCTTTATGCCCTCGGCAGCGTTCTTAAAGGACGGCTCTACGAGTCGGTCGCGGTGCCGGAACTGCGCGAGCAGGCCGCCGCCGTTGCCCGCAACCTCGCCACATAATTTTTCAGGGCAGGCGCTTGCGGAGGCCGAGGCGGGTAAGGCCGCGCATATCCTCACGCATCCAGGCCGGTTCGCGCCCCGAAGGCAGGCGCAGGCGGCGCGGCGCGTTGCCGGTGATCAGACTGTTGCGATCCTTCTGCCCCGGCCAGTCGAAAAGCGCGATGCCCATGCCCGCCGCCTCGGCACGCTGGGCGATAATCGCGGCGCGCTTGTCGCGATCATTCGCGGTGATGACATTCATCGCCATCAGGCCGGAGGGCGACAGCACGCGGGCGACCGCGCGAAAAAAAGCCTCGGTGGTAAACATCGGCGGCACATTATTGTGGGAACCGAACACATCGATCACCACAGCATCGTATTTTTTGCAGGTGGTGCGCAGATAGGCGATGCCGTCGCGGCAGATGCAGCGCACATCGTCGGGCAGGCGGAAATAAGCGCGGGCGACGATGAAGGAGACGGGATTGATATCGACAACGGTTACCCTGCAATTCAGCCGCCGCAGCATGGTCGCCAATGTGCCGCCGCCGCAGCCGATAATCAGCACGCGCCGCGCCCGCGCCTGCCTGATCATTTCGTGGAGGGCGTGAACATAGGCGCAGACGCTGATGCCCTGTCGCGTGGACTGGCTGTGGAAACAGCCATTCTGATAGTAGGCCATGCCGCCGTCATGAGACGAACGCAGCACGCTGATGACGCCAAAATCGCTTTCGAATTTTTTGACAAGAGCCATCTGTTCCGCGCCATCCGATTCCCGCCGCAAGGGCGGGCTCAGATCTATCGGCCCGATGCTCTTTTCTCAAGAACAAAACAGGGCGGCTTAGATCTTCGGATTTTTATCGGCCAGTTTGTCGGCGCTTTTGTCGGCGTCGAGCTCGAACCACAGCGCGTTGAGAATGGCAAAGGCGCAGGCAAGGCCGATACCGAGAATCCAGCTGAAATACCACATGCGACTTTCCTCCTCAGTAAACGCTGCCGCCCTGCTCACGGATATAGGCCTTGGTGACCTTGCCGCGCAGGACGCTGTAAACCCAGCCGGTATAGGCCAGGATGATGGGAACGAACACGGCGGCCACCACCGTCATGATAATGAGCGTCGTGCGGCTCGACGACGCATCCCACACCGTCAGGCTGGCGTTGGGGTTAAGCGACGAAGGCAGCAGGAACGGGAACATGGCGACGCCCGCGGTAGAGACGATACCGGCGATGGTCAGCGAATTGCCGACAAAGGCCAGCAGGTAACGCCGCCCGGCAACCGCCGGCAGGACGATCAGCGTACCGATGATCGCCAGCGCCGGGGCCAGCATGCTGACCGGCAATTTGCGGTAATTGTCGAACCAGGCACCCGTCGCGCGCGTCACCGTTTTCAAGAGCGGATTGGAAGGTCCGTTGGGATCGATAACGCTGGTGATGCGATAGCCGTCGATGCCGAGATCGACCCACAACCCCGCCACCACGAACAGGGCGAGCGTAGCGAGGCCGAAGAAAGTCGCCACCCCCCGCGCGCGCTTTTCAATATCGCCTTCGGTTTTCAGTCCCAGCCAGACCGCCCCCTGCGTCAGCACCATCGACAGGCTGATGATCCCCGTCAGGAGCGCGAACGGATTGAGGAGGCCGAACAGATTGCCGGTATAGGTCATGCGCATGGTGTCATCGAGCGTGAAAGGCACCCCTTCCAGCGCATTGCCGACCGCGACGCCGAAAATTACCGGCGCCACCGCACCCGTCGTGAACAGGCACCAGTCCCAGAAACTGCGCCAGCCTTTGCCCGGCATCTTGCTGCGGAACTTGAACGAAACCGGGCGCAGGATGAGCGTGCACAGCACGAGGAACATCGCCAGATAAAAGCCCGAGAAAGCCACGGCATAGATATAAGGCCATGCGGCAAAGATCGCGCCGCCGCCGAGGATCAGCCACACCTGATTGCCTTCCCATACGGGGCCGACGGTATTGATGATGATGCGGCGTTCTTCGTCGTTTTTGCCGAGGAAAGGCATCAAAGCGCCGACTCCGAAATCGAAGCCGTCCATGACCGCGAACCCTATCAGGAGGATTCCGAGCAGCCCCCACCAGATCAGACGGAAAATTTCATAATCGAACATGGCTCAGGCCTCCCCTTTTGCGGGCGCGGCAGGCGGCCCCAGTTTGACGTATTTTACCATCAGGAACAATTCGACCACCAGAAGCGCCGAATAAAACAGCACGAAGCCGATCAGCGACAGCAGCACATTGCTGGCCGGGGTCGACGAGGCCGACAGGAAGGTCGGCAGCACGCCGTCGATCGTCCAGGGCTGGCGTCCCATCTCGGCCACCACCCAGCCCAGCTCCGCCGCCAGCCACGGCAGCGGCAAAGTCGCCACCACCAGCCGGAGGAATCCCTTGCGCTTGTGCAATTCACGGCGCGCCGCGAAATAGAAAGCGCAAACAAATAACCCGATGAAATAGAAGCCCAGCGCGGCCATGCCGCGGAAACTCCAGAACAGCGTGGGAACATCGGGAACGGTATCGTTGGCCGCCGACGCGATCATACGGTCGTCGGCGTGCGCGACGTCGTCGGTATAGCGTTTCAGCAGAAGCGCATAGCCAAGATCGCCCTGATGTTCGTTAAAAAGACCCATCAGCCGCGCGTCGCCGCGGTCGCGCCGCAAACCGTCGAGCGCTTCATAGGCGATCATCCCGCTGCGCACGCGCTGCTTGTTGCGTTCCACGAGATCGGCGATGCCCGGCACCGCGGTATCCGCCGAACGGGTGGCAATCAGCCCCAGCACCCAGGGCAGCTTGATTTCGAAATGCGTGACGCCTTTGGCAGGATCGGGAAAGCCGAACAGGGTCAATCCGGCGGGCGCCGCTTCCGTGTGCCACACCGCCTCGATCGCGGCGATTTTCATTTTCTGGTTCTGGCTGGCGGTATAGCCGCTCTCGTCGCCGAGAACCACGACCGACAAGGCCGAGGCGAGGCCGAAGCACGCCGCCACCGTCATCGAGCGTTTGGCGATTTCGATATGGCGGCCCTTCAGCAGATACCACGCGCTGATCGCCATGATGAAAACCGAGCCGGTGACGTAACCGGCGCTGACCGTATGCACGAATTTCGCCTGCGCCACCGGGTTGAACAGCACGTCGCCGAAGTTGGAAACTTCCATGCGCATGGTATCGACATTGAAATGCGCGCCGACCGGATTTTGCATCCAGCCATTGGCGATCAGGATCCACAAAGCCGACAGATTGGCGCCGAGAGCCAGCAGCCAGGTGCAGACCAGATGCTGCAACCGCGACATTTTATCCCAGCCGAAGAAAAACAGGCCGACGAAAGTCGCTTCGAGGAAAAACGCCATCAGCCCTTCGATGGCGAGGGGCGCGCCGAAAATATCCCCGACATAATGCGAGTAATAGGCCCAGTTGGTGCCGAACTGAAATTCCATCGTGATGCCGGTCGCCACCCCCATCGCAAAATTAATGCCGAACAAAGTGCCCCAGAATTTGACCATGTCGCGCCAGATGGTGCGGCCGGTCATCACCCACACGCTTTCCATGATCGCCAGCAGGAACGACATACCGAGCGTCAACGGCACGAACAGAAAATGATACAGCGCCGTCAGCGCGAATTGCAGGCGGGACAGGGAAACGACATCGAGCGTGTGCATAAAGTTACCTCGCGGGTTCAGAAGAAGGGCCAAGCAGGTGGCGGGTCATCAACGCGTTATCGACATGCAGCCGGTGCGCCGCGCCGAAAATCGTGAAGCCGGCCAGAAGGATGATAGCGATCTTGATAACGAGAATGCCGGTAATCTCCCGGCGCAGCGAAGAACGTGACATGACGCAAACTCCCCGCATCACCGATAGGCCAATTCGTCTTTATTGCGCCATTCCGGCGATACGTAATTGATGATGATGGATTTACGCAGCCCCTTTATAGGACGTTTAGTGAAACCGTGCCATGTATTCGTGCCGGGAACGAATATCAAACCCTTGTTTTTTTCATAGGGGGCGGACGCCACCAGTCGATGCTCGGGGGTGGAATCATAAATATCGGTGCCGGCGTCGAACAGGTTCGGATCGTCGGACAGATAGACTAACATCGTGAAAAGCTTGACGGAAATGTCGAGATGCGGCTCCAGCCAGAAACCGTCGACATCCTGGCAATATTCGATGCGCAGCTGCCCTTTCGACACATCGGCGTGTGTCATGCGCTCGATCGCCGCGAGAATCGACGGGTTGCTGAACGTCTCAACGAGATCGCGGCAGACCGGGAATTTGTCCTGATTCTCGGGCGAGAAATAAACCCGCGTCGAATTGTTGCATTCGCGCCGCCCTTCGAACAACGGATTTTCCGGCGGCAGAAACGGCAGATCGGCCACCCTATCGACCACATCTTCCGGAAACGCGTCATCGAGCAGCCAGTAATCGAACGGCGCCGTTTGATGCGCGGCCCTTCCAAGACTGGCGAGAAAATGTCCCGATGTCGGCGAGAGCGGCGGTTGCCGCCGCGCGGTGGCCGCGTTCATAGCCCCAAAATTAATAGCCATCGAAAATCCCCATGCGTTTGAAAGCCGCGGAAAGTTTGTGCCGTCCGATATTTTTGGCGAGCGCCAGATCGGACCGCACCCAGTTGAACATGATATAGCGGCGCGGCCCTTCGAACGGCGCATGGCCGTGCCACGAATGATCGGTACGTTTGAAAGCGACGAAATTGCCGCCGTCGGGCGGTATCTCGGCGATCGTGCTGTCAAGATCGCGCCCGTCGCGCAGCAGACGCAGCCGCCCGCCTTCGGCGCTCCATCCAGCATCATTAAGATAGAGAAGGCAGGTGAGAATTTTATCTTTCGAGTCGGTATGGATGCGCCCGTCTTTTTTCTGGCACATGCCGCGCACGGTGATCATCAGCGGTTTGTCCGACAAAGACATGCCGAATTTTTCTTCCAGCAGTACTTCCAGATCCGCCCCCTGCACATCTTCAATCAATTGCGCGAATGCGCCGCCGTAATCGATTTCCGACAGCGGAAAGACGCCCGGTTTGTCGATAGGGGGAAAATCGGCGGAGATGGCGCGTAAAGCTCCGGACTCGACGGCGTTCGACGCCGCCATGTAAGGGAAGGGCTCGGTCGTGACCGGCGCTGCTTTCAAGGCATCGAGATTGAGCAAGGCGTCCCCGTGAGATGCGTTTTCCTGACATCTTACAAACGCCATTCGCGGCGGCCGCGCCTTGATTTAGATCAAACCCTGGCGATTCTCGGTGCGAATTAAAGGGTCGCGGCGTCGCCATGGGACGAATGCACGCAATCTTCGCCATGGGCGAAGCGGCAGATTTTCATGGTCGTAGAATCGCAGTAATCGCACAAAGCCTGCCGGTCGGGGATGATGAGGTGGTTGCGCTCGACCACGAAGCCGTTTTCCTTGAAGAACTGCAAGGTGCGCGACAAAGTCTCCGGCTTGATGCCGAGATAGGACGCGATATGCGATTTGTCGAACGGCAGAACGATATCCTTGCCTTCCTGATCGGCGCCGAACCGCACCTGAAGCAGAAAGCGCCCGATGCGCTGCTCGGCGTTGCGCAGCGTCAATTGCTCGATATGGTCGCGCAATTCCTGCGACCGCCGCACCGCGGCCGCCAGCATATTGGCCGCGAAAGCGGGCGAGCGATCAAGGGCGTTGCGAACGATGCTGGGCGGCAGCATCAGCAGCACGCAGGGCGTCAGCGCCAGCAGATTGAGCGGGCTGGGTTCGTCGCCGGCGTCGCGGTCGGGTTCGGGCAGGAAATCGCCGCGCCGGAAAATCTGCAGGATGGTTTCCTGTCCTTCGGCATTACCCTTGGCGGCTGCGCACCAGCCTTCGACGACCACATAGAAGCGCGTCACCGGCTGATCCTGCGCCAGAAAAACGGCGCCTTTCTCATGGCGGACGAAACGCGCGGTCGCCAGCAAGCCCTGCAGCAAAGCAGGTTCAACCCCCTGAAACAGGGGCAATGCGGCAAGCGCATCAATCGAGGAAACGTCCAAATCCATATCGGGTCCGCCACAGGTTGACCTTTATGTAACCTAAGACTTGATCTGGCTCAAACGCAAATCCTGTCGATGCTGGTAAAGACCGCAGCATGCAAGCCTCCACCGCCCTCTGGCTCGGCAAGCCCGCGCCGCGTTATACCAGCTATCCGCCCGCGCCCTTTTTCCATGCCGAGGCAGGCGCCGCGGATTACCGCCGCTCCCTGCAGGAAATCCCAGCGGGACAGGCGGTTTCCGTCTATATCCACATCCCTTTCTGCCGCCATCTATGCCTCTATTGCGGCTGCAACACCCTGATTACCAACCGCCCGCAACGCATCCACGCTTATATGGAGGCGCTGAAACGCGAAATATCCCTTGTCGCGGCGATTACCGGACGGCGCGCTTTGTCCAGCCTGCATTTCGGCGGCGGCACACCCAATGCCCTGCCCGCATCCGATATGCTCGGGCTGTTCGAGCATTTGCGCGCGCAATTCGATTTCTCCGCCATCCGCGAAATCGCCATGGAACTCGACCCGCGCCTGGCTTCGCGCGAACAGGTCGCAAATCTGGCGGCCTGCGGCGTCACCCGCGTCAGCCTCGGCGTGCAGGATTTCGATCCCGGCGTGCAGGCCGCCATCGGTCGTGTGCAGCCTTATGAAATGGTCGCGGCTTTATGCGCCCAGTTGCGCGCGGCGGGCATACATCACATCAATTTCGATCTTCTTTATGGCCTGCCCAGACAGACGGTGGGGATCCTCACCGATACCTGTCGGCGCGCCGCCGATCTTTCCCCTGACCGCATCGCGTTATTCGCCTATGCCCATGTGCCCGCCCTTAAGAAACATCAGAAAGCCCTTGAGCCGCACGGCATCCCCGATATGGGCCAGCGTCTGGCGATGGATCAGGCCGCGCGCGGCATCCTTGTCAGCCGGGGCTATGAAGCCATCGGCATCGACCATTTCGCGCGTTACGGCGACAGTCTGGCGCAGGCCTGGCGCGCCGGGCATCTGCATCGCGGGTTCCAGGGTTATATGGAAGAGGCGGGAACGCTGCTCGGTTTCGGCGCTTCGTCGATCAGCCAGACGGAAGCGGGCTATTTCCAGAACGAACGCGACGAACGTGCCTATCAATCCGCTGTCGCCGGGGGCGATCTGCCGGTGCATCGCGGCTTTCTTCTTTCGCGCGAAGACCGCGTGCGCCGCGCCATCATCGGACAGCTGATGTGCAGCCTGTCCTGCGATATCGAAGCGATATGCCGCGCCTTCGATTATCCGGTCGAAACTTTCGCAGCGACGCTGGAAAAAATGAAGCCCTTCGAGAAAGGCGGCATCGTCGCGCGCGACGGTTATGCGTTATGCCTGACCACGCCGCATCGCATGGCGGTACGCGTTATATGTTCGCTGTTCGATGCTTACACGCCCGGTTCGCCGATGCTGGCGTCACGGGCGGCCTAGGTTTTTCACCCAGACCGCCGCAACCTCATCCCTCAGAATTTGTAACCGATGCCAACGCCGACAATGGTGGGGTCGAGCGATACGTTGCTCTCGACCGCGCCGCCATTGATCTTGGCCTTGGTCGACAGAAACAGATGCTTGACGTCGACATTGGCGTACCAGTTGCCCGCCAGATGATAGTCGAAGCCGGCCTGAACCGCGCCGCCGAAACCGTCGCGATATTTGACCGTGTGCGCGATGCTGCCCGGCGCCGTCTGGGCATCGAAGAAGACCGTGTAATTCACGCCCGCGCCGACATAGGGGCTGAAAGCCTGATCGGGCATGAAGTGCCATTGGCCGGTGAGGGTCGGCGGCAACAGGCTGACATGGCCGAGATCGACATCGCCCGCGCTCGACCCTTTGTCGCGCAGATGGTGGCGCGTCACGGCGGCGATGCCTTCGACCGCGAAATTGGGCGTGAAGAAATAACTGGCATCGACTTCCGGCACCAGCGAGTTCGACGCATCGACGCTGCCGCCGATACCCGAGACCGAGCTGCTGACATCCGGTATCACCGCCAGCATGCGCCCGCGCACCATGATATCGCCGGCCTGAAAGCCTTTATAGGCTTCATCGGCATGAACGGGGGCGATGGATGCAACCGCCATGACGCCTGCCACCAGAATTGCTTTGTTAACGCGCATGATCTTTCTCCCTGAGTTATTTTTTTCACCCTAGGGAGCGGCCGCGCGGCGCGGGATGATCCAGATCAAGTGGCCGATAGATTTCGAGGCTGTGGCATTTTGGCCAGCCGCCTATGCAGGGGCACGATTAATAAGCTCTTAAGGACATGGGTCTTGAGCAGGCCGTTTATGGTTAAGAAAGAATGACGGCATGGCGATGAACCGTGAAATCAAAGAGAAACTAAATACGTAATGGATAATTAAAGACCCATCGGTTAAAATCCCCCAACAATTTAAGCATATTTCATATGGCGGAGAGGTTTTTCATATGGCGGAGAGCGATAAAATCAAAGGACGATTGAGCATCGATTTGACGATCATCCTGACCAAGATTGACGTTATTCAACGCCTCTCCAATATGGATACCGTCCGCGCAAACACTACAGTCCTCGTCAATGATATGGATGCTCTTGCGCAGACAATACAGAAAAACGAGCGCCAGAAATACCCGCAACCTCTCGCCGACCAAATTGCCGGTAAGCTTAAAATAGAATCTGATAATGTTCGCCAACGCATTGTCGCTCCAAATGCCACGATTAACGACGTGCCCGGGGCTCTTAAATACATGGAGAGACTTCGAGATCGCCTGCAACCAATGCCTGATCGGGCCGCGAACTACATCATCGCGGAAGAACAGAAGCAGGGAGCACAACCGGCGCAACCCGCGACCCCTGCGCCTGGTCCCGGCACATCAGGCGCACAGCCAGGCACTACGCCACAACAACCAGCCGCGCAACCGGGCCCCCAGCAAGCCAGCCCACAGCAGCGCCCCGCGGGTTCGATAGGCGGCAAGGCTCCGGCTCCGCGCGCAACAAAAGTGGACCTCAAAACCCCTATCTTGAGAGTTTTTGAAGTCGCTGCCGCTGGTGTGTGTGGCTTTGCTCTCGTCAATCTGGTCGGGCAGAGTGTCGGTCCCCTGGGGTCTTTTTTTGGCTATGCAGGTTGGGCCATTCCGGCTCCGGCAGCTATCTGGGGTACCCTTGGGATTAGCGCGCTATTCGCCAAAGGCGTTTGGGAACTAGGCCCTAAAGCCGCATTCGGCAGCTTGGGCGCTGGGTTATTAATGCTTGGTGCTGCCAGCACGATCCCACAAAACCAGCCCGTCAAAGCTCCTGATAATTCCCCAACTCCGGCGATATCGACAACAACGGCACCCGTGGCCGCGCCGGTTACGCCGGCCCCCGCGGCAGCGACCAAGCCATCGACGGTTTCAATTCCCGCTGCTTCAGCTATAGCGGCGCCTGTCGCCATCTCTGTAGAGTCGCTGCCTAACTGCGCCATCCAGCCAACCAATGCGGCCCTATTCGTGCGGCAAAGCCCGGCTCTGGGCGTCACTGCTTATGTTAGTCCTGCAGTGCCGATTGCTCTTCTAGCGGCACCAGGGGGCAATGCTGTGTGCCAGATAGAAACCGCTGATGCCGCTACCCGAACACTCGTGGAAAAGAATGGCTATATGGGCGTTACCTATCTGCAAAACGGCAAAACCGTTTCTGGCTGGCTAAGCAAAGTTGATGATGAGAGACTTATGACGGCGCAAGCTGAATTGACTCAGGTCTCCAACGATCTGCAAACAGCCGCAAGCGATAATCTGAAGCGTGACCTGCACGGCAAGACAAAGGTCGTCAACAACAGCTATGCAACGCTCCTTGATGATACCGCTGTTTTCGGAGACAGCAGCCCTCAGCATAGGGCCTTTACACTTCTGAAAAATACAATGGTTCACGTCGAGAGCTGCGCCGCGCCATTCTGCGCCGTATCATTTCTGACTTATGGCAGTGATGGTCAGGTCACTACACAAAGCGGTTATGTTCCAGTAGGCGCCGTGGGTCCCCTTCCGCGAGCCCAGCAGAATAACACGCAAACCGTCTATGCGACAGCACCAGCTTTCACTCCGGGCGGCTAGAACTGCGTTTTGCCTGAGTACGACAGACAATCACGCATTAAAAGAGTTGAACGGGGACAGTAACAAATCTCAGCTATTCCGCTCAGGTACCGGCATCCCCACCCTCATCGGGAGTCGATGCGGGCGGCGAACCCGTCGCAGGGGCCGCTGAGCTATCGCCTAGCATGCTTTTTCCAGATTTATAGAAACCATCGTCCGTCGCACTCGCAGGAGGAATGGGGCGGACCGTATTATTCGGTAGCTTCTTTCCGTTCGCGCCCCAATGTGTATAACCCTTCATCTGCGATTCAAATTCAGCACCATTAAAAGCTGAAAGAGCTGCGTTGCCGCTCTGTACGTTACCCCTGTGTTTGCCAATCACTTTGCCAGTACCACCTAATACGCCGCCCAATGCCTTACCCCCGGCTTGCGCACCCTGCGTAAGCTGGGTGAACATCTGCTGGCCAGCATAGCCGGATACCAGCGAGATAGACTGCCCCAGATGTTCGGCTTCGCCGATCGATTCCTTGGGCGCGGCCTGCCCACCCATCCAGGACATTGCGTGATCAGAGAAAGTATTCACAAGTTTAAACGAATTATTTGCCGCAATATAAAGCAGCGCGACATACAGGACACTGAAAACCAGATGCGACATGAAGGGATGCACATCACCCACAGTGGTCGGGGTAATCGCTAGGCCATAGAGTTTGTTCATAAAGAACACCGCTGCCATGAATACCAACAACCCACAGATCAGGCCGAACACCATCAAAGCCGGGCGCAGCATGATATTGAAAAGGAAGTAATAAGAAGCTTTGGCATTGGCCCCGGGCAAGCCTTCGCCTTCCGGGCTTAAATGAGCGAGCGCCACGAGAGGAATCATCACGACCGATTCCATAACCATAACGACCCAGGTCAGGGTGCCGAAAAAGAAACGTATAAACGGAATAAGCGGCAGAAAATAGGCCAGCGTAAATCCGGCGACAAAGAAAACCAGACCGAGAAAGCTCAGCACCCCGCCGATTACCCTGGCGGCCGCGCCGGCCAATTTAAAGGTACCACCCGTTACGGTCCCGACAAAGGGCCCAAATCCCTTATCGTTGGCCACGGATTGCTGCAAGAATTCTCCCATGCCGTCTGAGCCACCGGCAACTAGTTCAATAGCTATCACGCTGTTAAGAATATCATAGGCCGTATTCAGATTTGCATGGCCAAGACGAACCATTTCTGTAAAAGGATCGCCGCTGGTCAATTGCAGCCCTAACTGAGGTGACGTGCTGCCTTCGACATAGGGTCGCCAGACGCAATTGGCTGCCGCTTCATAATCGGCGATCATGAACATATCGTCGACCATGGAGGTGCCGAAATGAGCCTTGGCATTCATGAACTGCTCAAACACATTATTGTTGCACGATGCCGAACCGGTAACCTGGGTATTGGCTGTAACATAGCCCGATGCCAGATGAGCCCAATCCATAAGGCCAGTAATCCCCTTTTGCGCCGACTTGTAGTTACTCGCCGGATCGCTCCAACTGCCACGAAAGGATTTGAGGGTCGCCGGAATGGTACTGGGCGTACCACTCGCCCGCACACTGTCGTTAATAGCAGCTTCGTCTCCAGCTACCCTGTTCAGATAAGCACCCGCAGATACCCACCCCATTGCTGTCCAGTCCGTGTTGTCGGACGCCTTGAAGCTATTCTGGGTAGCCGCCAGCAGCCCCTTGTTGATGCTGTCCTGGTAGGTATTTGCGACGTCGTCCAAGACGTTCATGTAGGCTGGTTTGGATGCGCCTGAGTCAAGAAACGCGTAGGTAGGATTTCCATCGGCATCAGCCGGCCCCGGAACCATGGCGGCATCAACATCTTCTTTCGCTTTGGTGAAGGCGGCCTGCATCGCGGCCATTTGCGCCGCATGCACAGCACTGCCTAAGGTAGCCGCTACGCCGGTTCCATTGACGGCAGGGCCTACCTGATAACCGCCGCATTCATGCTCTTCGCCGATTTGCGATTCAAAATTATAGCCTTCGACACCGGGCGCTTGCCCGAAATGGACGGGTGTAATGTGATTAGCGGAAAAAGCAGGACCACTTGCCCCCGCCGCGCGGTCGGTTATAGCGTTGAACATCTTCATGCAAGCGGCACTTTCGACCAAGCCGTTGGCCAGTCCCAACTGTATCGGCGCGGGCGGTGCTGCATAAGAATCTTTTACGAAATTGTCGACGAAGCGGTTCCAGACCTGATCGCCCAGCCCCGAACCCCATTCGGCGATTTGAATCGCCATAAACTGGCCGCTGCTGAGACCGTTATTAATCGGCACCAGAAGGCCAATGGCGAACACCAGACGGATGGGAACCCAGATCTGCTTGCTGGCCTGACCCATGGGCACGCCGCTATGGGCCGTCTGCACGATCATCACGGTCAAGTGATAGAAGAGAATGATGGCCGCCAGCACAAGAATGGCGCTGCTGTAAAAACCCAGTGCCGTAATCAGAGCGCCTTGTATGCCGTTACTATAATTAGCGGCAATACCGTTCGTGTCGACGAATATAGGCAGCGGTTTGCCCTTGAACAGAAAATCCATCCAGCCTTGCGCCAGATCGGTTCCCTGGCTGCAGGCGGCGAACATACTGCCGGTATCGCAAGTGGCGGCCTGCGCGTGAGCATGGCCGACGAACAAAGTCAGTGCAAAAGTCAGCAGCGCAAGCGCCGAGAAAACCATCATGCCGGCGACGGCGAAAAACAACACCACTTTGGGCAGGCCAGCGCGCGTGAAAGACAAACGGCGATACGCGACAACCATTACCTGCTTAAGACCAAGGCGCCCTTCAGGCGCACCGGTCAGGTTAGGATGATCCTTCGGAAACAGCCCATTCATCGCCAGAACCATGGCAACCAGCGTCGAAAACATCTCGACGGCCTGAGCCAACGGGCGAACGGAAGCACCGATTTCGGGGTTAAACAGGAGCCCTAAGGTCGAGCGCCGTTTGGGTTCTGCAGGGGCCGTGGCGGCAGATTTCTTAAAAAACATCATAAAAAGGCCTCTCCTTTATCTTCAATGATATAGCTTTTATTCGTGAACCATTCATTAATTTACCGGGTGTGCCCGACGGCCAAACCGGCCATTTTATTGAGTATTTGAAACTATATCGCTTTTTACATTTATTGAATCATTAATCAAAGGATGATAATCTGGCCCTACATAATAATTGTAAAGGCATTTTATGGCGCGGACTTATTTTAACAGCGGGAAATCGGTATCTGCCGTGCCGGTCCGCGGCCTGACCGCAAACCACTTGTTGTTCCTGCTGCCCCTTTTGGGAGGGTTTTTCTATGCCATCGCCTGATGACATGTTGGGGGGAACTCCGGAGCAGCTCAATGCCGCGCTGGAACAAAAAGTGCTTGCCATTGTCGCGCGAAACAACAGCGACGACGAGCAAAATCGGGCCAAGGATAAAGACGATACAGCCCCTCTGGCGTTGCTGGGGCTACTGGAATCCGGCAAGAAATCTGATCTGAATGATTTTAATAACGCTGGAAATCCATATGGCCCCAATGGCATGGCCGGACTTTCCGCGTCCCAATATATGATGATGCACGGTCGTGGCCGAAGAATCGCCGACCGTGCCCAAGATGCAGCCGAAGCAAAATTGGCAGAACAAGAAAAAATGAAGGCGGCCGGCACACCAGAAAATGCGACAAATACCAACGCTGCCAGACCTGAGGCAAGCAACGAGGTACTTAAAACGCCTGCTCCGGAAAAAGCGCCTGTTATGGCAGCTTCCGAAGAAATGGGCGAAGTTACTGGCAGCGGACTAGGCCGTGGTCTCGGACAATTCGCAAAAGACCGCATGCCCGGCGTCGGCCTGATGGTAGGAAGTGCTGCTGTAAATTCATTTATCACCGCAGCAAGCACTTATATGGCAAAACGTTATGGGTCTCTTCTGACAACCGGGCAGGTTGGAAGTCAGTCCGATGCAGCAGCTGCCGGCACATCCTCCTTCTTCCAGAATGTCGGCGGCGCGGTTGTGAGCGCGGCTGCGACGCTGGCACCCGGCGTCACCTCCTATGAAGAAATTCAGGAAGGCCTCAAGACCGGCGATATGAGTCATTTCGGCTGGGCCGCCATGTGGGGTGCAGTTGACGCCGTCTCCTTGGTTGGTGACGTCCTTGTAGCCATACCGACGGCCGGTGCAGGCGACGTTCTTATCGAAGGGGGCGTAGCCTCATTGAAGGCAATGCGCGGTGTCACCAAAGTTGCGGAAGTCGTCCAAAAAACTGTGGATAGCGAGAAAACAGCAGATATGGTCGTCAAGGCCGCTGAGATGGGGCGCGGGGCGCAGCGCCTCAATGCAGTCTATCAGCTGACTATGACCGGCCAGCAGGCCATCGAGTTCATCAACTCGCCAGAAGGTCAGGGTGCTGTCCAGGAACTTATTCAGGGCGGCGTCAAATCGGATACGTTATCGCTCATCCTACAGCAAAGTGGCGTCCCTAAAGATATGGCGGACAAACTGGCTGTGCAAACGCTCTCGCACGAAAACGGCCCTGCTCTTGCCGGACCGGCTGGCGGTGCCGTGCCGTCGCTGAAGGCGATGCAGGCAATGGCCCCCGGGGCCGTCGACGATCTGGTACCCGCGCCCAAATTCACCGGGCCGCGCGAAAAGCCTTCGGTCTAACCTTTCCTGCTTCCGGCGACGAAAGCCTATCGCGATAGGCCTTTGTGCCGTTTCTCTTAGCACTCCCTTCGCCCTGCGCGCTTAGACTCAGGTCTATTCAAAACCGACTCATTGGCGCGGAGGCTATAATGTCCCAGCTTTACGACAACCGGGCTTACCGGCAGGAATTACTGCCTTTCAGCGTTCCCTACATGACTGACGATGACGGCATGCTCAACATCCTTCTCGTCGAGGATGATTACAGCGATACGCTCCTCACCATCCAGCGCATCAACGCCACGCAGATTCCCTATAACCTCGACCGCATCACGCATGGCGACGACGTCATGCCCTATCTCGGCAACTGCATGCAGACGCGGATGCCCGATCTGCTCCTGCTCGATATGGGGTTGCCGGGCACGAACGGGCTCGCGATTCTGGAATATCTCGCGCATGCGCCGGGGCCGATGCAGACGATTCCCATCGCCATCATCAGCGGGGTGCGGCCTTCCGACAAACTGAAAACGGATTACCGGGGTTTGCCGATTTACGGATGCCTGGCCAAACCGCTCGACATCGGCGAGATCAATCCGATTTTGTCGCGCGTCTCGAACTTCAGGGCCTGAGACGCGACCGGCGACGACCCATCCCAGAACCGGCAGGCGCTTTCTGGCATGGCTTTGGCCGCATACATGGCGGCGTCGGCGCGGCGTATCAGTTCCTCGCGGCCGCAGGTGAGGGGCGCGCCGCAGATGGCGACGCCGATACTGACCCCTACTTTAAGATCGATGCCAGAACTCGCGAAAGGCTGTTCGATGGCATTGATCATTTTGCGGGCAATGCCGGCGCATTGTTCGGGCGCGGCGATATCCTCGATCAGCACCGCGAATTCGTCGCCGCCGAAGCGCGCTGCGGCATCATAGGGCCGCAGGCACGATTTGATGCGCGACCCGATTTCCACCAGCAGCCGGTCGCCCATCGCGTGCCCATATGTATCGTTGACCGGCTTGAACCGGTTGAGATCGAGAAACAGGACGCCGATGCTGCCTTCGCGGCGCTTCATCCGTTCCAGCGCCATCTCGAGCCTGCCTTCGAACGACATGCGGTTGGCAAGTCCCGTCAAAGGATCGAAATTAGCCTGCATCTGCAGGGTGCTTTCGAAATGCTTGCGAATGATGGCGAACTGAATGGCGCGCTTGATGGCGGGGCCGTCGATCTTGTCCTTGAACAGGTAATCCTGCGCGCCCTGCTCGATCGCCTCCAGCGCCGCATTCTCGCTTTTATAGGCGGTCAGGAACACCACCGGCAAATCGGGCGCCATGTTCTGGATGCTTTGCAGGCCGCTGTTGCCGACGACGTCGGGCAGCGAGCGATCGAGCAGGGCGACATCGAAATGATGCTGGGACAATAGTCTCAAAGTTCCGGCCAAAGTCTCGGCGCGCTGCACGTCGCACGCTTCAGGCATCACCTGATGAATGGCGCGGTCGATCATCAGAGCATCGCCTCTGGAATCATCCACCAGAAGAATGTGTAAGGCGGAAGAAGCTTTCATGGCTCATCGACCTTGATTCGAGTTACCGTCGCAGTATCCCACCAAGCCCTTACCCAACCTTAAAAACGCGGCATACGGCGGTGTTGGAATAAGGCGCGCGCGTAGGTTTTATGCCTATCCGGCGACGATGCCCTGAACCGGGAGAGTGAAAAGCAACGTAACACCGGGACCGGGATGCGATTCGGCCCGGATCTCGCCGCCATGACGGCGCACAATCTTGCGCGCCAGCGTGAGGCCGATGCCGATACCGGGAAAATCATCGCCTGAATGCAAGCGCTGGAAGACGGTGAAAATTTTCTCGCGAAAACGCTCGTCGATGCCGATGCCGTTGTCGCTCACGGAAAATTGCCACATATCCTTATGCTTCTCCGCCGCAATCTTGATGTGCGGAATCGATCCGGCCTGCTGGAATTTGAGCGCGTTGTCGATCAACGCCACAAACAACTGCCAGATTTGAGTAGCGTCGCCGATAATCACGGGCATCGGCCCGCATTCGATCCGCGCCTGCTTGGCGCGGATAATGTCGTCGAGCGACAACAGCGCGTCCTTCACCGCCGCGTCGCAATCGACGGGGGCGAAAGGCCGCGCTTCGGTATTGAGGCGCGAATAATCGAGCAAGCCCGCCATCATTTTTTGCAATTTCTCGCCATTATCGATGATGAGTGACAGATAGAGACGGCCTTCTTCGTCAAGATGGCTGACATGGTCGCCGGTCAAAAGACGGGAAAATTCGACCATCGCCCGCACCGGCGCGCTGACATCGTGCGAAACGCCGTAAACATAATCTCGGAATTCGCTGGCGATTTCCGGTTCGCTTTGCATCCTGTTCATAGCAACCCTCCGTTCGGTTCGAGATCGGCGGCATCGGGCAGCGTGGCCTGCCGGAAGAAGAACTGCTCGACCGCCGTGACCAGCTCCCTGTAAGGCTCAAGCCCGAGGGGCTTGACGATATAACCGCTGGCATAACCATCGTAACTGGCGATGACGTCGTGCAGCGCGCGCGAACTCGACAGCACGACCACCGGAATGTGCCGCAGCCGGGCGTCCGCCTTGACGATTTTCAGAAAATCGTGGCCGTGCATGCGCATCAGATTGAGGTCGAGCAAAATCAGGTCGGGCGGCGCACAGGCTTCATAACCGTCTTCGTGGCGCAGCATGCCGAGCGCCTCCTCGGCGCTGGCCGCCAGGCTCATATGCGTGGGCACATGCGCCTCGCGGAAAGCACGCGCGGCCAGGACCGCGTCGCCGCGATTATCCTCGATCAGAAGGATTTCGGCGCTGCGTTTCTTGCTGGCGACGGGACTGAGGCTCATGCGACCATCTGCCTGTTGAGGTGTTGTTTGGGCAGGATGACGAAGAAAGTGCTGCCCCGCCCCGGCGCCGATTTCATCTCGATCCTGCCCCCGTGATTTTCGACGATCCGTCGGCATACCGCGAGGCCGAGGCCGGTGCCCTTGATCTGTTCCCAGCTATGCAGGCGGCGGAAGGGTTCGAAAATTTTCTCGGCGAACGCCTCGTCGACGCCAAGTCCATTGTCGGCCACCGAGAGGCGCCAGCTGTCGCCCTGATCCTCGACGCCGATGCGCACCACCGGCTTGTTCCCGGGCGGCTGGTATTTGATGGCGTTGGAAATCAGGTTCTGCATCAGGCGCATGAACTGCACGGGATTCCCGTGAAAGGACGGCAAAACATCATGCGTCACTTCGGCCCCGGTCTCGCGGATAAGTTCGGCGAGATTGTCGAGAACATGGCCGAGCTCGCCATCGCCGTCGACCAGGCTCATGCCGGTATCCTCGCTGCCCATGCGGGCGTAGTCGAGCAGGTCGTCGATCATATCGTGAATACGGTCGGCGGATTCGGTCACGAATTGCAGATATTCGCGGCCTTCTTCGTCGAATTTATCCGCGTAATCGCGGGCGATGATGCGGCTGAAATTCATCACCATGCGCACGGGTTCCTGCATATCGTGCGACGCGACATAGGCGAAGCGTTCCAGTTCCGTGTTGGACCGCATCAGTTTTTCCATCAGCGCGTTGCGTTCCAGTTCGGCCTCGCGGCGTTCGGTGATGTCGTGCGTCACCTTGATGAATCCGACGATCGCCCCCTCATTGTCGCGCAGGGCATCGACCTGAACGTTGCACCAGAACTGGCTGCCATCCTTGCGCATGTGCCAGCGGTCGCAGGTGAATTTGCCCGTGGTGAGGGCGTTGGCGAGCGCGGCGGCATCCTTGCCGGCGCGGCGGTCTTCTTCGGTATAGAAGAGGGACACCGGCTGGCCGATGATTTCCTTTTCGCTATAGCCCATCATTCTTTCGGCCCCGCTGTTCCAGCTTTCGACGCGGCCTTCTTTGTCGATCCAGCAAAAAGAATGATCGTGCAGTCCGTCGATCAATTGCTGATAACGGGTTTCATTTTTCAGCAGCAGCGCGGTCTGTTCGTCGATCCTGCCCTGCAGATAATTATGTTCGATGGCGATGCGGATCGAGCGGCACAGGCTTTCCACCGTCATCGCCGATTTGGCGAGGTAATCGTCGGCGCCCAGCTTGATCGCCTGCACGGCGATCGCCTCGCTGCCCTGCCCCGTCAGCAGGATAACCGGCACGACATGTTTCTGCGCCTTGATCGTCTTTAAAACCTCGAGCCCGTTGGCGCCGGGCAGGGAATAATCGAGCAGCACGCAATCGGGCCTCAATTCATTGACGGCGGCAAGGCCCGCCTGCCCTTCGCCGGTTTCGTGGCAGCGAAAAGCCACTTCGGCATTTTTCTTGAGGAGCCTGATATAATTTTCACGGTCGTCGGGACTGTCGTCGATGATGAGGATACTGATGGGCTGATCGATCATGATTTCCTCATTCCGTGCGGGGAAGGATGGCAATGCCGAACCAGTAATCCTTCATGGCGCCGATCGCCTGCGTCAGCCCTTCGAAACTGACCGGCTTCTGGATATAGGTATTAGCGCCGATGGCGTAGCATTGATCGACATCCTTGGAGTCGCGCGAGGTGGTCAGAACAACGACCGGGATCGATTTCAGATCGTCGTCGGATTTGATAATCTCCAGAACCTTGCGCCCGTCGATGCCCGGCATATTGAGGTCGAGTAGGATCAGATCGGGCCGCAAAACCTTGGCGTCGCCGGCGTAAACGCCCCCGTGGCGCAGATAGTCGATGGCGTCCCTGCCGGTGCGGCACCAGCGCACCGGATTGACGAAATGATTTCTCTGCAGGCTGCGCGACGTCGCCTCGAAATCATCGGGATTGTCTTCCACCAGAAGAATATTGGCCAAAGCGTTCATAAATCATGCTCCCGGGGCTGGTTGATGGTGAAATAGAAAGTGGTGCCTTCGCCGACTTTCGAGTCGATCCAGATGCGGCCGTCATGGCGTTCGACGATTTTCTTGACGAAGGTCAGGCCAACGCCGGTGCCCTTGACGCTGTCATCTTCGTCGTTCAGGCGCTTGAAGATGCGGAACACGTCGCTATGAAATTGTTCGGAGATGCCGATGCCGTTATCGCGCACGTAATAAGCGCGTTCGCCATTGATAAATTCATAGCCGATGGCAATCCGTTTCTCGGGCTTGTCGTTATATTTGATGGCGTTGGTGATCAGGTTGCGGAAAGCCTCGGTTACACGCGGCAAATCGCAGGTAATGACCGGCAATTCCAGGTCGATAACGATGGTTGTGTGTGTTTCATGCAGCGTATTTTCCATCATGGATTCGATATCCCTGACGACCTCGTTGAGATCGGTACGCTGCACCGCGAGTTCCTGCCGCCCGAGACGCGAGAAATAAAGCAGGTCGTTGACGAGACGTTCCATCCGCTCACACAGGAACACCATGCGATCAAGGCGCTTGACGCAGGCCTGGTCGAGCCTGTCGCCGACATCTTCCTTTAGAAACATGGCGTTGTTGCTGAGGCCGCGTAGCGGTTCTTTCAAATCATGCGAAGCGATATGAGCAAAATCGTCGAGTTCCTGATTGCTGCGCTTGAGCGAGGCGAGGTAACGCTTGATCTCGAGTTCCGCTTTTTTGCGTTCGGTGATATCGCGAATGGTGCCGACGAACATGCGTTCGCCCTGAATGCTCATTTCGTTGACGCCGAGCTCCATCGGGAAAATCGAGCCGTCCTTGCGCTTGGCGCTGACTTCGCGGCCGATGCCGATGACCTTTTTCTCGCCGGTCGTCAGATAATTATGCAGATAATTGTCGTGCCCGGAATGGTAGGGTTCGGGCATCAGGATTTTGACATTCTGACCGATGACTTCTTCCGGCTCATACCCGAAAATACGCACCGCCGCCGGGTTAAAGCTTTGGATCAGGCCGCGGTCGCTGATGGTGATGACGCCGTCGAGCACCGTTTTCATGATCGCCAGCACGCGCTCGCTCTCGTCCTTCAGATGCTGGGCCGATAGCTGGCGCAGGCTGACATCACGGATGATGCCGCAATAATGCGCGCCGTCTTCAAGCTCGAAACTGCTGACGGAAAGATCGAGCGGAAAAACCGTGCCGTCCTTGCGGCGCCCGGAAACTTCGCGTCCCGGCGTGCCGATGATCTTGGGCTGGCCGGTGGTCTGGTAATTATGCAGATAGCCGTCATGCTCGCTGTGATAGGGCTCGGGCATCAGCATTTTGACGTTCTGCCCCACCACCTCTTCGGCGGTATAGCCAAAAATACGCCCGCATGCCGGGTTGAACGTTTCTATAAGGCCGCGCTTATCGATGGTGATCAATCCATCCAAAGCGTTGTCGACTATCGCCTGCAGCCGGTCGCGGCTGGATTCAGGCGAGCGCTCGCTCAATGGCCTCATGAAACCTTTCTTTCGTCAGGTTCTTTTTCTCGAGATAGGCGGCGACGCCCTGACGTTCCGCGCTTTCCTTCAGCACGTCGTTATGCAGCCCGGTGACAAACACGATGGGCGGCAAACGGACATGATCTTTCTTCATTTCGGCGAGCATCTGGAAACCGTCGCTGCCATACATCTTGAAATCGAGAACGATGCAATCGGGATGGCTTTCGATGAAGGCGCCGTATCCGGAGCGGGCATTGTCGGCCTCGACCACGCGGTATTTTTTATGCGCCGATTTGCCGAGCCAGTTTTTATACAGCAGGCGGTCCTCGCGGCTGTCATCGACGATCAGGACGGTGGCGCCGGCGTCGCCGTTGCGCATCGGTTTGAGCAACACCCCGGCGCCTTCATAGGCATTGGTAAATTCGACGCCGCGCGATTCCAGCGCCTGCTGAATGGCGGTAATCGTGCTGATCTTGGGGTCGGTCTGCGCGCCACGTTCGATATTGTTGAGCGTGGCCACCGAAACGCCGGCTTTTTTCGCCAGTTGCCGCTGGCTAAGGCTCAGCATGGCGCGCGCCGCTCTTATCTGTTCCGGGTGGATCACGGGGAGAACCTGCGGGATTTTGACGCGAAAAATCGATAACTAAATATAGATGTAAAATCCGGCGCGTCATCAAAAACCGCTTTTTTGAATACACATGTATCGCATCAAAGCCTGGTCAAGTTCAGCATCGCGATATTCAAAATTCCGCAGGGCTTATCCTCGCAAATTTTAGGGAGCGCACGGGGCGATTCGCCTGAGCCAGGCGCGCCAATGGGCGGGAATTTCGGAAACCCCCGACGCCGGCAAGTTAGCCCTTGATCGGACTAAGAAATTACGCCTAAATGGCCGCATAGCCGTCGATATGTAAATCTGTCATAAGAAATGGCGCGGTTCCCTTCCCTGTGGAGGATGTGCCCGCGCTCCTATCAATAACCGCGCCGCCTGCCGCATAAAGGGGGCGCACAAACGAATTGCCGGTACCCCTTTGCCTTTGTCCGAAAGCCTTCCCCCATGACGATGCCGCGTTTCATGATACCGGATTTGCCCTCGGCGGATGAGCTTCTGCCCTATCTGCGGCGCATCGACACGGCGCGCTGGTATACCAATTTCGGCCCGCTGGTCTGCGAATTCGAAGAAAAATTGCAGGCCTATCTCAGCGTCAAAGACCCTTTCCCGCAGGCGGGGCCGATCGCCCTGACCACGCTTGCGTCGTGCCATCAGGCGCTGGTGATTGGCATGAGGCTTCTGCGCCTCCGTCCGGGCGCCACCGTGCTGGTGCCCTGCGTCACTTTTCCGTCGAGCGCCTTTGCCATCGAAGAAGCGGGGGCGACGCCCTTGTTCGCCGATATCGATCCGGTCAGCTGGACGCTGACTCCCGCCATCGCGCGCGCCATCGCATCCAGGCGCAAGATCGACGCGGTAATGCCGGTCGCGGTTTACGGCGTGCCGGTCGAGGGATGGGATACATTCAGCCGCGAAACCGGCATTCCGGTTCTCATCGACGCCGCCGCCGCATTGGAAGCCCAGCCGGTGCCGGAACGCTGCATCGTCGCCTACAGCATGCATGCCACCAAGCCTTTCGGTATCGGCGAGGGGGGCATTCTGGCGGCGCGCGACCCCGCTTTCATTCTCGCCGCGCGGCAGATGAGTAATTTCAGCACGCAGAACCGCATCGCCATGGATTGCGGCACCAACGCCAAGCTGAGCGAATATCACGGTGCGGTGGCGCTGGCCCAATTCGCGCGCTGGCAAGGCATCAAGCAGCGCCGTCGCCGCGTGCTCGATTTTTATATCGCGGCGCTGGAAGATCATGGGCTCGCCTCGGGGCTGCAGAAAGACGTCACCCGCGCGGTGACCAGCAGCCTGATGCTGAAACTCGACCGTCCCGAAGCGCAGCATCTGATCGACGCGCTCGACGCACAGGGCATTCCGGCGCATCGCAGTTACTGGCCGCCTTTGCCGCATCATCCGCATTTTGCAAACGTCGAAAAAGCCGACGCCCTGCCCCATGCCGAAGCACTTAACAACGCCATCATCGGCCTGCCCTTCCACGGCTTCATGCGCGAGGAAGAGGTCGAACAGATTGTCGGTCTGGTGGCGGAAGAAAGGGCGGCCCTGCCGCGCCAGCAAAAAACCGGCTGAGCAGCCACGCGCACCGATATTGAGTTTAAAGGGGATGCCGGGCCTGTGGCCGCGCGGCTAGTTTATCTTGGTAAGGAGGCTGGGTTTGACCCCAGCCCCTTCCCCCTCCACCAAGAGAGCTCTGAATTCCGGGCGAATCAAGCAGCGTTCGCGCCACAATTGTATCGCATGCGGCGGTCATTCGAAGAGCCTGAGACGTGTATTTTGCGCCCAAATGCCCGTCAGACGAGATTTAGGAAAGCGCCTGAAAGGCAGGCGGCGCGGCCTCATCGGGCAGGGTAAAAGAAACCGTGGTTCCCTGCCCCGGTTCGGAAAGAATGCTTATTTTTCCGCCCAGTCTTTCGACGATTTTCTTGCAGGAGGTCAGCCCGATGCCGTTGCCCGCCGGGCCTGCCCCGGCATGCAATCGCTTGAAGGGTTCGAACACGGTTTCCGAATAACCCCTGGCGATGCCGATGCCGTTATCTTCGACCGAGAACAGCCAGCCTTCTTCGCCCCGCGCCGCCGCAATACGGATGTCAAGAGGCCGTCCCGGCTTGCGGTACTTCACGGCATTATCGATAAGGTTGAGCATGACGCGCCGGAACATCGAAGGGACGGTGCGCAGGGTGGGCATATTTTCGACCCGGACGCGGGTTTGCGCCGCCGCCACCAGAGGTTTGAGATCGGCGAGGACGGCCGCCACCTCGCGCCCGCAGTCGCAGGCTTCGAGCGCCAGAACTTCTTCGCTCACCTGCGTATAGCCGAGGAGATCATTGATCATCTGCTCGGCGCGCCCGGCGGTATGTTCGATGGTTTCGACATAGCCGGCAGCGGCGGCGTCGAGCTGCGGACCGGCTTCGTTTTTCAGCAAAGTGGCGAAGCAATGCATGGTGCGCACCGGCTCTTTCAGATCGTGGGCGGCGGCATAGACGAATTTTTCCAGCTCATCATTCTTGGATGCCAGATCGCGGATCAAAGCCTGCCGGTCGGCGGCCAGCGCCACTTCGCGGCGGCTGACATAATTGCGGGCGGCGACCGCGATCAGCGCCAGCAGGCAGAAATAAAGGCCGGCGATGATGGAAACCATATCGCTGTAGCGCTGCTGCTGCCGCGCCAGCCGCGCCGACAGCAGACGGTCGAGGATTTGTTCGGCGGCAGCGGCCACATTTTCGGCATGGGCGAGACTATCCCGATGCCCGGTTTCATCGGGCGGGCTGGCGGCCGCCTCGGCGCGCAAGGCGGCGGCCTCGGGCATCTGCCGCGACGACAGAATGGCAACGGCATGATCGAAACCGTCCCTGTCGGCGCGGGTGAATGTACCCGCCGCCAGCAACGGGACATCGTTGAACAAAAGGCTGACGGCGTAGTAACTCGCCATTCCCGGGTCGAGAATGAGATTGGAGCGGTCGCCGATATCGCGGATCAGCCGCCTGAGAATCAGCGTGGCGGCGGCGGCATCGGGGAGAGGATCGGCATCCGTCAAAGCCTGCCGCGCCGCTTGCCATATTTCGGCGTCGGGCGCGGGCGGCGTCGGGGCAAGACCTTGCACGACGTCCTGCACATTCCCGCTGCGCTGCAAATCGAGGTAAAGCGGGAGCAGGCGGCGGTAATCTTCGAGACCACGCCGCTCTTGCTCGGTAAAGACAATTTCGGCATGCTGGGAGCGTAGCAAAGTCAACGCCGCCAGCACGTAAACGAAGCTGATGAAAAGCAGCGCCGCGATCGCGAGCCAGCTGCGGCGCGGCGCGGCGGATATCTGCGAAAGACGGGCGGAGCTGGGCATCACATACAAGCGGGCACGAAGATGGATAAAGACGACAAACGTTTCGACAAGTATGTCGGACAGAAAATCAAGGACCGCCGCAAACAGCTGGGCATGACGCAGGCCGAGCTTTCCGACATCCTCGGCCTATCCTACCAACAGGTGCAGCGATACGAAAGCGGCGAAAATACCGTCGCCATGCCGCGCCTGATGGAGATCGCGGGCATTCTTAACGCCCGGCTCGATTACTTTTATCAGGATGCGCCGCTGCCGCCCCGGGAGGAGACGGGCCGCGAAGTTATCGCCCGCAAAACGGGCCGCACGCTTAACGTCCTTTTGATCGAAGACAGTCCTGATGACGAGCTTCTGTTCCGCAAGGCGGTCGCCAACAGCAACGTGCCCGCCGATATCTATGTGGTGCAGGATTCGGAAAAAGCCCTCGATTTCATCAAGGCAAGGCGCGGCGCGGAACCGCCCGATCTCGTGGTGCTGGATATCAACATGCCGCGCCTCAATGGGCTGGCCTTGCTGCGGCAGCTTAAGGACAACCCCAAAACGCGCCCCCTCAGCGTCATCATGCTGACCAACAGCGTGCGCCGCAAGGATATGCTGGAATCTTACGCCCAGGGCGCCAATGGTTTCATTCAGAAGAATTCCAATCTCAACGAATTCTACGAAGACATCAAAAGAACTTTGCAATATTGGAGTCAGACGGTGGTGCTGCCCGGCGCGGCCTGAACCCGCGCGGGCCATGTTGCCGCCAGCGCGCGTTTTTCGGCGGCGCTGAGTTTTTTAATAGCGGCTTCCTGCCTGCTGGCCGCCGAACGGTCGGCGCACACAGCCGCGCCGATGAAATGCGAGGGCGGGTTGAGGCGCGTGAACATCGCCCCCTTGCCGGTTTTATGTTTCTGCAAACGCGCCTCGAGATCGGTGGTAATGCCGGTATAAAGCCGCTTGTTGCGACATTCCAGCACATAGACGAACCAGATTTTGCCGGTTTTTTTAACCACGCCCGCCCCTCAAACTTGGCTTTGCCTTCGCGGCTTTTTTACGCGATAAAGCCATTATGAGCTATAGCATCGCCGCTTTTTATCGTTTTGTCGCGCTGGAAAATCCGCCCGCTTTGCGGCAGGAATTTCTGCAGGCTTTCGCACCTCTCGATTTATGCGGCACTTTGCTGATCGCGCCGGAAGGCATCAACGGCACGCTGGCGGGCAGCGCCGACAGCATCGAGGCGATGCTCGGCATCCTTCATCAACGCACCGGCCTGCCGCGCGAGGATGTGAAATTCTCCGCCGCCGAAGCGAAACCTTTCAACCGGCTGAAAATCCGTCTCAAGCGCGAGATCATCACCTTTAAACAACCGGTTGCCGATCCTGCGAAGCTGGCCGGAACTTATGTCGAGGCTAGTGACTGGAATAATCTTCTCGACGATCCGGAAATCACCCTGCTCGATACCCGCAACAGCTACGAAACCGGCATCGGCAGCTTCGAAGGCGCGGCCATTCCGCCGATCGAAACTTTCACCCAGTTCGCCGATTATGTGCGCGCCAACCTCGACCCCGCGCGGCACAAAAAAATCGCCATGTTCTGCACCGGCGGCATACGCTGCGAAAAAGCTTCGGCTTTCATGCGCGCCGAAGGGTTCGACGAGGTCTATCACCTCAGGGGCGGCATCCTGAAATATCTCGAAACCGTCGCGCCCGAACAAAGCCGCTGGCAGGGCGAATGCTATGTGTTCGACCGGCGCATGGCCGTCGGCCACGGCCTCGTCCCCGGTTCCTATGGCATGTGTTTCACCTGCGGCGCGCCGCTCGCCGACAGCGACAAAGCCCACCCGCATTACGAAGAAGGCGTGTCCTGCGCCCATTGTTTTGCAGCCACAAACGACGCCGACAAAACCCGTTACCGCATGCGGCAACGCCAGATGACGGAACATTCAGCGGGGGCGTGAAGCCTTCTTGACGGCGCGTTTCGGCGGCGTGGCGGCTTTTCCGGTGCCGAGGAAAACCGCTTCGATATCGACAGTCGCTTTGGCGCCGATACTCTCTTTGTTTTCCTTGATCCAGATATCGGCATTGCCGCGCCCGATATCGCGCAGCGATTCCAGAAAACGCATATCGGTATTGAGCTTGCTCGACGCGTTGAGATTATAGGCGGCGCCGGGTGCCGGGATCATATGCATCAAAATGCGTTTGTATTTCTTGTCGTCGAGGTGATTTTCATCGAGCAGTTTGGCCGCGAAATTGATCGCGCGCATTTCGGCGATAAGGCTGGAATTGAAGGTGATTTCGTTGAGGCGGTTGACGATGTCGCTGGCCTTCTTCGGCACTTCGTCGCGCACCAGGGGATTGATCTGCACCAGAAGAACGTCGCGGGGATCGGTATTGTAAATCAACGGCCATATGCTGGGGTTGCCCATATAGCCGCCGTCCCAGTAAGCCTCGCCGCCGACTTCGACGGTCTGGAAATACATGGGGATACAGGAAGAAGCCAGCAGCACGTCAGGCGTGATCTCGCCGCAGGTAAAAACCCGCGGCCGCCCGGTGCGCACCGACGTGGCGGTAATGAAAAGCGGGATATCGCCGCCGTCATTGATCAGTTTCCAGTCGATGACGCGCGCCAGAATTTCGCGCAAGGGGTTGAGATTGAACGGATTGAGCTGATAGGGCGAGAACATGCGGGTGGCGAGATCGAATAATTCGTAACTCATCGACCCGTCGAGATTCCAGCCGTCGCGCCAATGCTCGAACGGCGTGGTTTTAAGCGGGCTGAAGGCCCCCGCCGCGCTGACCGCGCCCCAGAACTCCGCCAACGCCGCCTTGGCGCCCCTATGCCGCCCGGCGCGGAATCCGCTGGAGGCGACGGCGGCGTTCATGGCCCCGGCGCTGGTGCCGCTGATGCCGGTCAGGACGATATCTTCTTCGTCGAACAACCGGTCGAGCACGCCCCAGGTATAGGCGCCGTGCGAACCGCCGCCCTGCAGGGCCAGATTAAGTTGTTTGTCGCTCATCGGACGATGGCTCCGTCGGAGGGACGCCGATCATGCCATAAAAGAGCGCAGGGCGCATCCTTAAATTCAGATGACGTGGAACAGATACAGCAAGATGATGATCGGAATCGGAAGCCCGAGAAGCCAGAGCAAAATGCCGCGCATATATATCTCCCTTGTTGGAGAAACGATTTAAGCGACATTTCGGGAACAAGGGCGATATCGAAAAACAGATGGAAAAATAAGCCGCGCATAAAAGAATGCGCGGATTCCCGACGCCTCTTTTATGCGGACGGGTTCACACTCGACGCAAAAGGAGGACGTCATGCCGGATTTCATCAAACGTCTCTATGCGCATTATTTTGCCAAGCCTTCGCATCAGGACGAACAAGTACGCGCCGATCAGGACATGCAGGCGCACAAAACCGAGGCCGATATCGACGAAGCGCTGAAGGAAAGTTTCCCGGCCAGCGACCCGCCCGCGCATTAAGCGCCGGTGGGAATGAACCCTGTGCGCGCCAGCACGAGGCCGAGGCCGCGCAGGCGGTTGAGCCCGTCTTCGGTCGGCGCTTCGTCGGCGTTATTGATGAAAGTCCAGAAAGAACGGTCGAGCGGCATTTCGACCGCCACGCCGTGCGACGATTCATAGCCTTTGCTTTTCAGATAAGCGCGCACGGCGTAATCGGAAATGCCCTGCCAGAAATAACGCCGCCGCATCCAGACCGGTTTCAGCCTTTCGGCGTGAATGTGGTGATGAATGACAATCGCAGGATCGTAATAAAGTTTCCAGCCCTGCATATGCATGACGAGATCGACGGCATGTTCCGCCGACAATAAATTGGCCCCCTTGCGGCCCAGCGTGGTGGGGAATAACCCGGCCTGTTCCAGAGCCTCGCGGCGATAGCAGCCGTTGCATTCCAGTAGCCCTTCATTCATATAACGCGGCTGGTCGCCGAACCCGCTGGCCGCCGTCAACAAGGGCAGCATGGGATCGGTGAGCCAATCCGGGCGTGGTGCCCCCCACACCGGAATGACGTCGCCGCCGATTTTACCGACATCGCCGCCCTGCGCGGCGAATGCAGCAATGAATTTCTCCAGCCAGTCGGGCGATGCGGTCGCATCGTCGTCGCCCTGCACGATAAGGGGCGCAGTCGTCGCGCGCATGCCGGTATTGCGGGCATAGGCGACGCCTGTCTGCGCTTCATCGACCATAAAGACGCGGTGCTTCGGATAATGCGCGTTGATGAGCGCGACAACTTCCGGGGTGGCGTCGGTCGAACCGTTATTGACCACACATATTTCGTAACGCGAGGGGGCGAGCGTCTGTTCGCACAAGCTCATCAGCGCCTTGCCGAGAAAGGCGGCGCGGTTGCGGGTAGGGATGACGACGCCGATTTCCATTTACGCCGCGTATTTTTGAAGGATGGATTCTTTCCATGCCGGCACGCGATCATATTGATGTACCATGCTGAAAACCTTTCCGGCGGCGTTTTTCACCACGCCGTCTTCGAACACAGGCGCCGGGCCGGTGAGAAAAGGCCGCAGATGCACGTTTTTGGGGTCGGCGCCGACGGCGGCCTGACAGGCGAAAGCATCGCCCGCCCCGGTGAATTTCACTTTATCCTTATAAGGCCCGGATTGAATCAGCACGTTCAAAACCGCCTGATCGACAATCGGCGCGACGCGGTTGACGCCGCCGGTGAACAGATCGAGCACCAGATCGCGCATCGCCTCACCCCGCCCGCCGATGGTGCCGACATTGTAAATCTCGTTATCCTTGTAAAGATCGTAAATCTGCGGGCCGTAAGTCTCGACCAGATTATCGCGGTTCCATTGTTCATCGCGATAACGAATGCCTTCGCCCGCCACTACCAGCTTTTTGTCACCGAGATTGTCGCGCAGCCATGCCGCGGGATCGGTCTGGAAAATCACGTCGCGCGTATCGGCGGCGATCACATAATCGTAAGAGGATGCCTTGTCGCGCAGGAAATTATATATCTGCAAAAATCGCTCGATATAAACGCGGTTGGGGGATTCATACCAGACGACTTTTTTCTCCTCGTCGCGGTTGAACATCACGACCTGAAAGCCGTGATCGAATAATTTCAGCACGGTGTCGTAACTGGCGCGGAACGCGATCATAATTTTGTCGCCCTGAAATCCGCATGCGTTCGCCGATTTCACCCACGGGGCCAGAGTGGGCCAGTCATAATCGCTGCACGCGCCGATGAGGAGGTTTTTGCCCATTATCCCTCCACCGGCATCAGGCCGGTCAATGCCAGCGCGAAGCCCAATGACTGAAACAGAAACAGACTGTCTTCAAGATTCTCAGAGGTGTCCTTGTTGATAAATCCCCAGTCTTCCTTCTTCAAAGGCAGGTTGAGAAAGGCCTCCTGCGTCACCGGCACGCCGTGCCGCGCCTGATATTGCCGCACCGCATAGCCGGTAATGCCCTGCCAGAAAAAACGCTGCCGGAACCAGAGCGGAGTCAGCCGGTCGGCATGAATATGATGGCGCACGCGAATAGCGGGATCGAAAAAGGCGCGACCGCCTTGCTGGCGAATGACAGACTCGACGACATTTTCGCCCGACAGAAGCAGATCGCCGATGCGCCCAAGCTGTTCAGGGAATCCGCCCGCTTTCTGCAACGCCGCGCGGCGATAGACGGCGTTGCATTCGCATACGCATTCGTCGCCGCTCAGATAGCGCGCAACATCGCCCAGCCCCGTGCCCGCCGTCAGATATTTCTGCATCGCTGGCGTCAGCCAATCGGGCTTTGGCGCGCCCCACACGGGGTCGATCTCGCCGCCGACAATGGCGCAATCCGCGCCGCCTTCGGCAAAGCGCGCCGCTATCCGCACCAGCCAGTCGGCGGGTACGGTCGCATCATCGTCGGTATAGGCGACATATTCGCCGGTAGTTGCGGCAAGGCCGCGATTGCGCGCGCGCGATAATCCGGCCACCGGCTCATCGACCAGAAACAACCGGCGTTCGGGGTAACAACCGGCGATCCGCGCCACCACAGCAGGCGTATCGTCGCTGCCTGCATTATGGACGACGCAGATTTCGTAATGCGCCGGATCCAGCGTCTGTTCGCACAGGCTGACCAGGCAGCGTTCAAGAAACGCGGCCCGGTTGCGCGTGGCGATGATGACGCTGAGATCCGGCATGCGGACGGCCTTATTTGACGATGATATCGTCCTGAACCGATTTCACGCCCGCCACCTGCCCGGCCAGCTGTTCGGCGCGCGCCTTGGCGGTGGATGATTTCACGAAGCCGGTGAGATTGACGACACCCTGCAGCGTTTCAACATGCACCTGGGTCGCGCTGACATTCTTGTCGGCGACCAAAGCAGCGCGCACCTTGTTGCTGATGGTGACGTCATCGACATATTGACCGGCGGTTTCCTGACCCTGAATAGGGGCGCAGGAAATAACGGTGAGCAACGAGGCGAAAGCCAGAAGGGCGCGGGTCTTGGTCATTGGAATCTCCATGGGGAAAGGGAAGGGAGGGGGGAATCTCTCTCTCTCCTTCTAGCCGGTTCCCGCAATTGACGAAAGGCAAAATCCGGCTAGCATGTCTGCATCAACTTTCGGAGAATCGCATGTCTGCCCAACGCCCTTCGACCCTTTCGCTGATCATCCTCGCCGCCGTTATCGTCGCCGCTTTCGCGGGTTACCGCTATCTGACGATGCCTGACCAACGTTCGGCTACCGACAAGCTCAGCGACGCCATCCGCGAATTGCCCAACGGCGCCGACAAGGCCGAACGCCAGCTCGAAGACCGCACGCCGGGCCAGAAACTGGGCGATATGATCAAGGATAAAACCGGTGAGCAGTAAAAATCAGGCCGCCGCTTCCCACAACACGACTTCGCCGGTATCGATATGACGACGCGCCGCATGCGCCAATCTGATGACTTCGTCGAAATCGCGCGGCACATGCCGTGCGGAATGGAATTCCATCAACATCTGCCCGTCAGGCCCCAGCAGGCCGGTGCCGTGGCCCCGCGCCCCCTCGCGCAGCACCAGAGTGAGCCCCGGCGTGTTGGTCCATTCGCGCTTGTTGGCGAAGAAGGGGAACGACAGACCCGGCTGGCCGTCGGCGCCGCGCGGGTATTTCTTCCATAACGCGTCCCAGGCGGGATCATCGAGGCCGCTATCGACGCTTTGCGCGATAATATGCATGCCCGCGGCGCGCAAAGCCTCGGCATTTTCTTCCAGTTTGATGATCTGTTCCGCGGCGCTGGCTTCGGGCGCCTTGGCGTCGTCGAGCAATTGCACCGCCTTAATCAGCCGATCGACATTGCGGGCGATCGCCGTATCGGTGCGCGACTGAAACACGACCTGACCGCTACGGTCCACGATAACGCTCGAAGATTCGGCGATGGCGTCGGCGACCAGCAGATCGAACGAGCGGCAAATGCCGCGCGTGATGTCCGACACCAAAGGAAAACCGAGCGGCCCGACCCCGCCGGCGGCAGGCGGCAGATTGACCCATGTCTGATGCGCGAGGTGCGAGTCGCAGCTGATGCCGATGACGACGGCGCCGGCGTCTTCGAACTGTTTGATGCGTTTTTGCACCGAACGCAGTTCCATAGCCGACACATAATTGAAATCGAGCGGATAGAAGAGCAGCACGGCCAGTTTGCCCTTGATATATTCGGCGAGGTTGAATCCGCCGTTGAATTTCCCGCCGGGCATGATCGCGGCGGCAGTAAAATCGGGGCAGTCGCTGTGAATAAGATATTTCATTTTTTACTCCGGGCCTTCGGGGGTAGGGAAATGGAAGTTGCTGAACATTTCGAAAAGTGGGCTGAATGTATGTTTCTGCGCTTTGGCGTCGGCGCTGTCCGCCGCCTGCCGCGCGGCATCGGTTTGCTGCTGGTTTGTCTCCTGCTGCGATGCGGCTGAATTGTAATCGGCCTCGGCGGTGCGGAAAGCGCCGGGATCATACTGGTTCTGCCGGGCCCAGTTATCGTCCCAGCTCGGGCGATCATCAGGCGGCGGCGCGGCGGCGCGGGTTTCTTCCGCGGCTGCCGCCTGTTCGTTCGCCGCGCGCTGCTCGGGCCGTTCCGGTTCGTCGCGACGGTCTTTTTCTTCCGCGGCCCTGCGCGCTTCTTCCTGCATTTTATCTCCGGGCGCGCCCATCTTTTCCTTGGCTTCATCAACTTTGCCCTTGAGGTCTTCGGCGGTTTCGGGCTTTACCTGCTCCCGCGCCGCCTGCTCCTGACGCTGATTTTCTTCCGCGTTCCGCTGGGGCGCTTCTTCGCTTTCTCTCCTTGTGGCCTCTTCGCGCTGCTCCGTTCCTTGCCGCTCCGATTGCTGCTGCGGGCTTTCCTGCTGTTCGGGCTGTTCCTGCTGGCGGGGTTCTTCGCGTTGTTCGGGTTGTTCCTGCCGTTGAGATTCCTGCCGCCCTGATTCTTCACGTTGCTGGGGTTGTTCCTGCTGCTGGGGCTCCTCGCGTTGACCGGGCTGTTCCTCTTGCCGCGATTCCTGCCGCTGTTCCTGCTGTTGAGGCTCTTCGCGCTGCTCGGGCTGTTCCTGACGCTGGGATTCCTGACGCTGTTCCTGCTGCTGCGATTCCTGACGCTGCTCGGGCTGCTCCTGCTGACGGGGTTCCTCGCGTTGACCGGCTTCCTCCCGCCGCGCCGCAGGCTCTTCCCGCTGTTCAGGCTGTTCCTGACGCGCGGATTCTTCGCGCGGCCCTGTCTGTTCCCGCGCTTCGGCTGCTTCGCGCGGCCCTGCCGGTTCGGCTTCCGCGCGCGGCGCGCCTTCCCGGGCGCCCTCCTCCAGGTGTTCGTTCATCAAATCGGCCGCGATGCCGGTATGCAGATCGGATTCCCTCGCCGCATGCGGTTCCGACCCATAGCCCTGACGCGCGATTTCCAGCGTGCCCATGGCCGAGGCTTCTTCTTTCTTATCCTCGTCATACAGCAGATGAACCTGATGCATGATGTGCTGCTGTTTTTCTTCGGGCAGCATGCCGAGCGGCGTCGGCAGGCCCATGCCTTTATAATCGGTGGCGTAGGGTTCGCGCCCTTCCTGCGTCAGGCTTTCATAGCGACCCGCTTCGTGGCGGCGTTCGAGCGCTTCGGCGGTGCCGAGACCGGCTCCCGCGCGAGATTCCAGCCCTTCGTGCCGTTCTTCGACGTGCAGCTCGTGAAGCTCATGCGTGGTGAGATCGGAACGCGGGGTGCTTTCGTTTCTGGCGGCGACTTCGAGCCCGGAAACCGCCAGCGCCTCGGCCGCCTGACGCGGATCGAACATTGCGTCCCCGAGAGGCGCTTCGAGTTTTTCCTGAAGACGCTCTTCCCGGGTGGGAAGATGGGTCCCGCGCGTGGTTTCGCCTTCGTGCGGCGGCGGCAGGGGATGCGATTCGACTTCCGCGCCGCCGGTCTGGTAGGGCGGCTCGTAATCCTTGTTCAGGATGAAGGGATTGATTTCGACCATCTTGGCGAGCAGGTCGCTGGCCAGCTCGCTCATCCCCACCGTTTTCGTGCGCAGTTCGGCTTTGTAGGCTTCCAGTTTTTCCAGAAAAACATGATGCCGCTGGGTTTCATTCTCCGCCGCATCGGCAATGGTCTGCATGGCGATGATATCGACGAACATCGCCTGCGGCCCGAGACGCGCGCGCATCCCCGGCGAGATTTGCGCAATCGCCCAGCCTTGTTCATTGGGCGAGATATCGTAAATCAGGCGCAACCCCGCATGCGGCAGGAAAGGCCTGGCGGGATCGGTGACATTATGAAACACCACCTGCACCGAGGTGGCATGTTCCGCCCCCGCATTCATACGCACGAGCGCCGTGATATCGTTGAGAATAAAATCGGTGCGGTCGGTGGCGCGCAGCCCCCATTGATTGATCCAGTAGGACAGAATTCTGTCGTGCGCCTGATCGGGCACTACCGTGACAAAAGCCGGTTGGGCGTCATGCGCCTGACGGATGCGTTCGAGCGTAGTGGCGAAATCGGCAGGCACCAGGCGCAAAAAAGTCAGGCCCCCGCCCAGCGTTTCCTGCCCCGCCGCAGCTTCGAACAGCCGTTTCTCTTTCTGCCCCGCCTGTATTTCCATAGCGTTATTTAACTCAAAACCCTATCAAGACGCGCTGCGAAAAAATTCGCCTTGCCTTTATAGTACCAGTTGGTTTACTAATCTACATAATAAACCGATCGGTACAGTATGAAAAACGTGAATATGACTGTAGAAACAATAGTTTCCCGCCATGGACGGCCGAAAGACGGCGCTAAACGCGAAGAAATCGTGATGGCCGCAACGCATCTTTTCCTGCAAAACGGCTATGAACTGACCAGCATGGAAGCGGTGGCCAAGCAGGCGGGCGTTTCGAAACTGACGATCTACAGCCATTTCGCCGATAAATCGGAACTGTTCCGCGCGATCATGGCCTATCGCTGCGACCAGATGAAACTGCCACGGGATTTTACCGAGCTGACCGCGCTGCCGCCCGAGCAGGCGCTGACGCAAATCGCCGCGACCGTGGCCGCGATCATTTTCCGCGAAGATTCCATCCGCCTGCAGCGCATCATCCATGCCGAGGCCGTGCATCATCCCGAAGTGGTGAAATCTTTTTATGAAAGCGGGCCGAAACGCATCCGCGTGGCATTCGCCGATCTGCTGCGCGCCTATGATGAGCGCGGCACTCTTGCCATTCCCGACGCCGCCCTCGCCACCGAGCAGTTTTTCAGCGTCCTCAAAGGCGAGAAACTTATCCGCACTCTTTTGCTGATGGCGCCGGTGCCGACGGAAGCCGAAATCGCAGCGCATGTGCGGAACACCGTGACCTTCTTCCTTGCCGCTTATCGCCCCTGTCTGTCCTCTCAAGAAACGGATAAAAAATGAAATCGACCGCTTCGCGCCTTCTCCTCGCCCTCGTCATTATCGCCGTCCTCGTGGGCGCGGGTGCCTATATCTATATCCACCGCAACGAACAATCGACCGACGACGCCGCCATCGACGGCCGCACGGTGACGATCAGCCCCAAGATCGAGGGTTATGTCAAAAATCTCGGCATCAACGATAATCAGGAAGTGAAAGCGGGCGACGTACTGCTGGAAATCGATCCGGCCGATTACATCACGCGCCGTGACGCCGCCGCCGCTTCCCTCGCCGCCGCGCAGGCCGCGCTGGAAGCCGCGCAGAACAGCGCCGCCACGACCGATATTTCGGCGCCTTCCAACCTGGCCGGGGCGCAGGCGCAGGTCGATGCCGCGCAGGCCAACTGGCAGAAAGCCGCCAACGATTTGCAGCGCATGCAGAGCCTGAGCAACGAAGCGCGTAGCCGCCAGCAGCTCGACGAAGCCGTGGCCGCCGAAAAATCGGCCAAGTCGGTGCTCGACGACGCGCAGGCGAAATTGCGCACCGCGCAAACCGCGCCCAAGACGATTGCCGAAGCGCAGGCCAATACCGACAAACTGGCGGCGCAGGTCAAGCAGGCGCAGGCCGATCTCGATCAGGCGGAACTCGATCTCGCCAACACCAAAATCATCGCCCCGATGGATGGCCGCATCACCCGCCGCGCGGTGGAGCGCGGCGATTACGTCAAGGCCGCGCAGTCGCTGGGTTCATTGGTGGGCGACGATCTGTGGGTAATCGCCAATTTCAAGGAAACGCAATTGACGCATATGCGCCCCGGCCAGAAGGCGACAATCACCATCGACGCCTATCCCGGCCAGAAATTCACCGGCAAGGTGGACAGCGTGCAATCGGGCACGGGGGCGTTCTTCTCGGCCTTCCCGCCTGAAAACGCCACCGGCAATTTCGTCAAGATCGTGCAGCGCGTGCCGGTCAAGATCACCTTCGATAAATTGCCCGACCCTGCTTTGGCGCTTGGACCCGGCATGTCGGTCGAACCTATCGTCGATACCGGCAGCGACGGCAATAACAATAACGCCGCCGCCGACCAACCCGACGATAACAAGGAATAATCCATGAGCGACGCGCCCAGCCCAGCGCCCGCGAAAGAAGCCCTGCCCGCGCATCCGATGCTGGTAGCGATGGTGGTGAGCCTTGCCGCCTTCATGGAAGTGCTGGACACCACCATCACCAACGTATCGCTGTCGCATATCGCGGGCAGCCTCGCCGCCAGTCAGGACGAAAGCACCTGGGTGCTGACTTCCTATCTGGTCGCCAACGGCATCGTGCTGCCGCTATCGGGCTGGCTGGCGGGCGTCATGGGGCGCAAAAACTTTTTTATGATGTGCATCGCGGGTTTTACCGTCGCGTCCTTCGCCTGCGGCATCGCGACGTCCCTTCCGATGCTGATCGTCTTCCGTTTGTTGCAGGGCCTTGCGGGCGGCGGGTTGCAGCCGACGCAGCAGGCTATCATCATGGATTCCTTCCCGCCCGAAAAACGCGGCACCGCTTTCGGCATTACCGGTATCACCATGATCGTGGCGCCGATCCTCGGGCCGACATTGGGCGGTTTCATTACCGACAATTTCAGCTGGCGCTGGATCTTTTTTATGAATGTGCCGGTCGGCATCATGGCGGTGCTGCTGGTGCGCGCTCTGGTCATCGACCCGCCCCATGCCCGCGCGCAGGGCAGCAAGGGCATCGATTATATCGGGCTCAGCCTGCTTGCCATCGGTCTGGGCTGCCTGCAAATCTTCCTCGATAAAGGTCAGGAAGACGACTGGTTCGACAGCAACTTCATCATTTTCTTCGCCGCGGTTTCGGCGCTGTGCCTCGCCGCCTGCATGATGTGGCTGCTGCGCCAGAAAGACCCCATCGTCGATCTGCGCCTGCTCGCCAGCCCGACTTTCGGCCCCGCCTGCCTCGCCATTTTCTTCGTCGGCTTTACCCTTTACGGCGCCAGCACTTTGCTGCCGCTCCTGCTGCAATCGCAATTCGGTTATGACGCGACTTTGGCGGGCCTCGTTCTGTCGCCCGGCGGATTCGCGGTTATCATCCTGATGCCGATCGTCGGCAAGCTGGTCAATAAAGTACAGGCCCGCTATCTGATCGCGCTGGGCATGGCGATTACCGCCGTCGGCATGATGATGACGCATTACTTCACACCGCAAACCGATTATGCGCATTTCGTGACGATGCGGATTTTTCAGGTCGCGGGTTTGCCGTTTCTGTTCATTCCGGTCAGCACCATGGCGTTCAGCGCCATTCCCAAGGAAAAATCCAGCAAGGCTTCGGCGCTTTATTCGCTGATGCGCAATCTTGGCGGCAGTTTCGGTATCGCCATGCTGCTGTCCTATATTTCGCGCGACGAGCAGAAGCACCAGACCTACCTCGCGCAAAATCTCGGGCCCGACAATGTCGGCTATCGCATCGCCGCAAGTCATTCTTCAGCCGGGCAGATTTACCGCCAGCTTCTCAATCAGGCGACGATCCTGAGTTACAGCGACGCATTTCTGCTGCTGGCTATCCTCGTCACCTTCCTTGCCATCGCGGCTTTGTTCCTGCCGAACTGCCGCGTTAAAAAAACCGCCCCCGACGCCGCGCCCGCGCATTAGGAGAAACCATGAAATTCGCCCCCGTATCCGCCTTTCTTCTTCTCGCGCTGGCGTCATGCGCTGTCGGGCCCGATTACGAAAAGCCCGAAACTGCGCTGCCCGCCGACTGGAACGCGCAAAGCCAGGCCGCCGCCGATGCCAAAGCCGCCATCGATCAGGAATGGTGGAAAAATTTCAACGACCCGGTTCTGACTCAATTGATCGACAAGGCCGCTTCGCAGAATTTCGATCTGAAAATCGCCGAAGCGCGCATCGCGGCGGCTCGCGCCGGCGTTTCCCTTACCGACGCGGCCTTCCTGCCGCAGGGCGACGTCAAAGGTTCCGCCACGCGCGAAGCCAACCAGATGGCCTTCCCCGATGAGAAGGGCAGCACCCTCGGCCAATCGCTGCACAAACCCTTCAATATTTTCACCGCCGGTTTCGACGCCAGCTGGGAAATCGATCTGTTCGGCGGCATCCGGCGCGGCGAAGAACGCGCCGCGGCGCAATTGCAGGCTTCGGAAGCCAGCCGCGACGATGTCCGCGTCAGCCTGATGGCAGAAGTGGCGCGCACTTATATCGATATCCGCGCGGCGCAGGCGCAGGTGAAAATCGCGCAGGACACCGTCGCCGCCGACCGGAAAACCCTCGATATCGCCGGGCAGCGCGTCAAAGCGGGTATCGCCCCCGGTCTCGACGTGACGCAAGCCGAAGCCGCGCTGCAGCAGGCGCAAACCCAGCTGCCGGTGATGCGCGACCGCCTGGCGCAGGATGAATATGATATGGATGTGCTGCTGGGCGAACAGCCGGGCGCCACCCAGAAGATCATCACATCCGACGCACCCATTCCCACTTCCAATAAACAGGTCGCGCTGGCCGCACCGGCTTCCGTGATCGCCCAGCGTCCCGATATCCGCGTTGCGGAACGCAATCTGGCGGCGGCGACGGCGCAGCAGGGCGTCGCGGTGGCGCAGTTCTTTCCCAAAATTTCGCTGTCGGGTTTCTTCGGCGCGCTTAACACCAGCGCCACCGGTTTGATTTCGCCCGCCAATGAATCGTGGCTGGCGAGCGGCGGTATTTTATGGCCGATCCTCAATTACGGCACGCTCTCGGCCAATCTCGACACCGCCAATGCACAACAGCAGGAAGCGATGGCGAGTTATCAGAAAACCATTCTGGGATCGTTGTCGGATGTCAATAAATCGCTGTCCTCCTACACCGAGGAGCAGAAATTCCTGCAATCCGCGCTGACCGCCGTGGTCAAAGATGCCGAAGCCGCCGGCATCGCGCGGCAGCGTTACAAGCAGGGCCTGACTTCCTTCATCGAAGTGCTGGATGCGGAACGTACATTATATACGGCGCAGAAACAGGCCACAGATGCGGAGGCGATGACATCGCAAAATCTGGTCGCGCTTTATAAGAGTCTCGGCGGCGGCTGGCAGAGCAACGCTTCTGGGAACCAGTAGTCGCGGCCCACAACAGAAGCTGTCATTCCGGACAAATTTTCTTTCGCCTTCCCCGCTGACGCGGGTAAGAGCGAAGAGAAAATTTTGCGGAATGACCGCTCTTGTTGATCTCCGGCTTTACGCCCATTTCACCGGCTTGGGATTACGGCTGTCGAACCCCATCTGGTGCCAATAGGGATAAACCGGCATGCGCGCGCTGGCGGCGTCGAGCGCGGCGACCTGTTCGGCAGTCAGATTCCAGCCGATCGCGCCCAGATTCTGCTTCAACTGTTCCTCGTTGCGCGCGCCGACCACGATGTTGCACACCGTCGGTCTTTGCAGCAGCCAGTTGAGCGCCACCTGCGGCACACTCTTGCCGGTTTCCTTGGCGACTTTGTCGAGCGCATCGACGACTTTATACAAATATTCCTCATCAACCTGCGGGCCGCCGACATCGCCGCCCTGCGCCATGCGGCCTTCGCCTTTTTGCCCACGCCGGATTTTGCCGGTCAGGCGGCCCCAGCCGAGGGGACTCCACACCATCAGCCCCAGCCCCTGATCCAATCCCAGCGGCATCAATTCCCACTCGTAATCGCGGCCCACCAGCGAGTAATAACCCTGATAAACGACATAGCGCGCCAACCCGTATTTTTCCGACGTCGCCAGCGCCTTCATCGCATGCCAGCCGGAGAAATTCGAGCAGCCGATATACCGCACCTTGCCCGAGCTTACGAGATGATCGAGCGCCGACAAGGATTCCTCGACGGGCGTCAAAGCATCGAAGCCATGCATGAAATACAAATCGATATGATCGGTGCCGAGACGCTTAAGGCTCGCCTCGCAGGCATTGATGATATTGTAGCGCGAGGAGCCGACATCATTGACCCCGTCGCCCATCGCGAAAGTCGCCTTGGTCGAGATCAGCGTCTCGCCGCGCCGCCCCTTGAGCGCCGCGCCCAGAATTTCTTCCGAAGCGCCCTGCGAATAGACATTGGCGGTATCGAAGAAATTGACGCCGTTATCGAGGCAGACATCGATGAGCCGCGTCGCTTCCTTGACATCGGTCTGGCCCCATTTGGCGAAAAAATCGCCTTTGCCGCCGAAAGTGCCGGTGCCGAAACTGAGAACCGGAACCTTGAGTCCGGAACGGCCGAGCTGACGATATTCCATGAGTATCTCCTGCGGGAAAGACGGTAAAAAAGACCCGCCGACTATAAAAGCCGCGGGCCAAAAATTCCATATCTATCGCCGGAAGAGGGCGCAGAACCCGCTCAGAATCTTTTTAGGCTGCGGCTTATGGGCGGGTTCTTAATTGCTCATATCCCAGTTCTGGATGGCGATGCCGGCGGCGCTGTCCTCGGCCGGCACGCGAATGATGGTCAGGCGCACGATGGCGCGCTGCCTGACCACGGTGGTGTTGGCATAGGTCATAATGACCGGCATCTGCACATGCCACTCATAAACATTGTCGAGATTGGTGCCCTGGCTGACGATCACCGGCGTGTTGGAAGGCACGGTGGTCAGCACCATCTGGCTCTGCTTGAACTTCTCGCCGACTTCCTGCTGGACGAAGGCGGTGTTGTAGGCCTCCCAGCCCTGCTTGGTGAAACGTACGCGTTCATGCGGCAGCTTGACGTCCATATCGCCGAAACCCATGGTCATGATTTCGCTGATGCTGGTGGCGGCCCATGACAGAACCGCGCGATTGGTCATATTGGGCATATCGAGGCCGACCATGCGCATGACCTGCCCGTCGGGCTTCATGGCGTAATAGAGATAGACCGGCTGTACGAAAGGCAACGCTACCAGCAGCACGAGGGCGAGGGAGCCGATGATCCAGGCCTGGATGGTGACCAGTTTCTTGATCTTGTCCATGCGCAGGATCGCGGTCTGTTCATCAATGATATCGGGCGGCGGCGCGGCGCGGCGCGGACGGGAAGGAACAGGCCCGGTTACCGCCGTCATTGGCCGCCGCCGATATCGGCCAGCACCCATTGCTCGATACTGATGCCTTCGGGATTCTGCAGGGTCGAAACGCGCACGATCTGCAAACGCAGCATCTTGCGGATGGGGGCGGGCGGCTGGTCGCCGTCGAATTTGACCGTGACCGGGAACTGCACCAGCCAAGTATAGACGCCGTTACGCGCCTGCGAACTTTGGATTTCGGGCGCGGCGTCGATATCCATCGTCACCACCAGTTTGCGCGAGGTAACGGCGGCAAGAAAGTTCGAATCCTTCATCGCCTTGTTGAAACTGTCCCAGCCGGTGGTGGTGAAATTGGACGAGACCTGCTGCAAACGGTCGCGATAATCGTGATAACCGAAGCGCATGACATTCTGCGCCGTGCCTGCCGCCCAGGCGGAGACATCGGAATCGCTGCGATAGGCTTCGCTAAGCGGCACGATATTGATGATGCGCCCGTCCGACGTGGTGGCGAAATAAACCAGACGCGGCTTCATCGTCATGGCGATCCCGGCGATAGCCAGCACCAGAACGACGATGACGGCGGCCTGAATGAGGCTGATGCGCAGCATGAGGCGGTAGCCGTCGCGATAGAAGGCGTTGCGGTTAAGGACGGTGGCGACGGCGTCTTTCAAAGCCATGATTACACCGGAAGATGGATGTCGGCGGTGGATGCCGCGGCGGCGTATTCCGACGACCCCTTGCAGGACGGGCAGATGCGGTTATGCCGCCCCTGCGAAGCGAAGGAACGCAGGCACATCAGGCAGATGCGCGGCGAAGGCTGAACGACAGGCTCGCCGTCCTGAATGCGGGTCTGGCGCGGCGCCGCGGCGCGCGGCATCTGCTGGCCGTTGGCGTCGATGGGTAAACGGCGGCTGCCCGGCTTGCGGCCCGGGGCGGAGCGGCGCGGCAAACCGAGGCGCGCGGCGCGCGTCATAATGGCGGCGACCGAGCGGTTGAGCACGGCAGAAATTTCCTGCGGAGTTTTGTTCTGCAGCCACAGATCGCGCAAAGCGGCGTCCTGTTCCTGCCAGCTGGGGCCGACGGCGATCATGCCGGTGGCCGAAGATGTCGGAAAAGCAGAGCCCGGAGTTGGGGTTATCTCAGAATCGCTCACGCACACGCTCCGCAATTAAAAATGAAACTATATCCCTGCAACATCTAGCGCACTAATTACTCAAAATTTGTTAATGCCGCTCTATAAGAGAGAAAGACGCGCTTGTGAAGCTCCGGAAATGCGCCGGAAAGGGAATGTGCCCAAAAAAGACTCAATTAGTTAAGAAATAAAAGAGATGTGCGGTAATAAAATTATCACAAATTATTAATATGGGTTTTATTATTACCATGCGAGTTCGGCCAAAAATTTACGCTTTCCTTACAATTCTCATGTGTTTTCAAGGACGCTGCACTCCGGAGGCCGATAAAGGCCAGCAAAACAACAGTTAATTTGACTTCGCAACGCAAAAATCCCGTTGACAGTCGGGGCCTATAATCCCACCCTCCGCCGCTGTTACCCGAATAATCAGCAAATAGGGATCAATTGCTGAAATCACACCTAGGTTTTGTGCGCGCCGACTCTTTGCATGCGGCCCCCGTTTTCCAGATGCTCATGATTGGGGCTTTGGCTCTCGGCGTCGGCATGGGCGGTCACCGCCTTAAGACTCATGCGACGGCCCTTACGGCCCAAGCCGTTCCTGCGGTGCAGGACGCGGTGTCGGCTGTCGCCCAGTCGGCGCCCGCGCAAGCCTTGGCCAATGCCGGGGAACAGCTGGCCAGCGCCGCCAACCCGCCGGAAAACGTCCTGCGCGAAGCCGAAATCGACGACGGGCAGGATTTTGCCGATATGCTGGGCGATGCCGGGGTCAGCGACGCCGATGCCGCCGCCGCCAGCGCCGCCCTCGCCCGCGTCTATCCGCTCAACAATCTGCGCGCCGGGCAGGATGTCAGTCTGAATTTCTCGCGCACGACTCAGTCCGAAACTTTCAACGGCGCCGTGTTCCAGCCGGAAGATACCAAGGAAATCACCATCTCGCGCGCGGCAGGCGGCCAGTTCAGCGCGACGGTCAAGATGATCCCGATCATACGCGAACGCGTCGCTGCCCATGGCGAAATCCGCTCTAGCCTCTATGAAGCCGGGCAGCGCGCCGGCGTTCCGCATGCGATTATGGCGGCGATGATTCATGTCTACGCGCACGATATCGACTTCCAGCGCGACATTCATCCCGGCGACAGCTTCGAAGTCCTGTACGACCAGCCCAAGACCGCGCAGGGCAAGGCCGTGGGCGAAGGCTCGATCATTTACGCTGCCATGCATATCGGCAATGAAATCAAGCCGATCTATCGCGTGACTTTCGCCGACAGGACGGTCGATTATTTCGACGCCGCCGGGCACAGCGCCCGCCGCGCCCTGCTGCGCACGCCGGTTTCCGCTGCGCATATCACTTCGGGCTTCGGCATGCGCATGCATCCGATCCTGGGTTACAGCAAGATGCATAAGGGCGTCGATTTCGGCGCCCCGGTCGGCACCCCGATTTTCGCCGCCGGCGCAGGCGTGATCGAGCAGATCGGCATGGTCAACGGCTTCGGCCGCTACATTAAGATCAAACACAATAACGGCCTTGAAACCATCTATGGCCATATGAGCCGTTTCAACACCAAGCTGTATCGCGGTTCGCACGTCAATCAGGGCGAAGTGATCGCTTATGTCGGCATGTCGGGCCGCGCCACCGGGCCGCATCTGCATTTCGAAGTTCATAAAGACGGCGTGGCGGTCAATCCGCTCAGCGTCAAGATGCCGACCGGCCGCGTGTTGCAGGGCCTGCAGCTGGCGCAGTTCAAGAAGGGCCAGGAACATATCCGTCAGGAATATTCCTCGCTGCTCGGCAAGGCGGAGGGGCCGACGAAAGTTTCCTCCACTTCGACCGTCCCTCCGGCGGCGACGCCCGCTAAATCTCTTTAAGAACCATTCCCGCGAGATAAAGCGACCCGCAGATCAGAATGCGCGGCGCAGTTCCCTGCCGCGCGGCTTCGGCCAAGGCGTCATGAAGACCGGCAGCGGGCGCGGCATCTTTCACGCCGCAGAGCCGCGCCTCGGCGGCCAAATCTCCGGCAGCGAAACTCAACAGCTCCTCCGGCACAGCAATGGTGCGCAGATACGCGATCTGATCCGCGAAGGGTTTGAGGAATTCGCCCGGATGTTTGGTGGTCAGCATGCCGAGAATGACGAAGAGCGGTTTGGGATCTTCCTGTCTCCAGCGCGCGAGTTGATCGGCGAGAATCTCACCAGCGGAATCATTATGCCCGCCATCGAGCCATAATTCGCTGCCCAGCGGCAAAACCGCCGCCAGTTTGCCCGTGATACGCTGCAACCGGCCCGGCCATTCGACATTGCGCAGCCCCTGCGCGATCTGTTCCCGCGTCAGCATCGGCAAAGCGGCAATGGCGAGACCGGCATTATGATATTGGTGCCGCCCCTGCAAAGCGGGCGCGGGCAGATCGAGGTTCCGTTTAGTGTCGGAAAAACGAAACCCAGTTGCGGTCTCCTCGATCTTCCACGCTTCGTTTTCCATCAGCAGCGGCACGCAAACGCCGCTCGCCGCTTCATACAAAGTCTGCCGCGCCAGCGGATCACCTTGCGCCAGAGCATAGCAAGGCACGCCGGGGCGCATGATCCCGGCTTTTTCGCGGGCGATGGCGTCGATGGTTTCGCCGAGCATCTCGCGGTGATCGAAAGACAGGCGCGTGATGAAAGTCGCCAGCGGGCGGGCGATGATATTGGTGGCGTCCAGCCTGCCGCCGATGCCGACTTCGAGAATGCAGTAATCGGCGGGATGCCGCGCGAAGGCGACCAGAGCGGCGGCGGTGGCGGCCTCGAAATAACTGACCGCGCCGGGTTCGGCCAGCCTTTCGCATTCGGATAAAATTTTTGCCAGTTCGGGTTCGGAAATAATTTCCCCGGCCACGCGAATGCGCTCGCGGAACTCGATCAGATGCGGCGAGGTATAGACATGAACCTTGTATCCCGCCGCCTCCAGCATCGCGCGCAAGAAAGCGCAGACCGAGCCTTTGCCATTGGTGCCCGCGACATGGAAAACCGGCGGCAATTCATCCTGCGGATTCCCGAGTGCCTTCAGCAAAGCGCGATAGGCGCGGCGATCCGCACCCAGATCCTTCCGGTAATTTTTGTGGAAACGATCGGCGATTTGCTGCGCGGTGTCGGCCACAATCACCCCTTAAAATCAGCCTTGGGGCGTGGCATCGGCCCAGCCTTTATCGTTCTGCTGCCAGTAACTGAGCGTATGGCCGCCCGCTTTGGCGGCGGCCCAGCGGCGGCGCGCGGCGGCCAAAGCGGTTTCGTCATTGCCGTCGAAAATATCGCAGACGCGCTCGAAGGCTGCGGCTTTGCCGGTTTCTGCGCCGTCGGTCAGGAACAAAAATCCGGCTTCGTTGGGCCGTTCATCTTCTGCCGTCAGCCATACCGGCTGCATATCGGCGTTGCCGTCCTTGGCATTGCCGTGCGGCAAGAAATTGTTCGGATTGTAAGTCCACAAATGCTGAGTCAAAGCCTCGGCGCGTTCGGGCGAGCCGCACATGACGACCGCCTTGTGCCCGCGCTGCAAAGTCATCTCCAGCATCTCAGGCAGCACCTGTTCGAGCGTTTTGCGCGTCAGATGATAAAAACGGATTTCGGTCATTTGCCTTCAAAATGATCGGCGACGAACTGGTTGAGAAGGCGCACGCCGAACGCGGTCGCGCCTTTGGGCGACAGCGGCCTGTCCTTATGCTGCCACGCCGTGCCCGCGATATCGAGATGCGCCCAGGGGGTGCCTTTTTTGATGAAGCGTTGCAAAAATTGCGCGGCGGTGATGCTGCCCGCTTCGCGCCCGCCGGTATTTTTGATATCGGCGATATCGCTGTTGATCATTTTGTCATAGACGTCGCCGAGCGGGAGACGCCACAAGGTTTCATCGACCGCCTTGCCGGACGAAGTGAGCTGGGCGGCCAGATTATCGTCGTTGGTGAACAGACCGGCATGTTCATGCGCCAGCGCGATGATGATCGCGCCCGTGAGCGTGGCGAGATCGACGATGCAGCGCGGCTTGAAATTTTTCTGCGCGTACCACAAGGCATCGGCAAGCACCAAACGCCCTTCGGCATCGGTAT
>JARLJC010000107.1 GCA_031291435.1 Alphaproteobacteria bacterium | reverse complement strand
GTCGGGTGAAACGTTTCGTGAGCGTGATAGGCGGTCATCTGGGTATCTCCTGAGCGTCGGATCTTCCCGGTTAGGGGACTGGATCCAGCGCGCCCTGTGGTTTCCCTGGGCCCTTCCCTCGATGCACGATCTTCGTCGGCTTAGACGATAGTATTAGACACTCTATCAGACGAAGTGAAGCAGCGCTGGCGCATGGCTGCGCCGCGACTGGGGCATTGCTCCTTCTCGATTAGTTCTCTTGGCGTCCGATGTTGGATTTTGCATATGCCGCGCCATGCTTTCAGGCAATATAATATGCGCTCCAAGGCCGTTGGACGTAAGGACCTCGGAGCAATATTAAACATAAATGCTGTCTTACGGACAAGGAGAGTGATGCTTCGATCCTGCAGTGCAATGAAAAACAAGAATATGAGTTAATATATCTTATTTTAGAGCGAATGAAAGGAGCTCACTCACCGGTTTTGCTTTCTTTCTTTTCACGTCCTTGCTGTAGGCTGATTTCATTTTTTGACACATTGTTCTACACCATTTGGGGCTTTTCAAATCCTTTTTATAATCAAAGCCAATGCCGTCCACAATATCGACAATCTCGGCATTCAAGTCGTCTACAGCTGTTGCCGATAGGTCGGCGAATACTTCAAGGAATGCGTCCAGCTTCTTTGCCTTTATTATTGAACCAAAGTCAGCAAAAACCTTCTTTCCAATAGGGTCTTCTTTGATGATCTCGGATACTACATGTGCCAGAAAATACCGAGTAAGCGTGTAGTGGCCAAAAAGGCCGTCGTCGAAGTCATTGAGTGATGCCTCAACCGATTGAAGGGCCGAATAAAGAGCTACGATTTTGGCCCCTGTGACGTCAACTCTCCCAAAAATTTTAGAATGCGATTCGTCCATAACCTTATATTTTTGGTGGCAGTTCCATGGCTCACCCAAATCCAATGCCAAGAGAGCCAAGCCTGCATCCTCGTTAGAAATAGGACGCTTTCCTTTGCTCACTTCTCCCCGTTTCACTTCCAAAACAAAGCCATTATAATTCAACGCGGCGACTTCTTTTTTAAGACGCTGCTGGATGCCGTGGTTTGAGCGCATATCTCGAGGTTTAATAGCATTTTGGTTATTGCTATTCTGAGTAACCTTTTCAGTTAGCTCGATATTCCCATCTAGTGCGACAATTTTTACCAGTATCTTTAGGTCTTGAGTAATCTTTGACTTTTCTTGCATCAGTGAGCTGAGGCTTTGTGCGCCATTTACAACCATATATTTGCTAATTGTTATTTTTTCTTTTTTGGCCTCATCCATGCTTTCGCATAATACCGTGATGCCATTGTGGTATAGTGGAAAATTTTTGTGCTCGTTCTTATCTCGAATGCTTGCTATCAGGCTTTTGTTTACCTTGGTATTTCCGAGAGATAGTCGAACATTTTGACTGAATAGAGTTCCATCCGCTATGCCCGTCATATGTGTCATCTGCAGTGCGTTGGCCAGAAAAATACGGGCTGTCACACCTTGGGCGGTGTGGTATTTGATAACTTCGGTATCCGAAGTGTCAAAACTGAACGCTTCATCAATGCCGCTTAATGCGTCGAGATCAATAAATTCGGCACAGATCCTTTTAGCGTCATAGACAGTAACATCTTCTGTGGTTTTTAAATAAGCAGCGCCTTCACTATTCAAAGGAGCGTTAGTGCAGAAAATTCCTTCAATAGTATAGCCGCCTTCTATTTTTGTTTTAATGTCATTACGCAATAGTGCGGCCTTTAAGACGTCATTAGCCTTTCCATCAAGAAGTCCTTGTACTGTTTCTGGGCTTTTAAACTGTGTTAATGTCCCAACAAATTCTTTCAGTTCGGTATCGCCAAGGGTTGCTTTGTCTTTTTGTTTAATTTTTGATTGAAATATATATACTAGCTCAAGTACGTCGTTTACCAAGATTCCATCTACGCCCTTATCTTGTTTCTGGTCTACGCATGCGTCGTCGGCTTCTTGAGAATCCTGCCGAAATATATTTTCGAGAATCCATCTTAAGAATTGTAAGGATTCCGTGGAAGCGCGCTTTTCATAAGGCTTTAGGTGCTTGGTTGTAAGATTTTGAAACTTGAGATCGTCAATTTCCATTGTAGTGCTCGCTTCGATGTCAGACGTTGTCTGCAGTGCTGTACCACGGCAAAAGGTTCGGTTACACGATATTGATGTAAGTCTCGTGGCTTTCCTATCGCGTTAGCCCATCAGCTTTGAATCAATCGGGGTCTGGCTTCCGCGGTCAAAGCAAGTAGAAAGTTGGGATGGTCGCTCTCCTCCGTGAGAAAGCACCACCATGGAATCGGTCGACTTACTCTTGCTTGTCGCGCAAATACCGCGCCGTGCGGTTGCGCAGGGTGACGAGTTCTTCCGCCGCCGAGGGGTGCAAGGCCATGGTGGCGTCGAAGTCGGCCTTTTTCGCGCCCAATCGCAGTGAAATCGCCAGCAATTGCGCCATTTCACCGGCGTCATCGCCGAGAATATGCACGCCGAGCACGCGGTCGCTTTGGCCATCGACGACGACCTTCATGATCACCCGGTCATTGCCACCGGACAAAACCGCCTTCATCGGCCGGAAACTGGTCTGGTAGATGTCCACGATCTCATGGGTCTTGCGCGCCTGCGCCTCGCTGAGGCCGACCGTACCGAGTTCCGGCGTGGTGAAGACGGCGGTGGGGATGAGGTCGTAATCGACCAGTTCGGTCGCGCCGCCGAACAGGCGGTCGGCGAGCAGGTGGCCCTCACGGATGGCGACCGGCGTCAGGTTAACGCGATTGGTGACGTCGCCCACAGCGAAAATCGACGGAACGGTGCTGGCGTTGAACTGGTCGACAAGGATGGCGCCGGCCTTGTTGACGGCGACGCCGGCCTTTTCGAGACCCAGCCCCTGCGTATGCGGTTGGCGCCCGGTGGCGACGAGGACCTGATCGACGATGATCTCGCTATCGTCGGAAAGGCGCAGGCGCAGGCCCGCTTCGGTCTTCTCGATGGATTTGGGCAGGACGCCGCATAATTGATCGACGTCAGCCAGAGCCAAGGCGTCCCGCAATCCCTCGCGCATCGTCTCTTCAAAGCCGCGCAGAATATTGTCGGCGCGGAACATGATCGAGACTTTGGAGCCGAGCCGGGCAAAAATGCTGGCGAATTCGACGGCGATATAGCCGCCGCCGACCACGGCCAGCTTTTTCGGGAAGGCTTGCAGGTCGAAAATCTCGTTCGAGCTGATGGCGTGTTCGAGGCCGGGGATGCCGGGCGCCATTACCGGCGCGGCGCCGACGGCGACCAGAATATGCCGCGCCGTGACGATGCGGCCCGAACGCGTCAGCCGCACCTGATGCGGTCCTTCGATCTCGGCGCGCTCCTGCACGACCTCGACGCCGGCCTTGAGCAGGTTGGTTTCGTAAATGGCCGACAGCCGGCTGATCTCGCCTTCCTTGGCGGCGACGAGTTTTGGCCAGTCGAATTCCGGCTTCTGCGCAAGGCGCCAGCCAAATCCGGCGGCCTGAGCAAATTCGTCGCCGAAACGCGAGGCGTAGACATAGAGCTTTTTCGGGACGCAGCCGCGAATGACGCAAGTGCCGCCGATGCGGAATTCTTCGGCGATCATCGCCTTGGCGCCGTGGCCGGCGGCGATGCGCGCGGCGCGCACACCGCCGGAGCCGGCGCCAATGACGAAAAGATCGACTTCAAATTCGCTCATTGGCCCGGACTCCTGCTTTTGCCCGTTGATATATGGGGTGTCTTACAAATCTTGCGGCAATTGGCCGACCACCCGCACGCCGGTCAGGTCGGCGACGAGGATGGCGCTGGCGAGGCCGATGAACAAGCCATGCTCGATCATGCCGGGAATGGCGCTCAGCGCCGTGGCCAGCCCCTCGGGATCGGGAATGGCGTGCAGGTCGCAATCGACGATCAGCCGGCCGCTATCGGTCAAAACATTTTTGCCCTCGGCGTCGCGGCGCAGCACGATGGGGCCGGGGCAGCCGAGCGCCCGCGTGGCCTCCTCGACATGGCGCAAGGTCGCGGCGAGGCCGAAATGGTCGACTTCGAGCGGCAGCTTGAACTTGCCGAGCACCTGCACTTCCTTGCTGGCGTCGGTGATGACCACCATGTGGCGCGAGGCCGCAGCCACGATTTTTTCGCGCAGATGCGCGCCGCCGCCGCCCTTGATCAGCCGCAATTGCGGGTCGAATTCGTCGGCGCCGTCGACGGTGAGGTCGAGCTGCGGCGTCTCGTCGAGCGTCGAAAGCCGCAATCCCAGCTTTTCGGCCTGCAGACGGGTGCGCTCGGAAGTCGGCACGCAAATGACCTCCAGCCCCTGGCTCGCCCTTTCGCCGATGCAATCGACGAAATGCGCGGCGGTGGAGCCGGTGCCAAGCCCCAGCCGCATGCCGGAGCGCACCAGATCGGCGGCGCGTTCGGCGGCCTGCCGCTTGAGCATTTCGATGGGAGACAGCGACATGAAGCGCTCCTGAGATTTTTTACGCGCGAGATAAGCTTGCGCTTGGGTTCGTCGCTTCGCCGATAAAGCCATTGCGCGGCAAAGGCAATGTTTTCGGCGCGATTTGCTGGCCGAGCCTTGCGAGGCGGCGGCGCGGCGCCGATGTAAACCGGGACTTATCGAGGCACAGGAGCTTGACATGAGAATGACCGGCAACACGATTTTCATCACTGGCGGCGGATCCGGCATTGGTCAGGCTCTGGCTTCGGCGTTTCACGCCAAGGGCAACAAGGTGATCATTGGCGGGCGGCGCAAGGCGCAGCTCGAGGAAACCGTAAAGGCCCATCCGGGCATGGAAAGCTGCGAGATCGACGTTCGTGATCCCGACAGCATCAAGGCCGCCGCCAACTGGCTGATCTTGCATCATCCCCAGCTCGATGTGCTGATCAATAATGCCGGCATCATGAAGGCCGACCAGACCGGCGGCGTCATGGACGACGAACTGACTGTTGCGACCATCGAGACCAACCTGCTTGGACCGATCCGCCTGACTTCGGCCTTGATCGAGCATCTCAAGGCGCAGCCCGAAGCGACCATCGTCAATGTTTCCTCGGGCCTGGCCTTCACGCCTTTGGCCTTCACGGCGGTCTATTCGGCGACCAAGGCGGCTATCCATTCCTGGACCATGTCGCTGCGGGTGCGGCTGCGCGGCTCCTCGGTGCGAGTGCTCGAACTGGCGCCGCCGTGGGTGCGAACCGATCTGATGGGCGGCCGCGATGAGCCGCGCGCCATGCCGCTCGACATGTTCATCGACGAGACGATGGATCGGCTGGCCTTTGGCGTCGACGAGATTCTGGTCGATCGCGTCCGGCCCTTGCGCGACAATGCCGGGCCAAACGAGCTGGCCTTTGTCGAGACGTTCAACGATCAAATGGCGCATTGAAACTGTCATATTCGCCATGCAACAATTTGTTGCAGGGGAGAATGTGAAATGGGGTTTCTGTCGCGGCTTCCGATCGTTCAGGCGCCGATGGCCGGGGTTCAGGACGCGGCCTTGGCCATTGCCGTCTGCGAGGCCGGCGGTCTCGGGTCGCTGCCCTGCGCGATGCTGAGCCTCGAGCAGGCCCGCGCGCAAATGCTGAAAGTGCTCGACGCGACGCGGGCGCCGTTCAACGTCAATTTTTTCTGCCACAAATCGCCGAC
>JARLJC010000106.1 GCA_031291435.1 Alphaproteobacteria bacterium | reverse complement strand
CAACGGCGGGCGCCACAGCCGCGACGACCGGGGCGGCGCTCGGCGCAGCGGCGACCGGCGCCGCGACGCCTTCCCTGGCCTCGCCAATCCCCGGTTTTTCATCCGCCGCCCAAACGACGGTGAAGGAAGTGAAACTGAGCAGCAAAGCCATAGAAGCCCTTGCTCTGGTCGATTTTATAGCCATGACCCACCCTTGTTTTGTCACAGAACGAATTGTCAGCCTGGATGCGCGCGATTGGCGCGCAGCCCCTGATGTCACCTTCATTAAAACTACTCAATTGATAGGAATAATAAGATTCTTCGGCTTTGACAATGCGGAATCTCAATGACGGACGCCGATTAATCGCGCCGTCGATTGGTCCGGACCAAAGGAGAACAGCGCCACGAAGAGTTGGCGCGAAGGGTTTTTTCTTCGCATTGGCGATTGCGCGGAATCCGATGCTTACGGCCCACGATGCCTGAAAATAAATCGACTGCGGCGGATAGCGGCGAAGGCTTGCAGGGGATGCCCCTCGCCGGCCCGGATTGTTGTCGTCTTGCAACAGGCGGGCTTTTCATCAGAAAATCGCCTCGATTTCGCGGCGTATCAATTGACTCTGGATTTGGTATAAAATCATACTAAACAGATAGGATAAATAGCTATGAGTGAAGCCAGGCGCTCGGCTCAGTGAAAAATTCAGTCCCAGAGGTCAAACGAATGCGTCAATCCAACCACCAGTTGCGGCGTTCGCTTCTATCGAGCGTTCCGGCTTTTTCCCTCGCCGTGATCGGCGGCGGCCTGGCCCTGTCAACGCTGAGCTTCCCGCTTCCGGCTCGGGCGCAGAACGCGCCGGCTCAAACCGCGGCGGCGCCCGCCCCGGGGACGCCCGCAGCGGCGGCCGCGGCCAACGCCGAGGCCGCGTCGACCATCGCCAACGTGGACGAGGTGGTGATCACCGCGCGCGACCGCGCCGAAAAAGCCCAGGACGTTCCGATCCCGATTTCCGCCGTAAGCTCCAAGCGGCTCGACCGCGAGCATGTCGAAAAATGGCAGGACATTGTCCAGCGCGTGCCGAGCTTCACCCCGACGATCACCAATCCGCGCACCAGCGCCAACGGCTTGCGCGGCATCACCGGCATTTCCGGCGGCGCGGATGGATCGGAAGGCGACGTCGGCCTGATCGTCGACAACGTCTTCTATACCTACATCGGCTTTTCCTGGATGCCGCTTTACGACATCGATTCGGTGCAGATCGCTCGCGGGCCGCAGGGCACGCTGCTCGGCAAGAACACCACGACCGGCGCGGTCATCGTCAACACCAGGCTGCCGAGCTTCACGCCGGAAACCACCACCGAAACCACGTTCGGCAGCCGCAGGCTGGCCGAAGAAACCTTCACCACCACCGGCCCGCTGATTCCCGACACGCTTGCCTATCGCGTTTCAGTATTCGGCGCCAAACAGGATGGCTGGCTGCCGAACTTGTACGGCCCCGGCCCCAAAGGCCAGGACACCGACCGCTGGGCCATTCGCGGACAATTGCTCGGCGTCTTCGGCGACGTCACCGACCGCCTGATCTTCGATCATGGCGCGACCAACGAAACCAACAACAGCAACGGCACCTGGAACGACGGCTGGGTTGAGAACTTCAACGGTCAGCCGCGCTCGATCTCGGCGACCAACCCCTATGGCGTCAAGGCGACTTTCACCAATCCGAACCAGGCGCTGGCCTTCCTGTATCCGCAATTCGCCTCGCGCATTGTCCCGCAGCCCTTCGCCACGGTTTATACCAATATCGGCAGCATCCCGACGTTCACTACCGGCGTTTCGAACGAGTTGAACTGGAATATCAACGACCTCACCTTGACCTCGGTCTCGGCTTACCGCCATTTCAGCTTCCACCCGAACAATAGCGATGGCAATTACGGCATCCAGGCCATCGACAACAACATCAGCGGTTATGATGTCGGGGCGACCCAATATTCGCAGGAATTGCGCATCGCCTCGCAGAAAAGCGACAAATTCGAATGGGCGGCGGGCGCCTATTTTCTGCGTGAGCTGATCACGTCCAACGACCGCATGCAGTTTGGCCCGGACGCCGTCGGCCTGCTGCAAAGAAACACCACCAACACCGGCCTCAACGCCTCGAATATTCTCAATGGCGTCGAAGCCGACCTTTACGGTCAGGCGGCGATCACGACGCTGGCGGCCTTCGCCCAGGGCACCTACCACTTCGACGACAAAACCAATTTGACGATCGGCGTCCGTAATTCCTATGAAGACCGCACGGCCTCGGATCATGGCTATTATTTTGGCGGCGCGACGCTGTCGTCGAAGCTCACCAATGTCCGCACCAATTACGTCATCTCGGAAATCGGCGGCACGAATTTCTATCAGGCCGGGGAGCAGAAGACCGATTCGATCTCCTTCCTGATCAATCCGTCCTACAAGTTCAACGATAATATCACCGCCTATGCGACCATCGCCCGCGGCGTCAAATCCGGCGCCGCCAACACGGTGGTCGTGCCGGTCTATTACACCAACGCCACGTTCAACTCGACGAACACGGTCTATCCGGTCGTCGGCACATTACCGATCATCACCCAGCCGGAAGTGTCGCTGGACTACGAACTGGGCTTCAAGTCGAACTATCTGGACAACAAGCTGCAATTCAACGGCAATGTTTACTGGAACGATATCTATAATTTCCAGGCCGTGTTGTCGCGTTGGTACACCTACACGGATACGTCCGGAAACCTCAACACCGTCAATAAGTCCTACCTCGGCAATATCCCGCAGGTGCGTCTGGCCGGCCTCGAACTCGAGGGTCGCTATTCGCCCTTCGAGAATTTCTGGATCAATTTCGCCGGCGCCTATAATGGCGCCTGGTATGTGAAATTTACCGACGCCGCGCCGCCGGCCGATTATGCCGCCGCCTACCCCACCGCTTTGATCAATGTCTCGGGGGCGCGCATCCCCAACGTGACGCCGTTGAGCTTTGCGCTCGGCGTCAATTACGAATACGCGCTGGGCCGCTACTTCGACGCCGAACTCAAGGGCTACGTCTACGCCAACGAATCCTTCAAGAGCGCCACGCAGTTCTCGCTCGGCGCCGCCTATACCAACTACGTCCTTTCGCAGGGCGCCTATGGCATCACCAATATCGGCGTCGGCGTAAAAACGACGGACGACAAATATGATCTCGCCATCTGGTCGAAGAACCTCTTCAATCGGCAGGCGCTTACGACCCAGTCACTCTCGACCAGCGTATCGCTCGGCGGCGTGAGCTACATCGAGCCGCTGACCGTCGGCGCGACCTTGCGCACCAAGTTCTAAACAGTCGCAGGAACCTGTCGCCAAACGCGACGGGTTCCTGCCGACGAGATAAAATGGTTTTTGATGCATCGCCCGCGGCGATCGTCAGGGCTCAGCGCAAAGCCACCGCCGTGAACGCCATGACCATCGCGCCCGAACCGTCCAGCAATTCGAGCTGGTTTCCCTTAATGCGATAAAGCTCGACCTTGGCGAGATCGTCGAGGAAACGCCTCTCCTGCTCCATGCCGTCGGCACAGGCCATCATCGTGCTGGCATGCGGCTGAAGCGCAACCGGTCGCCCTCAAGGGTGAACCCGCCGTTGAAGCGATTGCAGCCGCCGCTACCCGAGACTTTTCCAGCGCCGCTTCCCGGCGCGAGCGTGAAATACGGCTCGAGTCCACGCTCGCTGACCTGGACTGGCGAAGCTCCAAGCTGGGTGAGCTTCCAATAGGCGCCTTGCAAGGACGTGTTGCTCGGCTTGGGATGCCTGGTCGCCTTGACCAGCAAGAGTTCGAGCGGCTGCGGGCCAAACGCCGAGACGATCCGATCGGTGGTAAAAAGCAGTTTGCCATCCACAGTCACTTTGCCGCGAACGGCATAGCGCCCGCCAGAAAGAAGCGCGGCGTCTTCATAGTTTATTTCGAAATGGAAAGGTGGCTGGCCCGCGGGATCGCGCTGCGCGAGGCCCAGGATTTTT
>JARLJC010000105.1 GCA_031291435.1 Alphaproteobacteria bacterium | reverse complement strand
TCGAGGCGACCGCTTTCAAGAGCGGCATCGTCGTCGCCCAGGTCAACGAAATCGTCGACACACTTCCGCGCGTCGACATTCCCGGCGGCTGGGTGGACTTTATCGTGCAAAGCCCGAAGCCGCATTTCATCGAGCCTTTGTTCACCCGCGACCCCGCGCAGATTTCCGAGATCCAGGTGCTGATGGCCATGATGGCGATCAAGGGCATCTACGCCGAATATGGCGTGAACCGCCTGAACCACGGCATCGGCTTCGACACGGCGGCGATTGAACTGATTTTGCCGACCTATGCGGAATCGCTCGGGCTGAAAGGCAAGATCTGCCAGCATTGGGCGCTGAATCCGCACCCGGCGCTGATCCCGGCCATCGAGGCCGGCTTTGTCGAGAGCGTGCATTCGTTCGGCTCCGAGCTTGGCATGGAGGCCTATATCCGCGCCCGACCGGATATTTTCTTCACGGGAGCCGATGGCTCGATGCGCTCCAACCGCGCCATGTGCCAGGCGGCCGGCCATTACGCCTGCGATATGTTCATCGGCTCGACGCTGCAGGTCGATCTCGCCGGCAATTCCTCGACGGCGACGCTTGGCCGCATCGCCGGTTTCGGCGGCGCGCCGAACATGGGCTCCGACGCGCGCGGCCGCCGCCATTCCAGCCCCGCCTGGCTCAAGGCCGGCCGCGAGGCGCGGCAAGGTCGCAACCTCATCCCGCGCGGCCAGAAACTGGTCGTGCAGATGGTCGAGACGTTCCGCGAACATATGCAGCCGGCTTTCGTCGAAAAGCTCGACGCTTGGGAATTGGCCGAGACGGCGAACATGGACCTGCCGCCGGTGATGATCTACGGCGAGGACGTCAGCCATATCCTGACCGAGGAAGGCATCGCCAACCTGCTGCTTTGCCGCACGGATGAGGAGCGCGAGCAGGCGATTCGCGGCGTCGCCGGCTATACGCCCGTGGGCCTCGGCCGCGACAAGGCAATGGTCGAAAACCTGCGCGACCGTGGAATCATTCGCCGCCCCGAAGACCTGGGCATCGACAAGCGACACGCCACCCGCGATCTCCTCGCCGCGCGCTCCGTCAAAGACCTCGTGCGCGCTTCCGGCGGTCTCTACGACCCGCCCAAACGTTTCCGCAACTGGTAGGCCGAACATGGAAAAGTTGACCTTTGAATTTTTTGGCGGCGCCCCGGTGAATGCGACGCGCGCCCCCGCCCTCGTCGGCGTCGTCGGTTCGGGCAATCTCGAAATCATGATCGAGCCCGAACAACTTGGCGGCCGTTGCGCCGTCGAAATCCTGACCGCCGCACGCGGCTTCGGCGACACCTGGAAAGCCGTGCTCGACGATTTCTTCGGCCGCCACAAGCTGGCCGACGTGCGCATATCCATCAACGATGTCGGCGCGACGCCGGCGGTGGTTTCGCTGCGGCTGGATCAGGCCGTCGAGGATTTTCTGGGAGGCGCCGCATGACCAGCTATTATGAAGCCAGCGCCCGCGAGCGACTGGCGGGTCTGCTCGATCCGGGCAGCTTCCATGAATTCCTGCCGCCGACCGAGCGCGTCGTCAGCCCGCATCTTCTCCAGCTCGACACCCCCGCAGCCTTCGATGACGGCGTCATTGTCGGCCGGGGATCTCTCAATGGGCGCCCTGTTCTGGCGGCGGCGCAAGAGGGCGGCTTCATGGGCGGCGCGGTGGGGGAGGTCCATGGCGCCAAGCTCGTTGGCCTGCTGGAGCGGGCGCGCGACGAAAAGCCCGCCGCCGTAATCCTGCTGGTGGAATCCGGCGGTGTGCGGCTGCATGAAGCCAATGCCGGATTGATCGGGGTTTCCGAGATCATGCGCGCCGTGCTGGCTTTGCGCAGCGAGGGCGTTCCCGTCATCGTGCTGGACGGTGGTCAGTTCGGCTGTTTCGGCGGCATGGGCATTGTCGCGCGGCTCTGCGACGCCATCGTGATGAGCGAGGAAGGCCGGCTCGGCCTCTCCGGCCCTGAGGTGATCGAAACTACTTGCGGCGTCGAAGAATTCGACTCGCGCGACCGCGCTTTGGTCTGGCGCACGGTCGGCGGCAAGCATCGCTATCTGCTCGGCGAGGCCGATGCGCTGGTCGCCGACGATATCGCCGCCTTCCGCGCCGCCGCTATCGACCTGCTCGAAACGAAACCCGATCTTTCACTCGAGGCCCTGACTGCCGAGCATGAAAGGCTCGGCGCGCGGCTGGAAAAATTCGGCGCCTGCCACGATGCGCTCGACATCTGGTCGGCGCTGGGGATCGAAGCCCCGGAAGGCCTGCCCCTGTTGGAAGCCGACGTTTTTGTCGCCAAGGTTGCCGGAAGGAGAGCCTGAATGGAAGCGAAACACCTGCTCGAAAAGCTGTTTCCCAATGGGTGCGACATCGCCTTTGACGGCCTTTATTTCGCCGGTACGGGCGAGAGCGCGCATGGAAAAGTCGCGGTGATCGGCTCGATCGACGCGGCGCCGATCGGCGTCGAACTCGCCTTCCGCATGGCCGGCGAAGTTCTGCGCATCGTCCGCGAGACTCCCGCGATGCCGATTTTGCTGCTGGTCGACACGCAGGGCCAGAGACTGAGTCGGCGCGATGAATTGCTCGGCATCAACGGCTATATGGCGCATCTCGCCAAATGCCTGCAACTGGCGCGCAACAAGGGCCACAAGATCATCGGCCTCGTCTATTCGGAAGCGGTCAGCGGCGGCTTCCTCGCCTCCAGCCTTCTCGCCGACCGCTGCTACGCGCTGCCAGAGGCGCAGGTTCGGGTGATGAATCTTCCGGCCATGTCGCGCATCACCAAGATCCCGCTCGAACGGCTGCAGGAATTGAGCAAGTCTTCGCCGGTCTTTGCCCCGGGCGTACAGAATTATCTGCGCATGGGCGCGGTGCATTCGCTGTGGGAGGGCGATCTGTCGCAACGTCTTGCCGAGGCGCTGGAAACGCCTGTGGAAGGCGATCAGCGTCGCCAATGGGGCGAAGAACGCGCAGGCCGAAACCTGGCCCGGCAGGTCGCCGAAAGGGTGCGCCATGCGGCAGGCTGAAGGATGCCGCCGGCACGATTGGGTCTATCTGCCGGACGGTTGGCGCCAGAAACTCGCAGCGCCCCTCGCGGCTGAAGATGCAAACGCGCTGGCGCGCTGGGTGGGAGAGCGGCGGCCGCTGGTTGTCGCGCGACGGCAAAATCATGATGCGCCTGATATGCTCCGTCTCGGCCTCGCCTTGCCCGGCAAGCGTCGCGTCAGCGTGACCCTTCCCACCGACGCCGTCGAACTCCGCCGTCGCCCGCCTTACTTGTTCGACGTTGTCGATGCCGGCGCGGGCTTTTGGCCGGAGGCGATGCGCGATCTGGTGGCGAGGGTCGCGCAAATCGCCCCCGATACCCGCGTCTTCGGCTCTTTGGCCTGGCAGTTCTTCGCCGCCGATCCGGCCTACGCCTATGTTACGCCCGCGTCCGACATTGACCTGTTGCTTGTCCCGACTCATCTCGCCCGGCTGGCGTCCACGATCGCAATGTTGCAGGATTTCGAAACCCGCTGGCCGGCGCCGCGCCTCGATGGCGAAATTGTCCTGCCAGGCGGCGATTTTGTCTCTTGGCGCGAATTTGCCGCTCGCCCAAAAAAGATTCTGGTCAAAGGCGTCGACAACGTCAGCCTGCGCCCGTTCGACGATATTGACGCGCTTCTTTCCGCGAGGGCCGCATGAATAGTCCAACTCGTTTCGCACCCGATCTGCGCGATGCAGCCGGCCATATCGGGCGCCTCGCCATTCGGGCACTGCTGACCGAACTGACGCTTCATCCCAAGCCCGGCCTCGTCAGTCCCGTCGACAATGGCGCGCATGACGATATGAACCTCACAACTTTCGTGCGTTCCTTGCTGGCTTTGCGTTATTACTTCACCGCGATCGCCGAGGCGGGCGGCCGCGAGGCGCCTTTCGCCGAGCTGCAGCGTCTGGGCATTGAAGCGGAAAAACGGATGCTGGCGGCGACCGGCGGGATCAACACGCATCGCGGCGCGATTTTCTGCCTCGGCTTTCTGGCGGCGGCAGCGGGTTGGCGGCGCGCGCGCGGCCTGGACCTTCAAGCCGAATTGCTGACCGAAACGGTTCTCGACCTATGGGGCGAAGGCGTTGCGGAAGTCGGGCGGACGGCGGCGGACTCGCATGGCGCGCGCGCGACCCGGCTTTATGGCGCGCGCGGGGCGCGAGAGGAACTGCTTGCGGGCCTGCCGACCTTGCTCGGAATCGCCGTTCCGGCTCTGCGCGAAACGCTCAAGCAAACGTCCTGTCAGGAACGCGCCTCGATCCAATGCCTCTTCGCCATCATGGCGCAGCTGCAGGACACCAACCTGCTACATCGCGGCGGGGACGAGGGCCTTGCTTTCGTCCAGAACGCCGCGCAGCGATTCCTTGACGCGGGCGGCGTCCATGCGCCCGATTGGCGCCAGCGCGCGCTCGACCTGCACGGCGATTGCGTCGCTTTGCATCTTTCGCCCGGCGGCGCGGCGGATTGTCTCGCCGCCGCTTGGTTCGTCCACAGTCTGGCCCCATGAGGCGCGGCGGATGAGTCTCGGCCTGCTTTGTCCCGGACAGGGCGATCAGAGCCCCGCCATGTTCAGCGTCCTCGCGCGAGCCGGCGATGCGGCGCCGATCTGGGATATTTTCACGCGCGAAACCGGCAGCGACCCCTTCGCGCTGACTGGCGAGGGCATGCAGGTCAATGCCATCGCGCAGCCGTTGGTCTGCGCCTTCCAGCTCGCGGTCTGGGCGGAGATTAGCGACAAGTTGCCGCCAATCTCCGCCCTCGCAGGCTACAGCGTCGGCGAATTGGCGGCCTATGGCTGCGCTGGCGGGCTGTCGCCGCAGGACGTCGTCGCGCTGGCGCGGCGGCGGGCCTCATTGATGGACGAAGCTTTTGTGGGAGGCGGCGCCATGCTGGCGTTGCGCGGTCTCGACCGCGCGACGGTTCGCGCCCTCTGCGCCCGGCATGGCGCCGAAATCGCCATCGTCAACGATGACGACAGGCTTGTGGTCGGCGGCGCGTCAGAGGCCGTCGCGGCTTGTGGCGTCGAGGCCGAGGCGCGCGGCGCGAAAGCCACGCCGTTGGCGATCCACATTCCCTCTCACACCAGTTTGATGCGGGCCGCCATCGCCCCCTTCCGCCTCGCTCTGGAAAAGGTCGAATGGAAAAGACCCTCATGGCCCGTGATGGCTGGCGTTAGTGGCGCTCCCGTTTTTGCGCCGGCTGCGGCGCGCAACGCCTTGTCAACTCAATTGGCGGAAACGATCGATTGGGCCGCCTGCCTCGACGGCATGCGCGAAAGAGGCTGCGCCGTTTTGCTCGAACTCGGTCCCGGCGCGGGACTGGCGCGCATGGCGCGAGACCGGGCGCCCGACATCCCCGCGCGTTCGGTCTCGGAATTCAATAGCCTCGAAGGCGTGCTCGCTTGGGTCTCGCGCGAACTCGGCTAGGATCGAAGGGGCCTATTGTCCCTTTTCCTGCAATTCCAGATATCGCATGAATTGAGCCAAAAGCTTATCCCGTTCGCTCGTCGTCAAGGTTTTAAGACGAGAAGACGCGGTTTCGTTTTCGATGAAACGCTCAAACGCCGCTTTCAATTCGGAAGCAGGCTTGTCGGCCACGCCGCCGCCCGGCGTTTGCAGCGCCGCAACGACTTGATGTGCGGCAAGCCAATCTGCCGCCGGTTTGAACCGCGTCCACCCCGGAATTTCCGCCGATAGATTGATTTCGCTCCACTTGGGGTGCCGCGCAGCGCTGTGGAATTGATCAATCTTGCCAAAGAATTCCTGTATGAATTTCGTCAGCTTATTATAGCGATCGGAGCCTTCCGGCCACGCATAGGCAACAAGGAGCGCCCTGTTCGCAACGGTCGCCACAGTCGTCCCTTCGTCGATCAAATTAGGATATTGCTGATGCGTTAATTCCGCGGGCAGGTAATAAGAAAATATCGAGTTCAAATCGTGATCCGGCAAATTTTCCTTGTCGAGCGCCAAAAAGTGAACTTGATCCTCCTTCTTCACCTTGGCCAATGCTGCTTGCGGCGCCCCGGTAAGAACGATCATCGCCGAGATTTCACCGTCTTTCAGTTTCTGAATCGCCTCATCATTATCGTAATTCGTCTTTTGAACATCGATCTTGAGGGCCTCGAAAATGACGTCGGCGCTGACCTCGGTCTGGCTTGACTTGAGATTGAAATTGACCCGTTTGCCACGCAGGTCGTCAAAACTCTTTATGTCGTTCCTTGCAAGAACATGAAATTCTGAATTGTAAAGTTTCGTTATATACTGAATGGACTGTTCAACATTCGCATAGAGATTCGGATCTTTCTTCTTGAGCAGACGGAGATTGTCTTCATCGACAACGCCCATGTCTATGCCCTTCAAGAACAGGACATCGTCGGCGTTCTGGAAGCCGCCGACGCCCAGGACCGGCAAGACGCGCAAGCCGCCGGGTCGCAAGTCGTTCACGACATTGCGGATGTCTTCGGCAAATCGGGCGCAAGTGCAGGACAGCCCGGACACGACGATGGTGACGGCAATATCATTTGTCTCTCGCTTCTTTTCTTGATAGCGACCCAATCCTTTTTCAGCATTGGCAAACTGAAATGGCGTCAGCAACAACAAGCAGAGAGCTATCAAACCATTTCTAGCGGATTTGCGTAAGGCGCTCATGGCTTTCTCCTCGAAATGCCAATCTGACTTTGATCGAACCGGGTTCGTTGCAAGGTTGCGAGCGGTTTCCCGAATGAAAGCCGGACAGGGAAGGTCTAATTCTGTTTGACGGTCAGTAACTGTAATTCACGCGCCGCTTCTGGCGACCCGAGTTCCCTGGCTTTCTCGTACCAGTGTCGCGCAATGGCCGGATCCGGCGACAGGCCATGGACTTGCAGTTTCTCCAACGTGATCGGATTATAGGTCCCGGCAAGCGTGAAAGCGGCGCGCGCATTGCCAGCCTCGGCCGCGCGTTGCAGCACCAGCCGCGCCGCGGCAAGATCGCCGCTCGAGATCAGGTCGCTTCCGCGTTTCAACAGAGCGGCTGTTTCTTCAGGGGACAGCGGACGGATCGCTGGACTCTTTGACTTCGCCACTGGCGGCGGCGCGTCCGGCGGCTTCGCTACGGGTGGCGCGACGTCCTGCAGCCTGGCCACCGGCGGCGCCGGGTCCAAAGCCTTAGCAGCGGGGGGCGCTTCGTCGTGCGCCTTCGCCACTGGCGGCGTTTCGTCGGGCGCCTTTGCTGCTGGCGCGGCTTCGTCCTGGACCTTGACGATTGGCGGCGCTTCGTCCGGCGCCTTGGCCTCTGTTGGCCTCTGCTCCGGGACCTGCATCTCCGGGGCCGTTTCCGCCACCCATTCGAATTGCATTGGCCGGCTTTCGATCGTATTGGCGCCAATAATCAGCGAGACGGTAAGCTCCATAACGCCGACAAAGTGTGGCGGCGGCTGGATGAGGGCATCTTTGATTTCCGTCGCGTAGAGCGACCATCCGTCATCGCCGACAAAATGCCCCGCCGACAGAGCAGCTCCTTTCGGAAGCCCTGAAATGACCAAAAAATTGAGTTCGTTGGCTCCGTCAACAGACACTCCGAGCGGAACCGGTTGGTCCACAGGGCTTGGCGGAGCGTCATTGATAATCAGACTTGCAACCTGATGGTTTGCAGGATCGCCCTTGCTTTGCGCCAACGAGAGAGATCCGGTCCGGTCCCAAGGGAGGGAAGGGTCATCGACTACAATGTATACAAGCCCAGCTGCAAAGGCGAAAATCAGAGTGGGGCGCCACCAATTAGTCTTGGGAGAGCGAGATCCGATTACCGGAAAAGTCTCTGGCGGCTCGTATGAAGGGCCAAGGGGAAAGATCTCCTTGTCCAAGCATTTGGCGCTTGCATTCAAACTTACCGTTTGTACAGAATTTTCAATTTGTCGATTATCAAAATACTCGATTGTTGAAGTCGAAACCTCAACAGCGCGCACGAGGGAAGATGGGTCGGTAAAGTCGGCCTGTTTATTCGATGGAGTGCTCATAAAGACACCTCACAGCTTACAGGCTCGGGGCCGCTCTATCGACGAAAAGCTAGATATTTTACGGTTGCTGGATCGACAGAACCATGCGTACTTTAAGATCGATCTTTGGCCAACTAAGGGATGCCGCGTATCGAGTCCTTGCGGGAAGCATGAATCGGGGGGACGATGTTCGACAGACGACAGATATTGAAGTCCGCGACCGGCATTGTTGCGGGGGCAGGAAGCATCCTTGCCGTTGGATCGAGGCTTTCCGCCTTTGCCGCCGAGATGGCGACGCTACCCTTTGCCAATGGCGAGCGCCCGCTGATTAAATCACCGGGCAAAAGGCCGATGATCGGACTGACATCGCGACCGCCGCAGCTCGAGACGCCCTTCAACGTGTTCAACGAGGGGATGCTGACGCCAAACGATGCTTTTTTTGTACGCTATCATCTCGCCAATATTCCTCTCGAGATTGATGCGGACACTTTCCGTATCGAGGTCAAAGGCAAGGTTGATAAGCCACTCTCGCTTTCCATCGGCGAACTCAAGGCAGGATTTGAGAGCGTCGAAATCATCGCGGTGAATCAGTGCTCAGGCAACAGCCGCGGCTTTTTCGAACCGAGGGTCGCAGGGGGGCAACTCGGCAACGGGGCCATGGGGAACGCGCGCTGGAAAGGCGTCCCGCTCAAGGCTGTCCTCGACAGGGCCGGCGTGCAGGCCGGCGCCGTGCAAGTCTCATTCAATGGCATCGATGGTCCGGTCCTGCCGGAGACGCCGGACTTCGTCAAGGCCCTGGATATTGACCACGCTCGCGACGGCGAGGTGATGATTGCCTATGCCATGAACGGAGAGGACCTGCCCTGGCTCAACGGGTTTCCCGTCAGACTCGTCGTCCCCGGGTTCTATGGCACTTATTGGGTTAAGCACCTGAATGAGATCACGGTTCTGGACAAGACCTTGGATAATTTTTGGATGAAGACAGCCTATCGGATACCCGCAAACGCCTGCGCTTGCGTGGAGCCGGGAAAGACGCCATCAGCAACGGTTCCGATCAATCGCCTCAATGTCCGCTCCTTCCTTACCAACGTTGTTGATGGCCAGAAAGTAAAGGCGAAAGCCGATATTTCGTTGCGCGGCCTCGCATTCGACGGCGGATACGGCATTAGCGAAGTCGCTATTTCATCCGACGGCGGAAAATCCTGGCAGGCTGCAACGCTGGGAGAGAACCTCGGAAAATACTCTTTCCGCGAATGGCGATCTGTCGTGAAATTGCCCAGGGGCGATCATGTTTTGATGGTGCGGGCGACCAACCGGATCGGCCAGTCTCAACCAATGGACGCCCTCTGGAATCCAGCGGGGTATATGCGGAACGTCGTCGAAAGGACGCACGTAATTGCGACGTAACGGAGATCAAAATGGCCAAGCGCACGATTATCTTCCTTGCGCTGGGGGTAGCGCTTGCAGCAGCCAGTCCGTCGCTGGCCAAGCCGCTGTCGTACATCCTTCCTGACGATTCCTCAGCTTTCAGGCCGGGCCCTGGCGTCGAGGCGGCGCAAAAAAACTGCGCTGCCTGTCATTCGGCCGATTACATCAGTATTCAGCCGCCAAACAAGGGATCCGTTTTTTGGGACGCGGAGGTTCAGAAAATGATCAAAGTCTATCACGCCCCAATCGACCAGAATGATGTCAAATCAATCAGCGAATATCTCGCCAAAACATATTGACCTCGTCGGCAAAACTTATTGACCTCGTCGAGAGGTGCGGTAGGGGTCCTGAAACCTTAATCTCAAGCTAACGCAGCGTTATCCCGGCCGCAGATTGCCGTTGAATCGAATTTGAAACAATTTCGAAGCCTTCCAAAAAGACGCTTGGTGCAACCTCTGGGTGTAACAGCGAACCATAGCCATTGGTCCGCAACTGCACAGGGATCAGCGCCATGTTCACTTTTTTTGCCCATCAGAGAAGCGCCTTCGCGGCTTGCGCGCTCGCGCGTCGCCATGGCCTGCAGCTTTGCTTCGCCCGCCTCATCCTTTTCCCTCTCGGGCTCCGAGGCGCCGGGCAATTACACGCCGCGCCCGATGGCCCCGCGTCCGTTTGATGGCGGCGGCAACATTTTCAGCTATTTGAGCAATGCGCGCGCCGCCAACTATAGTGCGCGCCGCACGGTCATCGCCGGCGTCTGCGCCTCGGCTTGCACGATGAAGCTCAGCATCCGCAACGCCTGCATCGAGCCTGACGCCACGCTTTTGTTCCATCAGGCGAGCTACAACGGCTCCCGCTCGGAGCTCGCAACCCGTGTCATGCTTTTCGCCTATCCGCGGAAAATCCGCGACTGGGTGCTGCGCAGCGGCGCATTGAACAGTACTGCCCTGACCGAACTGTCGGGACGTTCAGCCATCGCCATGGGCGTGCGCTCGTGCTGACCGCACATGCGCTTCCACTCCCTCATTACTCGCGACTAGCGTCCGCGGGTCCTGTCGCTAGAAAGCGACGGGTCTCGCCTTCGAGAATCAAGGCGGTCAGCACCGACGAAGCATAGGCGCCCGTATCGATATTGATGCGGTTGGGCCTGACTTCCGGCGTCGGGGTCGGCGTATGGCCATGCACGACGATCTTGCCGAAGTCGCCCTGGAATTGCAGAAACGCATTGCGGATCCACAGCAGATCCTCGGCCGATTGCCGCTCCAGATCGACGTCCGGCCGGATGCCGGCGTGGCTGAAAAAATAATCGCCCAGCGTAAAACTGAGCCGTGTCTTCTCCAGAAACTCCCGGTGGCGCTGAGGCAGTTTTTCGATCAGCGCCGCCTGCGCACGGTCGTAGCCAATCCCGCGCATCGCCTCGCCGACATCGACGCCATAGGAATGCAGGGTTTCGAGGCCGCCGATTTTCCGCCACGACGCGAGAACGGAGGCGTTGCTGAGGAATTGCAGGAAGACTTCCTCGTGATTTCCGCGCAGCGGGCAAATCGCCGTGCAAAAATCGCCGGCGCTCAATCGCTCGATCACGCCGGCTGATTCTCCCCCTCGATCGACATAATCGCCGAGAAAGATCGTCTGGACCTCGGCCGGCGCGGTTTCGAGGTCGCTACTGATCTGTCGCTCCAGATCGTTCAAGAGGTCGAGCCGCCCATGAATATCGCCAATGACGTAAAGACGGACGCCACGGGGAATGACGGGAACAGCGGGCTTTTGCTTCTCGAACCATGGCGCCAAACGAGGAAATTGCATCAAGGCCGTCCAATCTGCCGGAGGGGCCGGCTGCTTGAGCGCCGTCATTATCTACCTATACAGGCCGCACGATGCAGGTTGCATTTTGTTTAAAAACGCTGTTTCTAAGCCGCAATTGTATTTTCAAGATTTATTTTTTTTAGGAATTTGATTCATGCGACCAGGGGCCCCAACCTCGAAAAGCCGATTTCTTTGGCGTATAGCGCCATTCGACATGATCTGGGTTATCCTCGCCCCGTTTATTGCACTGGCGCTACGTGATCCGGTGCTCCTCAGCTTCAAATATAGCCACAATACTCTGTCCAATAGTTACCAATATGCAGCCTTGACCATTGCCTTCGCCGTTCCGACGCTGCTATTTTTTCGCTTGAGCGACGGGTTGAGCCGTTTCTTCTCGACCGATGACATCTGGTCGGTACTTGCCGCTACCTGCGCAATCATCGCGGGGAGCAGCGTGACGCTGTTCGTCATCAACCGCCTCGAGGGCATACCGCGTTCGACCCCGGTGATATATGGCCTGGTCCTCGCGGGCGGTCTGCTCGGCGGCAGGGCCTTGGCCCGCATGGCGCGGACGGAGCGCTGGTTCGACACCGAAGCGAAGGAGGCGACGCCACACGTGCGGCGTGTGATCGTCGTCGGCGTCGATAGTTTTGCCTCCATCGTCATCAAACTCACGGATTTCCAGCAGCCCCGCACCACACAGGTTGTCGCGGCGCTCGATCGGCGCGAACGGATGACCGGACGAACCGTCAATGGCGTTCAGATCGTCGGGCGCCCAACGGATCTTGAGGCCGTGATCGAGGAATATCGCGTCCATGGAGTCGAAATCGACGAAGTCTGGCTATCAGACAACGCGGCGCCGCGGGAAGACGCTGCGCGGCTCGAACTGCAATGCCGTGCGCTCGGCGTCAAAGCCAGCACCATTTCGCGCGCTCTCAATCTTGCCACGCGACAGGCGCCCGCCTTTTGCGAACCTCGCGCCGAAACAAAAACTGTCATACCGCACGCCGGCTATTTTCGCGTCAAACGCATCCTAGACATCGCCATCGCCCTTGCGTTGCTTCTCGTCTTCGTGCCGGTAGCCCTCGTCATCGCCGGCCTGACCTATCTCGATGTCGGCGGCCCCGTCATCTTCTGGCAACGGCGGATCGGCCAGGGCGGACGCGATTTCCTGGTCTTGAAATTCCGAACCTACCTGGCCCCCTATACGAAAAAAGGCCATTCAGTCGCCAGCTCGGCGCGCCTGTCCCGGATCGGCAAAGCCATTCGTGCGACACGCCTCGATGAAATCCCGCAGCTCGTCAATGTCCTGCGCGGCGATATGTCCTTAATTGGCCCGCGGCCATTGCTGCCGGTGGATCAGCCGGAAGACCCGAGCTTGCGTCTGCTTGTGCGTCCCGGCGTGTCCGGGTGGGCGCAAGTCAACGGCGGCAACCAGGTGACGCCGGAAGAAAAGGACGCTCTTGACGTGTGGTATATTTATCATGCGTCGCCAGCGCTGGACATCAAGATCGTCTCGCGGACGCTGCTCATGGTCTTCCGCGGCGAAGACCGAAGCAATAGCGCGATCGAGACGGCAAAAAACTGGTGCGAAAAGACCCGCCGGATTGATCACCGCCTGTTTGGCGAAACGGCCGCCGGAAAAATTTCGCAGAGCGTATTGAAGACGGCTTCAAGTTCGTTGATCTCTTCTTGAACTTCGCCAATTTTCTGGCATTCCGCAAAAAAGTTCGAATGGCCGGCGAAAGGACGAGGGAAGATGGCATGCACCGGAAGGGTTCGTAGCGCCCTGAACGTTGCTCTTTTCGTGCTGCTCGCGGTTGGATTTGGCGTTGCGGAGGCCGCCGGGCAGACAACGGGCAAACGCGTCTTTTCGACCGGTAATAGTTGCGAACTTGCGACGGTGCTGACCACGCAGGAGTGCCGCAATGCGCATGACAACGCCTTGGCCGAACTCGACGAGAAATCCCCGCGCTTCGCTTCGCGGGCGGAATGCGAGAAGAGTTTCAAACAGTGCATGATCGCCGGGATCGATCGCCAGCGGGTCGAATTCGAACCGGCGTTGCGAGGCTTCGAGGTCAACGTGCGCGCGGCGACGGACAAGACAGCGATTCCGGTCATCGACGGCGATGGGTCTTCACTCGGGTTTCATCCCAGGACCGTGTTGCATGCCGACAAGGGGGTCTCGAATTCGCTTCGGGCGCAAGCGCAGCAGCGGTGGGCGCAGGCGCAAAGGGCGCGCGCCGAGGCGGCCGCGGCGCGCCCGCCAAACGGCGACCAGGGCCTCGACGCCGCCCCGGATGCGCCCTCGGCGGTTTCCAGGCCGCCAACGGCGAGGGATCTGGCGGCGGCGGCTCGTCGGCGGGAGGAATTGCGCAGCGCGCCAACGGTTTATTGACCCTTTTTTGCGGAAACGTTGCCGCAATCGTCTTATTTGCGATGTCTGCGTTGACAGAAAAACAGATGGCTTTATACAATTCTGAGTTGTGCTGTCTCTGGCGACGAAAGCGAACGGTCATGTCAACGGCGATTGTCGCGGATCATCTCGAATCGGTCCTTCATGAAATCGAATACGCCCGCAGCAACATCGAAAAGTGCGCTGCCAATCCGGGCGTCCTCGCAGGCGAGATCGAGCAGTCGCTGGTCGAGGCGCTGGAGGCCGCCCACCGAATCCTGGAAGGTGCCCTAAGCCACGCTCAGCAAAATGGCGTGCCGAGATTGACGATCGACGCGGCGTGAATCGGCTCGAACACCAACTGGAAGCCGCGTGCGGCGCGGGAAGAGCGGCTTGACGGAACGCCACCAGGCCTTCTACTGAGGATGGTTTATTTATTTTAGCAGGGACGCGCGATATGCGGTTTTTGTCGGCGTCGTTCAGAGTCGCTGCGCTTTTATGTTGTGTCGTCGTCGGCGGTTGTGAAAGCGTCCCCAGCCTCGGTCCGGTCACGCCGGAGCAGCAGCAGGAACTCATTCGCTCGGCGACCCTGGCTTCGCCGCAATTGCAGCCCGGCGACAAGATCAAGGTCACGGTCTTTGGCGAAGACCGGCTGTCTGGCGAATATGAAATCGATGCAGCGGGGTTTGTCTCGTTACCGCTGGCCGGGACGATCAAGGCCGCCGGTTTAAGCAAACAGCAACTGGAAGAATCGCTGGCAAGGAAGTTCAAAAGCGAATATCTGCGCAACCCGAAAGTAACGGTTGATGTCTCGACGTTCCGTCCCTTCTATATTCTGGGTGAAGTGACCAAGCCGGGCGAATATCCATACAAGAATGGCCTCAATGTCATGACGGCCATCGCTTTGGCCGGCGGGACGACCTATCGCGCCCAACAATCGACCGTGCAAATCCAGCATGTCGGAGAGGAAGGTTTTCATGACTTCCCGATGTCGCCGACCATTCCCGTTTTGCCGGGCGACTTGATACGCCTTCCCCAGCGTTATTTCTGAGAGCCCTGAGCGACGGGTAAATCGCTGTAATGTAGTCTGAAATCGCATTTTTAAGGAAGACGAGCTTAAGCTTGTTGCGTTTCCGCTAGATTTCGCATACTGACGCAGTCGATGTGTTGCGCGGCAACTTTGCGTAGCGTTATATAAATGAATTATTTTCGGCTATTTTAGAATTCATCCGATTTTCTTTGGATTGATTTATGGGTCATTTTTTTCCAAGAAAAATCGCATGTCCGGGCCTCGTTCGCGCCTCGCTTTCGGCCATTGTCGTTGCGGCCTCCCTCGCTTCATCTGCGGCTTTTGCCGACGACCTCGGTTTCAACGTCGCCGGCCAGACCGCGCCGCCGCCAGCAGAGCTTGGGGGGCCGCACCCGGCGGAAGGAATCCCGATCGAAGGCTGGATGCTTTTTCCTTCGATGTTCGTCGGCGGCGTATTCGACGATAATATTTATCGGACGCTGTCCAGTCCCACAGGCGCGCTGGGCGTGCGTCTGATTCCCAATATTGAAGCCGATCGGGATGATGGCGTGCATCGGACAACGATCTATGCCAACGCCGACGCTCAGCTCTACCCCGGATATAACGCCAACTTCGGCGAAACGGCTTCGACCGTTTCCGGTCGCGTCGGATTGGCCAATCTCTGGTCGCCGACCAGCGATATCTTTGTACATGCGTCGGTCGACTATACCCGCCAGGACGGACCGTTCGGCTCCACTCTGGTGACAAGCTCGCCAATTGGATCGCCGACCAGTTTCGTTGCCGCTCCAACGGCGGTGAACTTCGCCGGCTACAGGCAATTCAGCGACGTGACCACCGTCGATCTTTCCGTCCAGAAAAAGCTGACGGATCAGATTTTCATTCGGGTCGGAACGGGCGTTCAGGATTTGATCTATGAGCGCGCGCCGATCGGCTACACGAGCGCGTTGAGCGGCGTCGATTACAGCGCGTTCATTCGCGGCGGCTTCTGGGTGACGCCGCTTTTCAATGCTTTTGTCGAGACCAGCGGCGACCTTCACCGCTATGACTCTTCGTCGCTTTATGACAGCAACGCTTACCGGGCCGTCGCCGGACTTTCATCCGATTTGATCGGCCTGTTCCGCGGCGAAGCTTATGGCGGCCTTGAGCAGCAATTCAGCATCGAGCACGCTTTTGGCGCGATCATGGCGCCAGCCTACGGCGCCCGCATCACCTATTATCCGACTGAATATCTGACAGTTGCGGCCAGCGTCGACAATTCGTTCGGCTCGGCGGGCGCGTCTGGCGTCAACCCGGTCCTGACCGCCGCCAGTACGACTTTGATGGCGCGACTGGAGGCCGATTACGCCATGTTCGACTATTGGAAGGCCGCGGCGCGCCTGGGTTATGCCGACACGCGCTATTTCGGGTCTTCGTCCTTGAGCGGAGCGTGGCTTGCCGGCGCCGGCCTCAGCTATAGTTTCTGGCGCAATTATGCGCTGACGTTCGACTACCAGTTCACGCGCACGAACTCCACCGGTTCCAGCCTCTCTGCCTACTCCGATAATCTCGCTTCGCTGGGCGTCACCTACCATTATTGAGGTTCACGGAGATGCCAAACACCCGGCTCATTTCGCTGTTTGCCTTTTTGGCCGTCGCTTGTGCCGCGACCCTTGTTCATGCCGAGCTTAGAAAATCCAATTGCGCCTGCGCGTTGACCCAGCCCGATGCGGAGCGAAAGATTCAAGCTTTGTTGAGCAAGGACAGCCGCGGCAGTCGCGCGACGATTCTGGCGATTGAGAATTTGCTGCGGCGCGAACCCTGCGCCGTCGCCGCTGTCCTCGCCGCCGCCGCCAGGGTCAACCGCGAACAGGCGCTGGCGCTGGAGCAAGCCGTCGTGCAGGCCCATGCGGAGATGAAGGTCAGCGATCCCGCCGGCGCGGAGGCGATTCAATGCCTTCTTGACGCCAATAAAGACGATCCGGTCGTTGCTGAAATTCTCGCGGCCGAAGGGGCGCAAGGCTCGATCAATGGTGGCGCGGGCGGCGCCGGCGGCGGCTTCGTCGGCGGTCCGGTTGGGCAGGTCAGCGGTCATTGACGCAATGACACCCGATAAAAGGTCCGAGCTGATATAAACCAACATTTTAGCAATCAGGGACACGAAATGAATTTTTCACGGGCATTTCATTTTCTGGATATTCGTTGATGCGCCTCTCGCCGCTTCTGACAACGCATCGATTGCGGCGTCAGGCATGATCATCACGACGCCCGCCACATCGCCCCCACCGGCGACCGGCAGTTCTTTCGAGCTCACGCCCGGCGAGCGATGGTTTGTCGTTCAGGCTCTCTCCAAACGCGAAGCCAGTGCGCAATTCCAACTCTCTCGTCAGGGTTTCAAGACGTTTTTGCCGGTGGTGGCGCGCACAACAAGGCACGCGCGCAAAGTCAGCACCGTCAAGCTCGCCGCCTTCCCAGGCTATCTCTTCGTCAAGCTCGATCTGCAACTCGATCGCTGGCGTTCGATCAACGGGACGATTGGCGTATCGCGGCTTGTCATGGGCGAATCCGCGCCACTGCCCGTGCCGGCGGGAATCGTCGAAACCTTGCTTGCTTATCGTGACGAGTCTGGCGCCTGCCGTTTCGACCGCGATCTGGTGGCCGGGCAGGCGGTTCGCGTCGTCAGCGGGCCGCTGTCGGAGGCGCTCGGCATATTGGAGCGTCTCGACGGCAACGGGCGCGTCAAGGTTCTGTTGCAAATTCTCGGCGGACAGGTGCGGGCGACCATCGCCTGCGCGGCGCTCGAGGCCGCTTGATCGCTCGTCCCAAGGGACGAGCCACATGAAAGTTAATCTGGGCGAAGCGCGCGCTTCACCCAGACGGCGGTAGCATGGAAAATTTTCCGCTTTCCGCTCCAAAAGGCAGCAACTCAATTGCCCAGAGAATTTTCAGTTTGGGAAAGCCCCGCCGCGCCGCGTCCGGCCGCGCCCTCCGCGTGGGTCCTTTGTTGGCGGGAAGAGCCTGTTGAGACCCTGCTGTTGGCCGGCGTTCTGGCCGGCCTCGCCTGGGCGCCGTTCTGGCTCGGCGGCGACCGGCCCTTCGCTTGGGGCGTCAACGGAATCTGGTTCCCGGCGCTGGCTCTCGCCTACGAGATTTCGGTGTTGGCGCGCGGAAAAAAACATCCGGTCGGAGTCAGGCGCGTCGCTGCGCCGGCCGGATTGTTCCTGATCGCGGTGCTGTGGATCGGCGTGCAGACATCGACCTTCATCCCGCCCGCCGCGGCCCATCCGATCTGGAAGCTGGCCAGCAATGTTTTGGGCGTCCATCTCAAAGGCGTCATTTCGGTCAATCCGCAAGCGAGCGCCCTGGCGCTGATGCGGCTATTGACCGAGTCGTTGTTGCTGTGGCTGACCATCCAGCTCTGTCGCGCGCCGCGCCGCGCGATATTGCTGATCGAGACGATTGTCGCCATCGTCGCCGCCTATTCCGCCTACGGGCTGGTGCTTTCCGCCTTTTATCGCGCCGACATTCCCTTCTTCGACGCGCCCGATGCCGGGCGCCTGGTGCGCTCCACTTTTGTCAATCGCAACAATTTCGCGACCTACGCCGGACTCGGGCTGATCGCGGCGACCGCGCTCATTTTGCGATTTTTTCGGCGAGAAGCGCTCGCCATCGAGGGCAGGCGCTCTTACCGGCTGTCGCAATTGCTTGAAGCGACCGGTCGGCGGGGTTGGCCGCTTGTTGCAGCCAGCCTGGTAATCCTGGCAGCGTTGTTGGGAACGCTTTCGCGCGGCGGCGTTCTGGCGACAATATTCGGCCTGTTCGCTTTGTTTGCGCTGACTTTCGCCCGCCAGAGCCATCGCAGCCAGCAGATCGAAACCATTCTGTTTGTCACTTCCGCCTTGCTTGGCGGATTCCTGCTGTTCGGCGACCGTATCGTTGGCCGCATCGCGGAAGCGGGCCTGACCGACGAAAGCCGCATGGCCGTCTACGCGATCATCATGCATTCGTTGCGCGACTCGCCCCTCCTCGGCTTTGGCTACGGCGCTTTCGCCGACGTTTTCCCGATGTATCGCGACCAGTCGATCAGTCCCCTTGGCGTCTGGGACATGGCGCATAATTCCTATCTCGAGGTCCTGCAGGGATTGGGGTTGATCTTCGGCGCCGCCCTGATCTCTGCTCTGATGCTCCTCGTCTGGAAATGCCTGCGTGGCGCGGTGACGCGTCGGGCAGGGGCCACCGCTGCAATTGTCGCCGCCAGCGCCGCCTTGCTGGTCGGCGCCCACGCCATGGTCGACTTCAGCCTGCAAATCGAGGCGGTCGCGCTGACTTTCATGGCGCTGCTCGGCGCCGGCGTGGCGCAATCCGAGTCTTCGCGCCAAGTTTTTTCCGACTGAGTTTCTTCCGGCTGATCGCCGCCCGACGGATAAGAGAATAAAGTTTGATGCTTGAGCGCATGAATATCGCCCCTGTCCAGAATCCTCCGCCGCACGCCGGGTCGGCCGGCGGCCTCGATCTGCGCGAGGCGCTCAATTTCGCTTGGCGGCAATGGAAATTCATCCTTGGCGTCACCGCGATCGCCATCCTTTTGGGCCTCATCGACATCGCCGGCCAAACGCCGCTCTATACCGCGAGCGCCCAATTGTTGCTCGATCCGAACAGGACCAAGCCGATCAGTCAGGACGCCGTGCAAAACGACATGCCGTTGGACCCGATGATGATCGAGAGCCAGATCGCCATCATCAGGTCCAGTTCGTTGCTGCGTCGCGTCGTCGCCAAGGAAAAACTTGTCAACGACCCTGAATTTGGCGTCGGCCCGGTCGGCCCCGGCGCGGGCATGTTATCGTACATCAAGAATTTCTTCGTCCGCGCGGCCGAGCCGACGCGGGAGCCGACAGCCGTCGCCAGCGATCCCGGACTTGAAACCATGTCGCCGGAGGTCATCGCAACCATCGAAAACCTGAAGGGCGCCGTTGGCGTGCTGCGGGTCGGCCAAGCCTCGCTGCTTAACGTCACCTTTACGTCCCGCGACTCCGACAAGGCTGCGCGTCTCGCCAACGCGGTCGCCGACGCCTATGTCGTCGACAAACTGGACGCGCGTTTTGAAGCCGCCAAACGCGCTTCCGCCTGGCTCAGCGATCGCCTCGTCGAATTGCGCCAGCAGTTGCGAGAATCGGAAGAGGCGGTCAACCAGTTCCGCGCCGTCAATAATCTCGTCGAGGCCAATGGCGCGACGCTTAACCAGGAGCAACTGGGTCAATTGAACGGACGGCTTGTCCAGGCCCGTTCCGAGACCGCGGAAAAGAAGGCGCGGCTCGATTTGCTGAAACGCGTCCAGGCCAATGGCGGCAATATTTCCGCTCTGCCCGACGTCATGAATTCCGGCGCGATCGCTGATCTGCGCAAGCAGGAGAACGAAGCTTCCCGCCAGGAGGCGGATCTTCTCGCCCGCTACAGCGACCGATATCCCGCCGTCGTCAATTTGCGCGCGCAATTGTCGGACATTCATCGCTCCATCGCCGCCGAGATCGCCCGCCTGACCAACAGCATCAGCAACGAATATGAACTGGCCAAAGCGCGCCAGGACGCGGTCGAGAGGACCGTGCGCGAGGCGACCGGCCAGACCGAACACGACAATTCCAAGGCGGTCACCTTGCGCGAACTGGAACGCACGGCGGCCGTCAACAAAAGCCTGTTCGAAGATTTTCTGCAGCGCGCTCGCGTGACTGAGGAGCAATCGACCTTCGAGGCGCGCGAGGCGCGGGTGATTTCGTCGGCCTTGCCGCCCGATTCACCAAGCTCGCCCAAAACCGGCCAAATCATGCTGGTGGCGGCCGTGCTCGGGCTGGCTGGCGGCGTCGGCGGCGCCTTTCTCATTGAAATGCTCAACGCCGGCTTCACCACGCCGCGGCAGGTTGAGGAAATGCTGGACCTGCCGTTGCTCGCGGCGGTCTCGAAAATGGAGGCGCAAGACCTGTCGCATGAAGGCGCCATCCTGACGATACCCCAGCATCCTCTCGTCAAGCCCTTGTCGCGGTTTTCGGAGGGTATAAGAACGCTGCGCAGCGCCATCCAGATGAGCGACGTCGATCATCCGCCCAAAATCATCCAGGTCACTTCAACCATTCCCGGCGAAGGCAAATCAACGATCTCCATGACGCTTGCCAGCTCCGCCGCGCAATCGGGACAGCGGGTGCTGATCATCGACTGCGATCTGCGCCTGCGCGCGAGTTCGCGCTACTTCAAGGCGGAGGGGCAGGGACTCGTCGATTATCTGATGGGCGACCTCGATGTCGCACAGGTCATCGCGCACGACGAAAACCTGAAGCTCTGGGTGTTGCCGGCGGGCGGCCAGACGCAGAATGCGCCCGACCTGCTCGCATCGGAAAAATTCAGACTTCTGATCGACGCCCTGCGGCCGAAATTTGATCTCATCATCATCGACACGCCGCCGATGGGGCCGGTGGTGGACGCGCTGGTCGTTTCCCATCTCGTCGACAAGGTGATCTTCGTCGTTCGCTGGGCGGCGACGCCGCGCGAAATGGTCGCCCATTCGATCCAGCGCCTGCATGGCCACAAGAAAGTGGCGGGCTTGGTTTTCAATTTTGTCGTCGACGCCCAGGCGCAGAAATACGGCAAGTACGCCTCCTATTATTATCAAGACCATTACTACAGATAGACTTGTATTACAGATAGACTTGCCGAAAATGATCAATATCCGTGAAACCCGCTTCTGGACAGCTATGGTGGTTGCCGGCCTCAGCTTGCTGACGATCGGCTTGGCCTTGCCTACCCTGCGGTTCGGCCAGGCTGGTCTGGCGGCCGATCCGCCGATGGAGGCTGCGCGGCTGAAGCCTTTGCTGAACGAGGCCCCGGTGGCGGCGCTGGCGCAACAGCGGGCGCTTGCGCTCGCGCCTCATCCGCCGTCCGAGCAGGTCGCCGCGTTGACAAATCTTCTTACCCTGACGCCGATGTCCTCCGGCGCCTGGCTTGAACTGGCGATCGCGGGCAATCAGACGGGACAGCCGATGCAGGCGGTGGCGAGCGCCTTGGCGATGTCGACGCTGACAGGTCCCAACGAGGCGCGCTTCATGGCGGGAAGGGCGGTTTTTGGCCTTCCATTATGGGACAAGCTGCCGCCCGAAGTCAGACGGAGCCTCGTGGTCGATCTGGTTTCCGGTTGGGGCGAGATCGGCGAGGAGCAACATCGCGACCTTGACGCCCTTCTGACCGTCGCTTCCGACAAGACCCGAGCGCAGCTTCTCGCCGCGCTTTTGCTCGCTGGCAAAAAGGGCGAGGCGATCGGCAACGCGCTTGATCTCGCGGCGAACCAGCCTGCGCCGATCAACGAGGCGCCAAAACCGTGATGATCGGGAAATGGGCGTCCTGTTATTCGCGCCCCGCGGAAAAGTTTCGGCGCGCGTGCGCCCCAATCAAACGAGAGCCGGTCAAAAATGCGTTTCGGAGTTGAGTCGGTTCGCAGCGCAAGAATTTGCGTCATTGGCCTTGGCTATGTCGGCTTGCCGCTTGCCGTCGAATTCGGCAAGAAGCGTGACGTCGTCGGCTTCGACATCAACGCCTCGCGCATTGAAGCTTTGCGGGCGGGCCACGACGCGACGCTTGAAGTTTCCGACGATGAAATTCGCGCGGCAAAGGGCTTGCATTTCTCGAGCAAGCTGTCCGATCTCGCCGACTGCAATTTCTTCATTGTCACCGTTCCCACCCCCATTGACCAGCATAAGCGCCCCGACCTCACGCCGCTGATCAGGGCGTCGCAATTCATCGGAAAAGTCATCAAAAGAGGCGATGTCGTCGTCTATGAATCGACCGTCTATCCGGGTGCGACCGAAGAAGATTGCGTGCCGATCATCGAGCAGGCGTCGGGCCTCAAGTTCAACCAGGATTTCTTTGCCGGTTACAGCCCGGAGCGCATCAACCCGGGCGACAAAATGCATCGCGTCGCGACGATCAAGAAGGTAACATCGGGTTCGACGCCTGAGGTCGCGGACTTTGTCGACGCGCTCTACGCCGAGATCATTACCGCCGGCACGCACAAGGCGCCAAGCATCAAGGTCGCCGAAGCGGCGAAGGTCATCGAGAACACACAGCGCGACCTCAATATTGCGCTGATCAACGAGTTGGCGATCATCTTCAACCGAATGGGCATCGACACCGAGGCGGTCTTGCAAGCCGCTGGCACCAAGTGGAATTTTCTGCCGTTCCGTCCCGGGCTGGTGGGCGGCCACTGTATCGGCGTCGATCCCTATTATCTGACGCACAAGGCGGTGGCGATCGGCTATCATCCGGAGATCATTCTCGCCGGCCGCCGGCTCAACGACAGCATGGGGGCCTACGTCGCCTCGCAATTGGTCAAGGCGATGATCAAGCGCCGGATCCAGGTCGAAGGCGCGCGCATTCTGATCATGGGGCTGACGTTCAAGGAAAATTGTCCCGATTTGCGCAATACGCGCGTCGTCGACATCGTGCGCGAGCTTGCCGACTATAACGTTCTGGTCGATGTATTCGATCCGTGGGTCGATTTGGCGGAAGCGCAGCACGAATACGGACTTGATCCCGTCGCGAAGCCATCTCTTGCGGCTTACGACGCTATCGTCCTCGCCGTGGCGCATGACAGTTTCCGCGACATGGGCGCGGAAAAGATTCGCGCCTTGGGCAAACCCGCGCATGTCCTTTACGATCTCAAATATCTTCTTTCCCCCGAACAAGCGGATTTGCGCCTGTGATGAGCACACATGCTGACACGCGCATTGCCGTGATCAAACGCGCGCTTGCCGCGGCCCCCAAAAAATGGCTGATCACCGGCGTCGCCGGTTTCATCGGTTCGAATTTGCTGGAGACTTTGCTGAGGCTCGGTCAGCACGTCGTCGGCCTCGACAATTTCTCGACGGGTCACCCGTATAATCTCGACGAGGTGCAAGGCCTGGTCGACAAGGCGCAATGGGCGCGTTTTGAATTCGTCAAAGGCGATATTCGTTGTCTCGACGACTGTCGCGCCGCCTGCGCGGGCGTCGATTACGTCCTGCATCAGGCGGCACTCGGCTCGGTGCCGCGCAGCCTCGTGGATCCGATCACGACCAACGCCTCGAATATCGACGGCTTCCTGAACATGCTGGTCGCGGCGCGCGACGCGAAAGTCGCGCGCTTTGTCTATGCCGCCAGCAGTTCGACCTATGGCGATCATCCCGGCTTGCCCAAGGTCGAAGACGCGATCGGACGGCCGCTCAGCCCCTATGCCGTGACGAAATATGTCAATGAGCTCTACGCCGAAGTGTTTGGGCGATGCTACGGCTTCGAGTCGATTGGACTGCGTTATTTCAACGTGTTCGGGCCGAGGCAGGACCCCAATGGCGCCTATGCGGCGGTCATTCCGAAATGGACCGCGGCGATGCTGGCGGGAGAGCCCGTCTATATCAATGGCGATGGTGAGACGAGCCGGGATTTCACCTTTGTCGATAATGTTGTGCAAATGAACCTGCTCGCCGCGACGAGCCCTGCGCCAGAGGCCGTCAATCAGGTTTATAACGTGGCGGTTGGCGACCGGACGACGCTGAACGGTCTTTACGCGGAACTGAAATGCTTGCTGACGCCGCAATTTCCGCATCTCGCCGGGGCGCAGCCGATATACCGCGAATTTCGCGACGGTGACGTTCGCCACAGCCAGGCCGATATTTCCAAGGCGCAGACTCTGCTGGGCTACGCGCCGACCCATCACTTTGTCGAGGGACTGGCGCTCTCGACTCCGAAATATGTCACGAGCGCCACGCGCGCGCAGATGAAACTGGCCTGAGGTTTTTATGTCAGAGATTCCTCGCATCATCCCGGGCATCCACCGCCTCCGTCTGCGCCTGATCGAGCCTGATGATGCGGCCTATGTCCATGCTTTACGAACCAACCCTGAATTCAATGAATATATGTCGCCCGTCAGCGGTACGGTTGCTGACCAATACAAGTGGATCGAGAAATACAAGCAACGGGAGGCGGCAGGCTGCGAATATTATTACGTGATTGAACGTCTCGACGATCTCGCTCCCTGTGGACTTGTGCGGGGGTTCATCGACGAGGGCGAGGTCAGTTGGGGCAGCTGGATGCTTGGCGAAAACAAGCCGGCGAAAGCGGCGCTGGAAAGCGCGGTTTTGATTTTCAGATTTGCATTCGAAATTCTGAAAAAGCCGTTTTTGATGTCCGAAGCTTTGCGCGGCAATGCGCGCTCCGTGAACTTTCAAAATCGAATGGGTTTCACTGTGATCGGTGAGGACGAGCAGAATTTCTATTTTCGATATTCACGCGAAGAATTCGTTTCCGACCAACAAGCGCTTTTGAAAGCAATCCAAGCGTAATTTTGAAAACATTTTGAGGAAGAAAATGCTGCTAGCCGCATCGAACTGCGTTATTCCTCCCACGGTCGTCGTGGAGCCCGGAGCTTCAATCGGCCCATACGTGGTTTTTGTCGGCGGACAGACCATCGTTCGGACGCATGCCTGCATCGAGGCGGCTGCGGTGATCGGGCGCGACATCACGATCGGACAGGGCGCTCAAGTGCGGCCCGGCGCGGTGGTCTTGCGTTCGGTTCCGCCGAACGCCATCGTCGAGGGCAATCCGGCGCAAATCGTCGGCTACCGCGACGGCGCCGAACGCGGATCCTATCAAGATATCATTATTCGGGATGCGAGCGTTTTTGCAGGAACGAGCGCCCCGGCGAACCTGCCGCTCGGTATCGGAGACAGCGCTATCTATCTGATGCGACAGGTAGCCGATCCGCGTGGCAGCCTGACGGTCGGAGAATTTGGCAAAGAACTGCCATTTGAGCCAAGGCGATATTTTCTGGTCTACGATGTTCCCTCGCGAGAGCTTCGCGGCGAGCATGCCCATCGGCAGTGCCACCAGTTCCTGATATGCATCAACGGCTCCTGCCACGTTCTCGTCGATGATGGGGTCAGGCGTTGCGAGGTGATTTTGGATCGCCCGGATGTGGCGGTCTACATGCCGCCGATGATCTGGGGAACGCAGTATCGATATAGCAAGGATGCAATCTTGATGGTGTTCGCGTCGCATCATTACGACGCCGGTGATTACTTGCGCACCTACGATGAATTTGAGGCGGAAATGGCGAAAAGAAGCCGATGACTATTCCCTTTCTCGATATCTTCGTCGGCTATCGCGAGCTGAAGGCCGAAATCGACAGTGCGATTGCGCGCGTCCTCGACAGCGGCTGGTATATCCTCGGCCCGGAAGTCGAAGCTTTCGAAGAGGAATGGGCCGCCTATTGCGGGACCGCCCATGCCGTTGGCGTCGCCAATGGCCTCGACGCTCTGACGCTTGCGCTGCGAGCCCTCGGCGTTGGGTGCGGCGACGAAGTAATCGTGCCCTCAAACACTTATATCGCAACCTGGCTCGCCGTCAGTCATTGCGGGGCGACGCCTGTTCCTGTCGAACCGGACGAAAAGACCTTCAATATCGATCCTGAGTTGATCGAGGCGGCGATCACGCCGCGGACCCGCGCCATTCTGCCGGTGCATCTCTATGGGCAGCCCGTGGATCTTGATCCCATCCTGGCGGTTGCCCGCAGACATGGGCTTTATGTTGTGGAAGACGGCGCTCAAGCGCATGGCGCCCGATATAAAGGCAAGCGACTGGGCGGGCATGGCGACGTCGTCGCCTGGAGTTTTTACCCCGGCAAAAATCTTGGCGCGTTGGGCGATGGCGGCGCGGTCACGACCAACAATCCGGAAATCGCCGATCGCATCCGCGTTTTGCGCAATTACGGCTCGCGCGTGAAATATGTGAACGAAGTTCAGGGATTTAATAGCCGGCTGGACCCGCTACAAGCTGCTGTCCTGCGGGTGAAGCTGGCGCATCTGGACCAATGGAACGCGCGCCGCGCGACGATGGCGGAGCAGTACAGCAGCGGCCTCGCCGCCAGTGGCCTGATCCTTCCCGAAACACCAGACTGGGCCGATCCTGCCTGGCACCTTTACGTCATCCGCAGCGCGCGACGGGACGCCCTGCAAAAGTCTTTAACGGCTTTGGGCGTCGGCACTTTGATCCACTATCCAATCCCGCCGCATCTGCAGGGCGCCTATCGCCAGGACAGCTGGGCGACCGGCAGTTTTCCAATTGCAGAGCGGATCGCCAGCCAGTGTTTGAGCTTGCCGATGGGTCCCCACTTGAATGATGAGCAGAGAAAACAAGTTGAAGAGCATGTCATTCAGTCGCTTCGTTCATAAAGCGCATCGATTTGTTTTGCCCTCGTTTGTGGGGCTGATTCAAAAAATAAGGTGTTTGTTTTATAAGGTTCTAAGCAGCGGGAGCATTATTGGATCGCCCATTCTGGAACAGCCGATACTTGTGGTCGGAGAGGGAAACGTAAAGATAAACGGCCGGGTCAAAATAGGATGGCGCGGATCCCCCTTTTTCCTGTCGACAAACGCTTATTTCGACACAAGAACAGCCGATGCGTTGATTTCCGTTGATGACGGCACGCATATCAACAATGGATTTTCGGCCATTGTAGAGTACACATCAATCAAAATTGGCAAGCGTGTGCTAATTGGAACCAACGTCGAAATAATGGATAGCGATTTCCACGGTTTGCGATTGGTGGATAGACCTCGTTCCTCGGCGGAATGGGCAAGGCCTGTCGTTATTGAGGACGACGTGTTTATTGGAAATTCCGTCCATGTCCTGAAAGGCGTCACCATCGGGAGCGGCTCCGTAATTGGCAACGGCTCGGTCGTTGTGGCCAGCATTCCGCCGAATGTCATCGCGGCTGGCAATCCAGCGCGGGTAATTCGGGAGCTTTGAGTGACGGAAAAGCACACCTATCATCAAATCATTCGTTCATCGTCGATTATAGGCGGCGCGCAAGTCGCCAATTACATTATTGGGCTGCTGCGGACCAAACTTGTCGCCATGTGGCTAGGACCGAGCGGTGTCGGCCTGATTGGTCTTTATGCATCGGCTATTGGTCTTGCCGGGGTGGTGTCCAGTCTGGGCGTCAATTCGAGCGGGGTCCGCGAGGTTGTGCGTGCTTCCAGCAAGGAAGACATCGCTGAGGTGGCGCGCACCGTCATTATTCTGCGGCGAGTATGCTGGGCGACGGGATTGCTCGGTTGGGTGGTTGTAGCTGTGCTTTCCGAGCCGATCAGCTCGATCATGACCGGCTCGCCGCAATACGCTCGGACAATTGCGGCGCTCGGCTCCCTGCTGCTCTTGGGCGCCATCAGCGGCGGCCAACTCGCGGTCTTGCAAGGCTTGCGGCGCGTGGGCGATTTGGCTCGGGCCAATGTGCTTGGCGCGTTGCTGGGGTCGATCGTTTCGGTTTCAATTTACTATGCGTTGGGGGAGGCCGGAATCGTCCCTGCCATGATCGCTTCAGCTGTTGCTGTGCTGGGCTGTTCGTATTGGTTCGCGCAACGCGTCTCGTTAAAGGCGCAGGCGGTCAGTTGGGCGCAAACCCGCCGCGGGTTCAACCGATTGATCGGCCTTGGCCTCGCTTTCATGTGGGCGGGCGTGGCCGGCGCCTGCCTCGAAATGTTCACGCGATCCATGATCACCCGCAAATTCGGAATCGAAGCCGTTGGCATTTATCAAGCGGCCTGGGCGCTGTCAGGCGTGTTCGCCAGTTTTGTGCTCACCGCAATGGGCACAGACTTCTATCCTCGCCTGACCGCGATCATCCACGACCATGCCAAGGCGGCGCGGGCTGTGAACGAACAGACCGAAATCGGCATATTGCTGGCTTTGCCGGGCCTGCTCGCGGTGCTGGCCTTCGCGCCCCTGGCCATCAAGATTCTTTATACATCGCAATTCTTGCCCGCCGCAGGTTTACTTCCCTGGATGGCGCTGGGTGTTTTCGGTCGCGTGGTTTCCTGGCCGTTGGGCTACATTCAATTGGCCGTCGGCGACCCGCGATGGTATGCCGCGACCGAAACAATATTTAATGTGTTGTGGGCGTTGCTGATTTTTGTGATGGTCGAGCGCAGTGGGGTCATCGGCGCTGCTTATGCCTCGGCGGCGATTTACGGTCTCCACGTCCCGGCGTCGCTTTGGGTGTCGCGTGTTTTGATCGGCTTTTCCTGGTCTCGGGAAGCACGCAAGCTCATCATGATCTCCACTTGCTTCATCATCGTCGCTTTCGTTCTGCGCTTCCTTGTTTCTGATATCACCGAATTATTTGCGGGCGGCTTACTCACCTTGGCCGGTGCGTTGTTCTGTCTGCGGGGGTTGGCGAAGCGATTGGGTGAAGGACACAGCGTCATCAGATGGTGTCTTCTCGCGCCGGGCGCGCGATTCCTGCTGACATCTGGAACGATCCCCAAAGCGCTATGATAGCTCTTCGTCCTGCTGTTCATTACTGAAACTTTAGAAAGCTGAAAATGAAAGTCTTGTTGATCGGTGAGGCAAGCGGGGTGCACCGAAACTTGAAGAAGGGTTTGGTAGAATTAGGCGTCGAGTGTCTGCATATGACCCAGTCGGCGTCCAGTTCATGGAAATGGTACGACGATACATTTTCGCCTGACTATAGTGGTGTCTTGGGCGGCGTTTTGAGGAATGTGTCGCCTTTTTACAAGATCGCACGGCTCGACGATTATGACGTCATCAACTTTACAAATACAATAACGACCGTGCATGGCACCTATTCAAGATATTATGACATCCCATTACTGCGCAGAAAAGCGAAGTTGATGTCTTATTACGCTTTGGGATGCGATGAAATCGGGCTTATCCGCCATAACGAAGCGCTGCCTTATAGTCCATGCCGAACATGTCTGGCGAGCGGCGATACGTTGAGTCGCGATTGCGAGGAAATCCTGAATCCGCGTTACGAGGCAAGCCAGGCGCAGGTGCGACGCCATTTCGACTTTGGCGCGAGTTGCATGGTTGAGTATGGCCATGTCCAGGATTTATTTGGAGCCAATTTCGCCAACATCCCATTTCCTGTTGATGTGCAGTTGATCCCATTTTCGCCAGCCAAGCCGCGAACTGTGACCAATATTGTGCACACGCCGACCCGTCGCGGCTTTAAAGGCACGGATGTGGTATTGAATGCGATCGAAATCCTGACCAAGAAAAGAACAGATTTCAGCTTCAAAATAATAGAAGGGCTGTCATACCCTGATTACATTGAGGCGATGAAAAACGCGGATGTCGTCGTTGATCAGGTTTACAGCCAAAGCCCGGGAATGAACGGGGTAGAGATGTTGGCGGCCGGCAAGATCGTCATGACTGGTGCGACTGCTCTCGGAAAATCTTATTTTGACTTTGCAAAACATACGCCCGCATTCGACGCATCGCCGGACCCGGCGCTTCTGGCCGCGCAACTGAGCGAAGTCCTGGATAGGAAGGATGAATTTCCGGCGATGGCGGAGGGAGGCCGCGCCTATATCGAAGAGCATCACTCCGTGCAGGCAGTGGCTGGAATGTTCCTGAAAGAATGGTCTTCGCGGCTATGACGACGCCGGGCGTCGAGCTGGTCAAAAAGAAATTGAAATCGATCGCATTTGAGTTTCTGGCGAACCCGGTTCGTTTGCGCCAACGTCTTGATAAGCTGGCGCAAAGCGATGCTTCGGTTATTTTGAGTCTCCATCGCGTGGCGCCCGATGACGGCAGTTCCTATCGGCCGCTGTCGCCTGAAATATTCGAAGCCTTGTTGAGTTATGTCAAAAAGGAATTCAGTCTCTGTCCAATAGGCGATTTAGCCAAGCGCTCGGATCGGCCGAAGTTGGCGCTGTCTTTCGATGATGGTTATCTTGATTTCTACACCTATGCGATGCCGTTGCTGTCAAAACATGGCGTAAAGGTGAACCAGAACGTCATTCCTTCCTGCATGGAAACAGGGCGGCCGCCTCTCAATGTCATGGCGCAAGATTTTATCGGGCAGGCGCCTGCCGAGCTTGTCAACAAGCTCGATATTCCCGGCTTCTTTTTGTCCAACAAGCATCATCTCAGCGAACGTCTATCGTCTTTCCTGAAATTTAGTCCGACGGCCCAGCGAGACGAGCTGGAAAAATATCTCTTGCCGCAGTTCGAGCGTTTTGAGGGCTTTGCGCCGACGGCAATGATGAGCCTGGATCAGGTCAAGCATGTCGGTCAGCTGCACGAACTCGGCGCGCATTCTTATTCTCACGCCTCGATGGCCCATGAGAGCCCTGAATTTTTTCGACAAGACGTGCAGAACTGCAAAAGTTATTTCCGTGAGAAACTCGGCCTTGCTGTGAATATCTACGCATTCCCGAATGGCAGTTACCGAACAGAGCATCTTCAAATTTTGCGCGATGAGGGAATTGCCCATGCGCTGCTGGTTGGCGAGACATTCGCCGATGGTCAGCTTAACCGGTTCACATTTGACGCGGCGGGGGAGAGTGAAATGCGATACAAGGCGACCGGCAGGCGAGCGCCGATCGCAGCATGAAAACCTTGCTCCTATGCGGCGGCGCTCCAAACCAGATCGCGCTCGCCAATCGCCTTCACGCGATCCATCCTTTGGCGCATGTGGCGGTGATTGCGGTCCCGCCGCCCAAAAGGCGCCGGTCGCTCGTGCCGAGACTCGTATCCTATACGGTCGGTCGCCCATTGCGGCGCGCCTGGATGGATTTGATGGCCTCTTATGACCGGGAATTTCGCGCGCCAGACGTAGCCATCTCCCGGCATGTTGGCGTCAACGCCTGCACTGTGATCGAGCTTGTGAAAGCCGAGAAGCCGGATCTGGTCCTTGTCTCCGGCACCGACCTTTTGCGCCAGGAGCTGATCGACGCGATTGGAAAATCCGCCAAAATCATGAACCTGCATACGGGGCTGTCGCCCTACCTCAAGGGCGGTCCGAACTGCACGAATTGGGCCCTCGCGCTCGGCAAGTTCGATCTGATCGGCAACACGGTCATGTGGCTTGATGACGGCATCGACTCCGGCAATCTGATAGCAACCGAGCGCACGCCTCTGACCGGACGCGAATCGCTTTTTGAACTGCACCGCAAGGTCATGGACCATGCGCATGAACTTTACGGGCGATGTTACGCCCAGGCGGTGGCCGGAAATAAATTGCCCTCTGTCCCTCAGGCGAAATTAGCTTCAGGACGACTTTTTTTGTCGCGTGAATGGACGGGAGTACAAATGCTGCGGGCATTGATCAATTTTTATTTGCGCTATCGCCCGGATCCGAAATTGCGGCCGATAGAATTGATAGGCCTAGAGACAACTCCAGCCAACGAAGCAAAATCGGCAAGGGGCGGCTATCGGATCGCAATGTTGTTGCCGGATTTGACGCTTGGCGGGGCGGAGCGGGTGGCGCTCGATCTTGCGCGAGAGTTCGTCCGTCTCGGCCATGAGGTCGATTTTGTGCTGATGCGCAAATTCGGGCAACTGCGCCAGGCTTTGCCCGAAGGCGTCGAAGTCGTCGATCTCCAGGCGACGAAAATGCGTCATATCGCCAGACCGCTGGCCGCCTACCGGAAGGAACG
>JARLJC010000003.1 GCA_031291435.1 Alphaproteobacteria bacterium | reverse complement strand
GCGCCGCCGTGCCTGCCGACTATCAACCGCGCAAACCTCGGAATCTGTCCCGGCGCGGCCTCGATGGTTATGAAGTCGCTGTTGCGGCCGTCCAGTGTTACTTCGCCATAATCGCCGGTCATCAAATTGATCTTGTCGCCAGGCTTGGCGAATTTTTGGGCGGCAACGATTGTTGGATATGCGTTTTTTTGACTGCCGGATGGATCGACAATCAATGTTTGGCCCTGCGCGGGCGACTGCGCCGCGCAGACCGGAAAGAAATCATGAGCGGTTGCCGCCCATGCCTGTGCCGGGTAACCTAAAAGCGCGAACGCCAGGGCATATTGAAAGCGTTTCATCTTATCTTTCGCAGTTCCATTTTTGGGGGGCAGCCTGTCCCAACCGTCGGGAAGGCATTTATAGTCCAGGCGGATTGCAAGTGACATCGTTAATATCGCGCAACGGTTCCGGCAGAAGGCAGGGGTTTGGGTGATTTCTAATTTCTTTAAGAAAAGATTGCCTGAAAGAACATTGGTCCTACTGCTAGTAGGGGGCGGCATTCTCGCACGTCTCCTCTGGTCCATGACCGGCACCGGCCTCAAACCCTTTACAGGCGAGAGCCACAACGTTGCGGTGGCGCTGGCAACCACGGGCCGCTTTGCCGATCCGCTGGCCAACGGTGGCGGTTATACCGCGCATGTCTCGATGCTGACGCCGCTGCCATCGGCGATTGCGTATTGGCTGTTTGGTGTCGATACATCTGTGGCGGAAATCGCATTGTCTATTTGGGCCGCGTGTCTTGTGGCGCTCAGCATCTGGCTTTGTTGGCGTTTGGCCTGTCTGCTTGGCGCGCCGCCGCTGGCGCGTGTTGCCGCCGTTGCATTTGTTTCCCTGGTGCCAATCCAGTTCAATCTGGAAATACGGGAAGGTCGCAGCTGGGAAGTCAATCTCGGGGTCGTGTTGTTGCTCTGGGTTCTTCTGCGATTGCAGCTTGCCGACCGCAAGGAGGTCGTGGACAAGCGCAGCCTTGCCATCACCGGCATGATTTCCGGCTTTCTCTTCATTGTCAGTCCGCCTGCCGGATTGGCGGCAGTCGTCGCGATCGGTCTGTTCCTGATTCTGCGCGTGCGATTTTCGCAATGGTGGATCGCGCCGCTGGCATTTGTGCTTGTGGCCGGGCCGCTCGCGGCGATCTGGGCGGAACGGAACATGATTCAACTGGGCGAGCCGATTCCGCTGCGCGACAATTTCGGAATGGAATTGGACATCTCGAATTATTCCGGCGCCGTGCATCCCGCCGATCCGCACGCTGCTTATGTCTCGCGTATCGAGGATATCCACCCGCTCCTTGTGGGGCGCGCCAATGAAAAACTGCGCGCCGCAGGTGGGGAAGTTCCTTATTATCATCAGCTCGGCAGGGAAGCGGAAAGCTGGATACGGACACATCCGTCCGACTTCCTCTATTTGAGCGCGCGGCATTTCGTGCAGTTCTTCCTGCCGCCGCGCTGGTTCTGGGGCACGTTTGGCGCCGTGACGGGAAAGGCCGTCTGGCTCAGGCAGTTTCTGGTTTGGGCGACGGCGATCCCGGGCCTTATCACGCTTGCCCTGCTCGCCTGGCGCCGGCGTCCCTATGCTTATCTGCTCGCGGCCACGCTTGCCTGCTCGATGCCCTACATCATTGTGCAGCCGATTTTGCGCTACCGTTATCTGGTATCATCGCTGCTTATTTTTCTGGCATTCGAAGGTCTGGGCCGGCTGATTCGGAATTTTACCGGCGCGAAACCCGCCGAGAAATAGTTCTGGCAGTTGAGGGCCTATTCGACGGGAAGCGCTGTCGGTCTCAGATGCGATTTTCCACTCAGCCATTTCCGCACCGGAGCGTCGAATTGGATCGCGAGAATCCAGGAAAGCAGGAAAACGGAAATGACAAATGTAATGGCGGCCGCAAAATTTGATAAACGCAAAACTCGTATCAAGACATAATTGCTGGCTTGCAGCAGCGGAGCATGCACCGCATAGACGGGAAAGGAAATATCGCCGAGGATGGCGCCGATCTTTTCCAAAGACTTCGGCAACTCGATGATCGCGCCCGCCCACAAGATTGCCGGTATCACCAGAAATATAGCAGCGGAATCGTAAAGCCATTCCCAGCGAATATGAGGATCCAACATCAAAAGTGCGGCAAGTACCGCAATGATCAGCAGCGCGGCAGGCGAACGATATCTGACCTTCAGGCGGAAGCAGCGCGCCATCAGGATGCCGAGAGGAAAT
>JARLJC010000104.1 GCA_031291435.1 Alphaproteobacteria bacterium | reverse complement strand
GAAGAATATCATCGCCAGCATAACATCAACGTGCTGGGCGCCATTCTCGCGGCGCAGGAAGCGGTGAAACTGTTCGGCCCCAATGGCGGCAGCATCATCAATATCGGTTCGGTCGTGAGCACCGACGCGGTGCCGGGTTCGGTGGTCTATTCCGCCACCAAGGGCGCCGTCGATGCCATTACCCGTGTGCTGGCGGCTGAACTCGGGCCGCGCAAGATCCGCGTCAATACGCTGGCTCCAGGCGGGGTCGAGACGGAAGGCACGCATAGCGTCGGCATGATCGGCAGCGATATGGAGAAAGGCATCGTCTCCCGCACCTCGCTGGGTCGCATCGGCCAGCCGGATGATATCGCCAAAGCCGCCTTGTTCCTCGCTTCGGACGATTCCGCCTGGGTGACCGGCGAACGGATCGTTGCTTCTGGCGGGTATAACTGAACTCGCTGCCGTCAAAGAAAAAGCCCCCGAAAGGGGGCTTTATTCTTAAAACTGGTTGCGGGGGCAGGATTTGAACCTGCGGCCTTCAGGTTATGAGCCTGACGAGCTACCGGGCTGCTCCACCCCGCGCCAATAAGTCACTAGATATAGTGTCCTATCCGTGACACCTTTCTAAAGAGGCGTTGTTGTGGCCCTTTGACAGCGGCTTGTCAATCGGCTTTTATCGTCACACGGTTAATGCTAGGACTAACTTCATGCTTTCCTTCCTTAAACACAAATTCAGCAAGAAAGATAAATTCTTCGCCCGGTGGGGGATATCCCATCTGCTGGTGGCCCTGATCGTTGGCGGGCTGATGGCGGGGTGGCTGGTGCTGTGGCAGCATCACAGCGACGAAGGCCGTGTCGAGCAGCTGGCCCAGAGCGCCGATAAAGCCGCCGCCGAACCCAACAAGGATTTGCCGCCCGATACCGCCAAAATCGGCGGGCCTTTCAGTTTGACCAGCCAGGACGGCAAGATCGTCACCGAGCACGATTTCCCGGGCAAATATCTACTGGTCTATTTCGGCTATACTTCATGCCCTGATATGTGCCCGACGGGATTACAGAGCATTTCGATCGCTATGGATGCCTTGCAGGGCGAGGGCGACAAGGTGCAGCCGCTTTTCATCACCGTCGATCCGGCGCGCGATACGCCGAAAAAAATCAAGGATTACGACGCCGCCTTCCATCCCAAAATCATCGGTTTGACCGGCACCGCGGAGCAGATCGCTTCGGTAGCCAAGGAATATCAGGTGTTTTATCAGAAAGGCGAGGGCGATCAGGATTACGAGGTTCAGCATACCTCGCTGATTTTCCTGATGGACCCCAACGGCAATCTGGTCACGACTTTCGATGAAGAGGTCAATCCCAAGGCGATCGTTGCCGCATTGCAAAAAGCGTGGGGGCAACCCGCGCCGGTGGCACAGCCATAAATTCTTGACTCTGACAGGGTCGCCCCCTAGGTTGCGCGCGGGTTAAACTAATGGTTACAGACCCAGAGAATCTCGAGGCCCTGTCCGACCGCATTCGTGCGGCGGAGAAGAAACCGGCGGCAACGCCGGCGACGGAAAGCGGCAGCGGAATCGGGTTCGAATTCGGCGGCGCGATCGCGGTTTGCGCCCTGATAGGCGCGGGCCTCGATCATTGGCTGGGAACCAGCCCGTGGTGCCTGATCGGCGGCGCCGGATTGGGTTTCGTGGCGGGTATGGTAAGTGTCTGGAAAGGGCTGCAAGGCCCGAAGACCTGAGTAGAGAGGCTGGAGCATAGGAAATCATGGCGGGATCGCTTCTCGAAGAGTTTGAAATTCACCATTACGGCAAGCCGCTGTTCAGCATCGGCGGCCACAGCATCGCTTTCACCAATTCGGCCCTGTTCATGTTCGTGGCGATTGCCGCCAGCACTTTGCTGATGGTCGCGGCGATGCGTCCGCAGGCGGTGGTGCCGGGACGCTGGCAGATGATCGCCGAAAAACTTTACGACATGATCGCCGAAATGATCGACAGCGCCGGCGGCGAAAAAGCGCGGCCTTATTTCCCGTTCATTTTCTCGATTTTTGTGTTCATCCTGTTCTGCAATCTGTTCGGGATGTTCCCCAAATCGTTCGCGGTCACCAGCCATATCGTCGTCAATCTGGCGATTGCGCTGGCTTTGTTCGTGATCATCATCATCACCGGCTT
>JARLJC010000103.1 GCA_031291435.1 Alphaproteobacteria bacterium | reverse complement strand
GGTTAGGCTTTTCCCGGCGCTGCATAGGGCCTACCGGCAGCATTGACCTGAGCGAGATGAGCGCGCTCCTAAAACAGAAAGACCGCCTCGCGCGGCGGTCTCTCCGAAAATCCGATCAGGTATTTTGATTAGGCTGCAATAGTAGCGGTCTTCTGCTTCCTAAATTGCAATTGTTATTACGCTAACAAGTCCGTATCCCAAGAGACATGCCCATGCCGCAGTAAGTCCTAATCCAAGAGCTATTATTGCAGGCGGCCAAATCCGATAAAAAAGCGGCTGGGGCGCCGGGGCGGAGCGCGAGGCTGCCGAAATCGCTGGAGCTGTATCAGCCAACGCGGATGGAGACCGCATGGTCATCCCTCCATTGCTGTATGATCTGCTGTCAGACGGCTCACCATCGCTATAGGCACACCCAGCGCCCCATCAATGCCCACCGGGCGGACCTGATCAAGTCAGAGACCAGCAATTCTCAAAGTAGGCATTTTGGGGATTCCCAAATCAGCGAAGAAGTGATTCACCCTTGGGATGGAGCTTTTGCCGTCCCTTCTGGCTGGATTGCGAACGGTCTGCTCGGCCTTTCCGGACCCCCGGAAGGGACGCCGCGGCAACATCGCGATGGCGGATTTCGGGCTTTCGGCGTTCGCCCTGTTTTTCATGCAAAGCGCGTCATTTCTGGCGTTCCAGCGTGCCCTGGAGAAGGGCCATGGCCACTCGAACTGCCAGACCCTGTTCGGGATTGAGAAAATCCCGTCCGACAATTACATCCGCGACATGCTCGATGCTGCCGATCCGGCGCTGTTGCAGCCCTGTTTCGGGCGCATCGAGCAACTGCTCGCCGCACCGCCGCTGCGCCGGGCCTTTGGCAGGCTTGGCGACAGAACCCTGATCGCCTGGGACGGAACCGAGTATTTTTGCTCGCAAAAGCTCGGCTGTCCGCAGTGCCTCAGGCGCAAGCGCGCCAACGGTAAGATTGAGAGCTATCATACCATGCTGGCGGCGACGGCGGTCGCCCCGGGCCATTCCAAAGTCGTCCCGCTGTTTCCCGAGTTCATCGCGCCGCAAGACGGCGCGGAAAAACAGGACTGCGAACGCAATGCCGTCAAACGCTGGCACGCCAAGCACGGCGAACGGCTTCGCCCGCTGCGCCCCGTCTATCTCGGCGACGATCTGTTCGCCTGCCAGCCAATCGTCAAAATGCTGGCGGACAGCGGCGATGATTTCATCTTCACCTGCAAGGAAAGCTCGCACAAGGCGCTCTACGATTTCATCGACGGCGCCGCGCCCGAGCGTCACGAAGAAAAAATCCGCAAGGGCAAGGCGGTCGAGACCCGCCGTTATCGCTGGATCGCCGGTGTTCCGTTGCGCGACGGCAAGGACGCCGCGCTGGTCAACTGGATCGGTTTCGAGATTTTCGACCGCAACGGCCGCATCAAATATTCCATCGCCTGGGTAACCAGCCTGCCGGTCAACCAACACAGCGTCGCCGAAATCGCCGCCTGCGGCCGGGCGCGCTGGAAGATCGAGAACGAGACCTTCAACGTGATGAAAAATCACGGCTACGAACTCGAACACAATTTCGGTCACGGCGAAACATTTCTGGCGATGACCTTGGCGGCGCTCAACCTCCTCGCCTTCGCCTGGCATTCGGCCCTCGATCTCGTCGAACCCAAATGGCAAGCCGCCCGTGAGGCCGCGGCCAAGCGTTCAAGCTTCTTCGCCCATATCCTCACATTGACGACCTACGTCGTCTTTCCCTCCTGGCCGACCTTCCTTGAAGCCCTCGCCACCTTCACGATCCCCCCGGAACTGCTCCAAACCCAGAAAATCGAATAAACCAGGCCGCGACCTACTTTTAGAATTGCTGGCCGGCGTCACTCCTGGTTGATTGGGTGGCGCAGTTCCTGTACGAACGGTGCGCCTTCGCGGGGGCGAACACCGCGCGTGTGAGGTGGCTCACAACCGCGGCGGATACGCCCGGCTATGCTCGCCGCAGTGGTCTGCGGAAACCAAAAAATTTGTCTTGCCGAAGTCCAAGTTATGACGTGTTTCGGTCGGAACAAGTCGCCCCATTGGGAGCCGCAATGAGGGGGCGGCTCGGATTTTCTCCGGACTACGCCGCTTTCGGCACGACGACACTTTC
>JARLJC010000016.1 GCA_031291435.1 Alphaproteobacteria bacterium | reverse complement strand
TGGTTTTGGCCGGCGTGCTCGATAGCGACGCCAGCCGCAAGGCGGCGCGCTTCGTGCGCTTTTGTGACGCGTTCAACATTCCGATCGTCACCTTCGTCGACGTGCCGGGCTTCCTGCCGGGCACGGCGCAGGAATATGGCGGCCTGATCAAGCACGGCGCCAAGCTCCTGTTCGCCTATTCGCAGTGCACGGTGCCGCTGGTCACCGTCATCACCCGCAAGGCCTATGGCGGCGCCTTCGACGTCATGGCGTCGAAGGAGATCGGCGCCGACATGAATTATGCCTGGCCGACCGCGCAGATCGCCGTAATGGGCGCCAAGGGCGCGGTCGAGATCATCTTCCGCTCGGACATCGGCGACACCGACAAGATCGCCGCGCGCACCAGGGAATATGAGGATCGCTTCCTGTCACCCTTCGTCGCCGCCGAGCGCGGCTATCTCGACGACGTCATCATGCCGCACTCGACCCGCCGCCGAATCGCGCGGGCGCTGGCGATGCTCAAGGACAAGCATGTCGAAATGCCCGTGAAGAAGCACGACAATTTGCCGTTGTAGCTTGTCTTGATCCCGCTCCGAGATGTCAAAAACCAACTAAACCGAACGGTAGGGTGGTATAACAAGCTTCATTTAGAGAACAAAAAGTGATCAAATTCCATATTGATTTCATATATTGACTTTATGAAATTACCCTCATAGGATGTAGGGCATGGAGATACGAGTCATGCCAAATGTCGTCTATCTGCACGCTGAACCAACGCCGATTGCGCAATTCTTGCGTGTCGGAACTTCTGGCCATCGGCAGCTAGAGAATTTTTTGGCTGGCGGCCAGTTGCCGTCGCGCCGTTTGGTTGTGGGGCTACTGACCGGTTGGCTCGACAACTGGCCAGGCCCAAAGTTAGCGATGTTGAACTGAGCGACATGCTTGTGAAAAATAGTGCTCGCCTAGATAGAACGCGTGCAGTTCTGGAAGACCTGCATAGCACTGGGATGGTTAGCAGTTCTCCGAGCTTTCCGCCTCACGCGGAAACAAAAAAGTAGGGACGGTAGGCAATAGAATGTCAACGGCGGTAAAACGAATTCTGGACGTATTGCGAGATAGTGGCGGTCTTCAGGGG
>JARLJC010000102.1 GCA_031291435.1 Alphaproteobacteria bacterium | reverse complement strand
GTGGACCTTTGCGCGTGGGCGACACACTTCGCTTCAATAAGACAGTCCCACCGCCCGAGACGCTTCCCGCTGACCGCTGCCCGTTGACCGATGAATGGGAGTTATCGGTGCGCTACGGGCCACACGGCGCGCCAGACTTTTTCACCAGCGACGATATCGCGGTTCTTTTTGCTTCCACCTACGAGGTTCACCACAACTCAGCCCGCACCGGCGTGCGACTGATTGGCCCGAAGCCGAAATGGACCCGTCCAGATGGCGGCGAGGCCGGGCTGCATCCTTCCAACATTCATGACAATGCCTACGCCATTGGTGCCATCGATTTTACCGGGGACATGCCCATTCTGCTCGGGCCAGACGGTCCCTCGCTGGGCGGCTTCGTCTGCCCGGCAGTGGTGACGCGTGATGATCTTTGGAAACTCGGCCAGCTTAAGCCCGGCGACAAGGTACGCTTTGTCCGCAACGATGCCGCCCCCGCCATCATCGAGGCGCGGAAGGATATTGTCATTCGCCGGGCCGGTGATGAGAATATTCTCATCGAATTCGGCGAGATGAAGCTGGATTTCGAACTGCGCTTGCGGGCGCAAGGGCTACGCGACGCGCTGGAGGCCGATGGCGTGCCCGGCGTGATTGACCTCACACCAGGTATCAGATCGTTGCAGGTTCATTTCGATTGCGCCATCACCAGTGTCGCAAAAATCACCGCGGCGGTAGACCGGGTGTTGCCGCATCTGCCGCCGCCCGAGGAGATGATGGTGAAAGCGCGCACTGTGTATCTGCCGCTGTCTTGGAATGATTCACAAATACGTCTGGCGATGCGCAAATATCAGGAGACGACGCGCCCTGATGCGCCATGGTGTCCGGACAATATCGAATTCATTCGCCGCATTAACGGCCTCGACAGCATCGATGATGTAAAACGCATTATCTTCGATGCTTCCTACGTGGTTCTGGGTCTTGGCGATGTGTATCTGGGCGCACCGGTGGCCACACCGTACGACCCGC
>JARLJC010000101.1 GCA_031291435.1 Alphaproteobacteria bacterium | reverse complement strand
TTTCGGATATTGCACCAGAATGCGGCGCTGGGCGCGTTCGCAGGCCACGCACACCGCCAGCACCGAGAAAATCACGGCGACGATGACGAGGATGAACCAGCTCGACAGCGCGCCGGTGCGGCCGAGTTCCAAAGTCTGAGCGACGGCGCCCGGCAGATTGGCGACAATGCCCGAATAGATGATGAGCGAGGTGCCGTTGCCGATGCCGCGCGCGGTGATCTGCTCGCCCAGCCACATCAGGAATACGGTGCCGCCGGTTAGCGTGATCATGGTGCTGATGCGGAAGAACAGACCGGAAATCACCACCGCCGAGCCTTGCGAGCCCATCATGTTTTCAAGCCCTACCGACAGCGCATAAGACTGTACCGCCGCGAACATGACCGTGAGATAACGTGAATATTGATTGAGGCGCATGCGGCCCTGCTCGCCTTCTTTCTTGAGCGCTTCGAAGTAAGGCAGAATGGCCGACAGCAGCTGCACGATGATCGAAGCGGTGATGTAAGGCATCACACCGAGCGCGAAAATCGTCATACGCTTCAAGGCGCCGCCCGAAAACATGTTGAACATGTCCATGATGCCGCCGCTGTGTTTCTGGAAAATCTGCGACAGCATGGCGGGATCGATGCCGGGAACCGGAATATAAGTGCCGACGCGATAGACGATGAGGGCGAGGACGGTGAACCAGATGCGGCTTTTAAGCTCGGTCGCCTTGCCGAAGGCGGACATATTCAGATTGGCGGAGAGGTCGGTCGAGGAAGCCATAGGAAATACACCAAAGGAGAAAACGGGAGAAAATCGTTAACGGACACCGAGATATAAGGTCTTAATCCCCATAAAACAAGAGATTGATGTGTTGCAATGCACGAGAAATCAGGGGGCGTCGAGGCCGCAGGCTTTCAAAGCCTTTGTTTGCCGCTTTTCCAGAGCCTTAACGTCGAAGCCTTCGATGAGGTCGTGGAAGGTGCGGTACCAGTTGACCTCGGCCTTCAGGCGCAGGAACACCGAGCCGAGCCCGATGGTGGCGCGATCCATGAAAACGAACTCGCGCGGGATTGTAACGCCGCCGATTTTGCGCAATTCCACATGCATCTTGGCGGCGATCTCGCGGCCATAAAGGCCGGTATGGGTTTCGTCGAGCGGCCGGGTTTTGTCTTCCAGCAGCGGCGCATAGATGAAATTCGCCCAGATATTGAGAATCTCGACCAGTTTCTTGCTGGGATTGGCGAAGCCCCATTCTTTATAGGCCTCGACCGCCAGCTCTTCGCGTTTGTCGCGCAGCGCCTCATACAGACGAATGACTCCATCGACCAGCCGTGGCCGGAAGATGCGCACGCAGCCGAAATCGAGCAGATTGATGCTGAGATCCTTGCGCACCGTATAGTTGCCGAGATGCGGGTCGCCGTGAATCACGCCATAGGAATAAAACGGCGTGTACCAGGCATGGAACATATTCATCGCCACTTTGTTGCGGTCGGCCAGCGAGGCCCGGTCGGCCACATTCGCCAGTTTCTCACCCGACAGCCATGTCATCGTTAGCAGCCGCTCGGTGGAAACCGCTTCGACAGGTTCGGGCACATGCACCTGCTTCGACCCGGCGTGGATGAGATCGTATAACCGCATGTGCCGGGCCTCGCGGATGTAATCGAGTTCCTCATGCAGACGGTCGGCGATTTCCTGCTGCACTTTCTTGGTCGAAACCGCGCGGTCGTAACGTTCGAACACCGCCATGATCAGTTTCAGTTGCTGCAGATCGGCTTCGACCGTCGAGGGCATGTCGGGATATTGCAGTTTGCAGGCTAATGCGCGCCCGTCGAGGCCGGTGGCCTTATGCACCTGCCCCAGCGAGGCAGCGGCGCAGGCTTCATGCTCGAATGATTTGAATTTCGCTTCCCAGTCCGCGCCCAGTTCCGCCGCCATCCGCCGCTTGACGAAGGCCCAGCCCATGGGCGGCGCGTCGGCCTGCAACTGCGCCAGTTCCTGCGCGTATTCCTGCGGCACCGCGTCGGGAATGGTGGACAAAATCTGCGCCACTTTCATCAGCGGGCCTTTCAGCCCGCCGAGGGCCGCGCGCAGCCGCTCCGCCTGTTTCTGGCGGTCGGCGCTGATGCCCAGAAACTGCTGCCCCGCCGCGCGCGCGCCGAAATTCGCCATCGAGGTTGAGACTTTGGCGTAGCGCGTTACCCGTTTGCGGAGAGAGGATTTTTCTTTGGCCATGGTTGGACTTTACACGTCTTTATCGCTACAAGAAGCACATAACGAGAATAAATAAACAGGGCAAATTATGGAAGCGGTGTTCGATATAAAATTGCGAGGCGTTCTCGATTTATTGCTGCGGCATGAACAGCTCGATTATCGCGACATCACCCGCGAATTACTCAGCCAGAAACGGATCGGCCCTCTGGAAACGGGGATCGTGCCCCGGCTTCTGGTCGAGCTTGAGCACCATCAATTCGTCGAAGGACGGAACCCGCTGTCCCCTGCGTTTGAAAACCGGCTGTTCCAGATCACCGACTCCGGTCGCCGCGCCACCGTCAAAAGACGCGAACCCGTCGGTATATCCGGCGAATGGGACATGCGTTAAATCATCGCCATGCCGCCATTGATGTGCAGCGTCTGGCCGGTGATGTAGCGCGCTTCTTCCGAGGCGAGGAAGGCGACCCCTGCCCCGATATCGGAGGGTTCGCCCATTTTGCCCGCCGGGATATTGGCGAGGATTTTGGCTTTCTGGTCATCGGTCAGAACATCCGTCATTGCCGAGGCGATGAATCCGGGTGCCACGCAATTGACGGTGACGTTGCGCGAGGCGATTTCCTGCGCCAGAGATTTTGTCATGCCGATCAACCCGGCTTTCGAGGCGGCATAGTTGGCCTGCCCGCCATTGCCGGTGACGCCGACCACCGAAGTGATGCTGATGATGCGGCCCCAGCGGCGCGACATCATGCCTTTGAGGGTGGCGCGGCTCAGGCGAAAGGCGGCGGACAGGTTCACGTTGATGACGGTGTCCCAGTCTTCGTCTTTCATCCGCATGGCGAGGCCGTCGCGCGTCAATCCGGCATTGTTGACCAGAATATCGACGCCGCCGCCCAATTGAGTTTCAGCTTCTTTCAGCAAAACCGCAGGAACAGCGGGATCGGACAAATTCCCGGATGCTACAAACGCATTCGCGCCGAGTTCGGACTGCAACGCATTCAACGCATCCACTTTGGTGCCCGACAGAACGACCTTCGCGCCCTGCGCATGCAGAGCCACCGCAATCGCCTTGCCCAGACCGCCCGACGCGCCGGTAACCAGAGCATTCTTGCCCGCGAGAGAAAACATGAAATAACCTGTGTTGCTGATGGAAAATACCCCTTTCCCATAACCCTGCCGCCTTCCAAAAACAATCGGCTTTTTATTCGGCTGCGCAGGGTCTTATAGTATCCGCCAAATGCCGCGATTCTTTTTCCATCGCCTGTTGCGGGCGCGCTCGGGATTTCCGGGCGGCGATTATCTGGCGCTGCTTCTGCTGGCGGCTGTCGTCGGCGTGTGCGGCGCGATGGCCGCGCTGGTTTTCCGTTCGGCCTTTATCGGCATTCAGCATGCCTTCGGCCCCGATGTCACCGGCATGGTGGCGCTGGCCCGCTCGCTGCAATGGTGGCAGCGGCTGTTGATGCCTGCCTGTGGCGGCGCGCTGGCGGGGGCGTGCCTCAAATTCGGCCTCGACTGGGTGCCGAGGCGCGGGGCCGACGATTACCTCGAAGCCATTACCATGGGCGACGGCGTTATCGGCATGCGTCAGTCGCTTATCAAAAGCGTTTCTTCGCTGTGCTCGATCGGAAGCGGCGCGTCGATCGGCCGCGAAGGTTCGATGGTGCAGCTTTCGGCCATGATCGGTTCGGCCATCGGCCAGTTGCTCCGCATGCGCAGCGAAAGACTGCGCCTGCTGGTGGCGTGTGGGGCGACGGCGGGCATCACTTCCGCCTATAACGCGCCGATTGCGGGATGCATTTTCATTATCGAACTTTCGACGCGCGAGCTGGGAAAGGAAATGCTGGGGCCGCTGATCGTCGCCTCGGTTATCGCCAATATGATCACGCGCTTGGTTTTCGGATTTCAGCCGGTTTACCGCATGCCGGATTTCCCGCCGATTGCCGGATGGGAAGTGTTCGCCTTTGCCGGGCTCGGCATCGTTTGCGGATTCGCCGGGCCTTTGTTCCGCCGCACCCTCGATATCAGCCGCGTGGGGTTCAGCCGCCTCAAAGCGGGCCTGATCGTCAACATGACTTTGGGCGGCCTCGGTGTCGGGCTGATTTCGGTGTGGGAGCCGAATGTGTGGGGCAACGGCTACAGCGTCGTGAATTCCATTCTGCATTCTTCATGGGGCTGGCAGGCCTTGCTGGCGATTTTGCTGCTCAAGGTTCTGGCCACGGCTTTATGCTCCGGCTCGGGCGCCGTCGGCGGCGTGTTCACCCCTACCCTCTTTGTCGGCGCGGCGCTGGGCGCGCTTTATGGCCATTGGATGACGGGGCTTGCGCCGCTGGCCGATACCGGCATCCCCGGTTATGCCATGGTCGGGATGGGGGCGCTGCTGGCTTCGGTTACCTATGCGCCCTTGATGTGCATCCTGATGATTTTCGAAATGACGCTGAGTTACGAGATTATTTTGCCATTGATGCTGGCCTGCGTCATTGCGCATGCCATAGCCCATATCATCCGGCCCCTGTCGATCTACGCCCAGCGCAGCGAAAAAGGCCGAAGCCATTTATTGCGGCAGGAAGTGGCGGGACGGCAATAAGAGCGGCGTGCCATGCGTAGCCCGCAAAGCGGGCGAAGCATGGTCGGGGAGACAAGATTCGAACTTGCGGCCCTCTGGTCCCAAACCAGATGCGCTACCAGGCTGCGCTACTCCCCGACGGGCAAGAGATAGTCAATAATGCTTGTTTCGGCAATCTTATAGTTTTACTTGTAAGCGCCTTTCGCCGTTTATGGATTCTGTCTTGTTGACCGCCGCCCTTGTCTTTCTGGTTAATCTGAGCCGCCGCTTCGCGCGGAGCGTGGCTGTGGCCGCTTTGCTGGGCACGCTGGCGCTGGGCTGGTATGTGGCGGGCAATATCACGATCAATACCGATATCAACCAGCTGATGTCCGACAAACTGGGCTGGCGGCAGCGCGAAAAGGCGCTTGAAGTCGCTTTCCCGCAA
>JARLJC010000100.1 GCA_031291435.1 Alphaproteobacteria bacterium | reverse complement strand
GCCTTCTGCGATGCCCACGGCGTCGACTACGTCCTGGGCCTGCCGACCAATCGCACCCTGCGCGACGATCCCCGCATCGTGGCGGTGGCGGACGCCGCCGCAGTCAAACGCGCCGAAGAGGGCCTCGCGGTTGTGCGCACCTATGCCGAGACGTGCTACGGTGCCAAAACCTGGCCGTGCCAGCGGCGCGTCGTCGCCCGGATCGAGGCCAGCATTCTGGGGATGGACATCCGCTATGCCGTCACTTCGCTGACCGAAGGCACGGCCGAGCATATCTACGATACGCTCTACTGCGCGCGCGGCCAGGCCGAGAACCTTATCAAACGCCACAAGACGCAACTCGCCAGCGATCGCACCTCGTGCCGCTCGGCCAACGCCAACCAGATGCGGCTGATCCTGCACACCGCCGCCTACTGGCTACTCTGGCGCATCAGCCAAGAGATTCCCAAGGCCAAGGCTTTGGCAACCGCCGAGTTCGTCACCCTGCGCCTGCGGCTCATCAAGGTCGCCGCCCGCGTTATCGAGACCGCATCGCGCATCCGCGTGGCGTTTGCATCCGCTTGCCCCGATGCCGACGTGTTTCAGGTCATCGCCGACGCCTTCAGGATCGCGCCCACATAGCCATCGCGGCCGCGCCGCTCGATACCCGACCCCATCATCAACATTGCAAGCCATCGACCTCTTGCGCCGGAATGGCCGCTGCGATGACGCGCGCACTGCTCATGCCGGAGCCCGAGCCAAAACCGACATGGCGAAGCCGACCCAGCGCCGTGAATAAGGCGGGCTAGATTCGCGATCGATCGAAAGCGGTCATGCCAAAGGGTCTTCTCTTTGTGAGGGACGTCTGATAGGCCTTCACTGAGCAAAATTTCCTTGTGCACGCGGACAATCAGCACCTCCTCATAATAGGATCGGTTGAAGATGCCGATCCGACCCCGCTCAGGCAGGTCACGCGTGGTGCGCCACAGGAAATCATGCTGCAATTCGTTAGAGCTGGGGTGCTTGAAGCTGAACACTTGGCAGCCTTGCGGGTTCACGCCCGACATGACGTGCCGGATGGCGCCGTCCTTTCCGGCCGCATCCATCGCCTGAAAAACCAGTAGAATTGCATAACTGTTGGATGCATAGAGAAGTTGCTGCTGAGAACTTAATTGCGCGACATGATCAATCAGAAGCTCCTGATATTGGCCTTTCGATTTGTAGACGGGATCGACCATAGTTGGCCATTTCTGGAGATCGACCTCATCGCCTTCCCTAACGCGAAAGTCTTTTGATTTGATCTTCATTGCATGTCCCTTCGTCAACATGGTGTGCCACTAAGTGATCCTGAGGCGACGAAAGACAGGCACCTTCACGAGATCCAGGATGACCGCAAAGGCGGCGGCAGCGGCGAGCGTGCCGGCCACCACCCAAACCGGCAAAGGCGTCATCGCAATGCCGCCAACGGCCAACGTTGAGGCGACCAAGATATCGGCGACGGACGAGAGGATCAGCCAAATACTGGGGCAGGAGGACCACATATGGCGACGCTCCCGGTTGGTATATGTCGTCGCCTGACTGCCAAAAACGACAGCAATAAATACCAATGTTTGCAGGGCTTCGATCCCGAATCGCATGTAGTTTCGACCTAAAACGAGAACAGCGATGCAAAAGATCAGCTCGCCCGCTCCCATGGCCATGCCCGCGATCGTCAGCCTGCCGATCTGCCATGTGTTGGGTGCGGGCGAGGCGCGCACATTGTCGGTCGTCAGCGCCATGCCGAGAAAGTCGCCGGTAATCATTACGAGAACCATCAAAAACGGAGTCAGGATCGCATGTCCGGTCATGACCACACCGACCGCGACAAACAACACTTGGACCGTCTTCTTGGTGAGGGAATTGAGCGTATAGCTCAGAATGCGTTGGAAGGTTATTCGCCCCTCCCTGACCGCCTTGACGATACCCGGCAACCCGGGTTTGGTCAAGACGATGCCGGCCGCCGACTTCGCGACGTCGGTGGCGGTCGATACGGCGATGCCCATCTGCGCCTGGCGAAGCGCCGGGGCATCGTTCGCCCCATCACCGCACATGCCCACAGTTTGGCCGCCGGCCTGAAAGGCCTTGACGAGCTTGAACTTGTCTTCAGGCAGAACACCTGCAAAAACGGCGTATTGTTGCGCCTTGATGCCATCAGGAATGGGGCCGGGCGGACATATAGCGCCATCGAGGCCCACGGCTTTCGCCACGATCGCTGCGGTGGACGGCGCATCGCCCGTGACCATCACCACACGCACGCCCAACTCATGCAATTCGGCGATGAGTTCGGCCGAGTCCTTGCGCGGCGGATCGCTAAGCGCAATGAGCCCCGCAAGCTTCATCGCCGATGACGCTCCGGTCGCGACCCCCAAAACGCGAAAGCCCCTGTCACCGAGGTCCTTGGCGGCGGCGATTGCGGGTGCCGATGGCCCGGTGAGATCGCTCACGACCGCAAAGGCGCCCTTCACGATACGGACCGAATGACCCTGAGCATCCGTCATCGTCGCTTCAGACATCTTTTTCGCGGGATCGAACGCCACGAACTTGACGAGTTTTGGAGCGTCGGCGATCTGCTTTGCGGCGGCCCGAATAGCTGCGTCTACCGGATCCTGCCCGCCATCTGAGCTGGCCAGTGCTGCCAGCGCCAGAACATGCGCCTCGTCGAAATCGGCCATTGCTCGCACCGCCGCCACCGTCAGTGAGTTCTCCGTCAGCGTGCCGGTCTTGTCGACGCAAAGGATAACCATCGACGCCGCCTCATCCACCGCCGACAGGCGTGTTGGCAGCACCCCGAGCTTGGCCAGGGCCTGCGCGCCAATCGCCGAGGCCAGCGTGAAGGTTGCCGGCAGCGCCACCGGTATCGCTGCCAGCAAGGCCGTTAGCACAAGGGGGATGATCTCTTCGAGAGGCATCGCCAGGTGCCATGCAAAGGCAACCAATAGTACTATAACTGTTCCCCGTCAGCGCCTATGGCACAGATTAGGGGTTGAGAATTAAGAGGCTGACTCATAATCATCCGGTGTGATTACAAAGGGTTGCGATTCTGCGGGTGATTTGGTTGACCGCCGCGATGAAGAGCCATGTGGTGGCGCTTTCGATGGTTCGCTCGAAGTCCTTGGCGAGGCGGCGGTTCCTGTTGAGCCATGCGATGGTTCGCTCGACCACCCACCGGCGGGGTAGCAGCTTGAAGCCCTTTGCCACGTCGGAGCGCTTGATGATCTCCAAGGTCCATTCGCCGATTTTGGCGAGCGCGGAGCGGAGCTTTTCGCCGGCATAGCCGCCATCGGCGAACACGTGCCGCAGCCAGGGGAAGCTGCTGCGAATGCTGGCGAGCACATCGGGCGCACCATCGCGGTCCTGTATAT
>JARLJC010000099.1 GCA_031291435.1 Alphaproteobacteria bacterium | reverse complement strand
TATAGGAGAGCAAACGCTTGATGGCGCGGGGATCGATGTCGATCTGATCCGGAATTTCGCGCCCGGCCCGCAGGCGGCTCCAATAGCCGACCAGCAGGTGTGAATTCTTATGCTTCATGGCCCCACATATCCTTGACGCCCCTGCTCCAAAACGGAACGCGGACACCTATTTCGCTAGGGAACTCAGCAGGAGCCGTGCCAAGAGGCCGTCATGGTTTTTCGGGCGGGCCAATTGCACCGAATTCTGAGGAAATATCTGGATTTTTATAGTTAACAGAATTTCCCCGCCGCGGGTGGGCTTCATGCCTTCCCGGCATTGTGCCAAGCGCCGCCGGGAACTTTCCCGGCGCGAGACAAAGTCGGGACGCCTTGCTTCAAATGGCCGATGAAGCCCGCTCTGCTCTTGAATCGGACAGTCCCCAGCTGTCGCCCAACCGCGCCGCCAGAGCATAAGTCCGACGGGCAGCGACAATCGCCAGCACGGCGACCGGTATAGCGGCGAACACATCCAGCCAGTGATGACCGCCTTCAATGGGCGTGGCGGCGATGACAATGACATTCAGGGCCAAAACCGGCCATCGCAGCCAGCGGACATAGCGGAAATGCCAGACCAGCAAGAGCGCGAGCACGGCATGATAGGACGGAAAGCCAATCATGCCTTTGATCTCGTCCGGCGCAATCAGGCCCGGTCCATCATGAAGCATCCTGACAAGCGCTTGCCCATAGGCTCCGTCCGTCACGACGTGGAGCTTTGCGATCGTCGTGAGATCGAGCGCATAGACCGACATCGCCCCGAAGGAGGGAACAAGGGTCCAAATGAAAATGCTGATCAGCGCCCCGATAGCGACCGCCAGGACAAAACGATAAAGGGATGCAATCCGTCCCAGCGTGCCCAGAACGATCACGGCGAGCGCGATTTCCGGCAACAGGAGGCCATAGGCAAACTGCAACACCCAAAGCAGACCGGGATGGCCGGCGACCGCTTGCATCATCTGCAGCCAGTGTAACCCCAAGGCCAGATCGGCCCTGGCCAGTACTGCGTCGATGCGATGGCCGGCCACGGTCACTAGCATGGCATTGAGAACGCTCGCCGCGGCTGTGAAGCCGATCAGGAAGCCAGTCCCTGTCAACATGGCCGCCAACCGCGGTTCCGGGCGCCATCGCGCGTAGATATACCCGGCGCCGAAAAACAACCCCGCCGCCAGCGCAAGTTCGCCATAAGCGCGACCCGTCACTGCGAACCCTGCTTCTTGCGCCCAAATACAATCGACCAAGCCAATGGCGGCCGAAAATGAGAACAGCAGCAACGGAAGCACGCCTGTCGCATCGGTGCGGGACGAATGCAGAACATGGCCCATCCCGAAATATAGCCCGGCGCGATTAAGAATGGGTTTTACCGCCGAGTGACTTTGGGCGACGGGCGATATTGCTCTTGCAATTGGGAACCGTGTGAGGCCTCTTTCGCCCCGATTTCGCACCCGCCCATTTTAAGGTTCCGCCCGATGAACATTCACGAATATC
>JARLJC010000015.1 GCA_031291435.1 Alphaproteobacteria bacterium | reverse complement strand
TTCACGCGCCTGGGAAGGTTGCTGTCGTCCGCCATCTTTACATTCATCGCCGGGGGTCAAACATCTCACTGTGCCGGGTCGTGCGCCGGCGGGGGATTCGTTGATGCCGAACTTTTCGCCGACCGATGCGGCGTTTGTCGGGTTTCGCTTCGTCAAGGAGCGGCCGGGTGCGGTGGCCGCTTGGGCGGGTGCGTTCTTCGTGTGTAACGTCCTGTCGGAGTGGATAGCGTTACTGTTCGGCGGCGATGCCCTGCGTAATTTTCAACAGAACGCAGGCAACCTGGACGATCTCCGCGCGGTCTTTTCCCTTTTTCTACCAGCGGCGCCGGTTGTCTTTACGGTGCTTTTGATTTCTCTTATCTTCTTCTCAGTCATCATCGCTTCCGGTCTGAGGTCTTTTCTGGGCATAGACTCTCATGTTCGCTTCTATTTTGCGAAAGACGAGCTAAGAATCGCTTTGTTAATCGTTCTATTTTGGGCGCTTTATTTCTTTTTACTTGTAGTAATATTTATGGGGCTTGGCATTATTTCAAATATATCTGATGTATTCAGCCCGTTCATTGGCGGCTTCTTTGTCTGGGTAACGCCTATGGCCCTGTTCGCAGCCGTCGTTTTCGTGAACATTCGGCTGTCGCTGGTGCCTATCATCGCGGTGGACCGGAAACGGATTGATCCTCGCGAGTCGTGGGTCTCAACGCGCGGACACTTCTGGCCATTAGCTGGTGCGTTGGTGCTGTCCCTCATCTTATTGATTGTTATGGGGTTCTTGGCGTTTATGATCGTGGCTGCGGTTAATGATATCCTGACCGCGAGCACGCACGGGATTGTCCCTAAGGATCTTCTTTTGGTCAAACAAGCAGACGAATCGAGCTTGCTTGCACTCGTTCTTGGACAAGTTTTGGCATCGCTGTCCTGGGGCGCGCTTTTGCCCGTCATATTGGGCCCCCTGGTGCGGGCCTATCAGGCCTATGACGCGCCCGACGCTCCGCCCGCGCCTGTTCCCCCCGTCCACGCCTGACCCTTTCCCGCCGGCGGCCTTTACAACGCCTGCCCGGCCTGACATCAGCCGCTGAGCTCGGCCTTTTCGCCCAAAGGATCGAGCTTCGGGAGCGTTCATGGCCAGGTTCTCACCCACAGACGCCGTTTTCGCCGGCTTCCGCTTCGTCAAGGAGCGGCCGGCGATGGTCCTCGTGTGGGCGGCCTATCTGCTGGTGCTGCTGGCCGTGGCTTCGGTGGCGATGTTCGACATCGCCGGCGACGCCCTGACCTCGCTGATGATCGCCGCCCAGGGCTCGAACCCCGACCCGACCAAGCTGGTCAAGCTGATGGAGCAGGTCGCCCCCGCCTCGCTGTTCGCCG
>JARLJC010000098.1 GCA_031291435.1 Alphaproteobacteria bacterium | reverse complement strand
AGCTGACCCCATGAAGTGCCGAATGAGCACGTAGAGAACGCAGGCACCCGAAAGCGTCGAATTCGCTCAAAACTGAGCCGCTGACCCTTGACCCATTAGAGAACAGCATCGACCCTGAAACGCCGTTCGCCAATCTCGGTCGGTTACCGCAAGGAACGGTAATAAGCCGCCATTCGCTTTTCGCCTTATCAAGGCGTCTTCAATCTGCCTTTTTGATCGTGAGTCGCTGACTGGAATAAGGGCTGCGCCTGTCCTAGTTAGGCGTGAATAAAGCGGCCCGGATGTCCCGCGCCGCTGGTACATTGCCGCCCTGCCGTAATTAGCTCTATTCAGCCGGCGTGAGACGGCGTCGGGGCTGTCTGCGCCGTAAGATGAGCGCCACGACTACGGAGCTAATAACCACCGATAGCGCGATAGTGGCGAACAACCCGATTGCCAGCCATATGATAGCCTGAGCGCCGAAATTCTTAATCGCCTCTTCCGACTGAGCAAATATGCGTTTGAACCAATCGCCGATGTCGCGAAAAGGTTTCGTCAGGGCATTGCCAAGATCGGCGGTCATCTGCTCAACGCTGTGGTCAATTCCCGCGGTAATTTTTTGAATCGCTTGCTCGGGGGCACCTGCGACTTCAGAGGTCTTGTTTAAAACTTTCGCACCTTCTCCATTCCCTTCGATATGGATGGCGCCCACCGTCGGTGTTGGACCAGGAGTCGGCGGGGTTATGGTGGTCCCGTGAAGCCCAGGAACTGGGATAGGGTCGACTGTGACCGGGTGCAATGGATGCCTAAGATCAACGTGAATTCCCGCGAGAGCCGCTGTGCATGAGATGATCATGGAGATCAAAGTGAAGGCGAGATATTTGCGCATGGGATAACTCCGAAAGTGGCCGGCGATTCAAATGGTCGTGTGTGTGGCCGCTCAGCGAAATCAATATTTTCCAAATCTCATCGAACATCAGCCCAGCGCTTGTCATGGTTTTCGCCGACAGATGTCATGCGCCTCTGCCCAACATCTGTCGGATGTATCGTTTTGCGTTTCTAGATTTTCAACAAAGATAGCGACCGCCAGGACCAATGCATCGATTCCTTGGCGGCGGCCCCTTCTGCTGGGGACATGCATCGGCGGGTAAGTTGGCGCCGGTTCGCGCATCACCTGGGGAGTACGTAGGGTGACAAATCGGCGGCAACAATGTGCAGGAAACGCCGATTTGTTGGCAATAACCTGCGCAGGCCGCAGCTGACTGCGACGGCGCCCAGTCGGACATGCCAACCGGCATGCTGCTTGAGTCGCGAATAACACAGCGACACTGAATGCAGGCCTGTGTATCGCCGATAGCGGTGCACAGGAAAAAAAACGCAAGAATCGTTGCCTTAAAAGTTTTGAACATGGGCAAAAGACCGAGAGAGCAAAGCGGCAATAAGCTTCAGCAGTTATTGCCTTCGCAGGCGACCTGCACGGCCGGCTGTTGAATCGACGTGTAGGTCGCGACGCCGCCGGCGAGGGCCAGGGCGAGAAGGGCGAGGACGAAGCATTTCTTCATCGAAATCAATCCCTGAAAGACCGAGGCATCAGCAGCCGTTGCCGCTGCAATCGGCGACCCGCTCCGCCGGATTATGCATCGACGTGTAGGCGACGACGCCGCCGGTCACGGCGAGGGCCAGGAGGGCGAAAGCAAGATATTTCTTCATGACGGCGACTCCCTGAAACCGCGAACTTCAGCAATTGCTGCCCTCACAACGGGCAACCTGAACTGCCGGCTTTTCGGTCACGGTGGAGGCGATGGCGCTGCCGGCGACAGCCAACGCGAGAAGGGTGAGGACGAAATATTTTTTCATGCCAACAACTCCGTGAAAGGCTGCGTCAGCAGTTGTTTCCGTCGCACGCCATGGCGGGGGTCGGCTTTTCAATTGCCGCGAAGGCGACGACGCCGCCCACGACTGCCAGGGCGAAAACGACGACGGCGAGATATTTTTTCATGGCGATCACTCCGTGAAAGGCTTCAGCAGCCGCCGTTGTCGCAACCGGCCAGCGCCGGGCGTGAATCCAGAGTGGCGACAGCCACGACGCTGCCTGCAATGGCGAGGGCGAGAAAAGCGAAGGTGATAATTTTGCGCATTGGAAGACTCAGAATTGAGAGGGGTCTCAGCAGCCGTTGCCGTCACAGGCCAGGGCGGGGGTAGGCTTTTCGGCCGCGACGATGGCGACAGCGCCGCCCGCGAGAACGACGGCCAGAACAACAAGAGTGAGAAACTTGCGCATGGAAATGTTCCGAATCGGATGAGGTCTCAGCAGTTGTTGTCCGCACATGCTAGCGCTTGGATCGGTTTTCCGATCGAGGTGAAGGCGGCAACGCCGGCCGCTAGCACGAATGCAAGAAGTGCGAGGGTGAAAAACTTGCGCATTGGGCCGACTCCAAAAATTCGAGAGATTATCAGCAGTCGTTGGTGGTGCACGCCAGGGCCGACGTCGGCTTTTCGATCGAGGCGAAAGCGACAAGTCCGCCTGCGAGGGCCAGGCCGAGCAGAGCGAGAACAAAAAACTTGCGCATGACAAGGACTCCAAAAGGGCGAGGCGGCTCGCGTGATCTTGTTTGCGCCTGCTTCGATGCTACGAATATTCCCCATTTCGCGTCGGATATCAGCCCAGCGCTTGTCATAGTTTTTGCCGACAGATGTCATGTGGCGCAGCCCGACATGTGTCGGGTGTCTTCGACGGCAAAAAGGTCGCGTTCAAGACTATCAGCCCTTCCGCTGCCGTTACGAAATCAATTCTGCGCGACGCGTCTCCGTCGAGGAAAAGGTTTTGCGTACACCGACGCCGAAGCCGACCGGCTCCCCATTGTTAGGCAGAGGATGAAGCGGGTCAGCAGTTATCGCCTTGGCACGCCATGGCGGGCGTCGGCCTCTCGATGACAGCCAGGGCGACAAAGCCCCCAGCGAGGGCCAGGCCGAGAAGGATGACGGCGAAATATTTGCGCATGGCTTGGAACTCCTTGAGGGCGGACGTTCAGCAGCCGCTGCCTTCGCACGCCGTGACGACGGTTGGCTTTTCGAGCGCGATGACTGTGATGGCGACGTCCGCGATCGCGACCGCGAGCGCGAGAAGGGCGATGGCGAAGAATTTCTTCATAGTCGCGACTCCTTGAAGGGCGGAAGTTTCAGCAGGTGGTGCAACCGCCACCGTCGGCATGCGCGGGGATCGGCTTTGCGATCAGACTGAAAGCGGCGACGCCGCCCGCCAATGCGAGGGCCAGAAGCGCGAAGGCGATATATTTTTTCATGGCGATGAGTCCTTGAAAGGCGGCGGTTTCAGCAGTCGCCGTTGCCGCAGGCCATGGCGGCGGTCGGCCTTTCGATCGACGCGAAAGCCGCGACGCCGGCCGCGAGCGTGAACGCCAGGAACGTGAGGGCGATGAGCTTGCGCATGGAGGCCTCCGAAAGGGCGATATCTGATTGGTGAGTATTTCCCATTTCGCGCCGAACATCACCCCAGCGAAAGTCATGTTGCTGGCCGACATATGTCGGGTATCTCAGCGAAGCGCACGCCGTCGCTCCGGCCGGATTTGCAATCACGGTAGAGCGACGACGCCATTCGCAGCGCGAGAGTCAGAAGGTCGAGTATGAGAATTTTATAACGTCTTCACTGACAGGCTGAAGCTCTTGTCATTTTTTTTCCGCCAAGTTTACGGCCCATACGGGCGTACCATTGGCAACGCATTGATGCGAACCTTCGGTCCCGGCTTTCACGTATTTGACGACGAAATCTACATCCACCCAATGCCCTTCAGGCCTATTTTTTGGTACTTCGCTATACGTACCGACCCAGTTCTCACCAGTTGCAGGATTTCGGAACACTGTGCCTGAAGTCGAGTCGCCTTTATTTGCGTTAATGTGTTGGGCGTCGTATTTCGCGCTGCACGTGACGTATCCCGCAGGCGCCGGAAACGCGATCCACCACTCTTCGCCGACGTGCTTGTGGATCACGCCGGAAATCGCGTAGTTTTTGCCGACGGTGAGCTGTCCCGCGTGAATAGCCGCCGAAATCAGGGGCACGAGGGGTGTGCACTCGAAATAGGTGCAAACGGCTGTCATCGCTGTCGTAAATTCAGAACTATCCATTTCGTGCCAGGTCTTTGCGCCGAAACTGCCTCCTTCTCGAATGTGCAGGTCCTGCGCGATAAATTGCACTTCTGGATTGTTGCTTTCGGCGTTGCTGGCCGCCAAAAAAAAGCGGCGTCAACATAAGCGCCATTGGAGCGACGGCGGTCGTGGCGAGAATGAGATATTTTTTCATAGCAATGTCTCCTTGAAGGCCTGGGTTCAGCAGCTCTCGTTGAATGCGTGCCGTCCGCGAGGTCAGATGGCAGCGAGCAGAAAGGCAAAGGCAAAGAACTCGCGCATGGGAATCTCCGAGCCGGCGCAGTCTGTACTTTGCGGTTCCGATTTAATGAGTATTTCTCATTTCCTCTCGTTCTTCAGCCCAGCGCTTGTCATGGTTTCTGCCGACAGATGTCCTTCCCTGGCGCCCGACTTGTGTCGGGTGTTTCCTCTCGCGAAGAAAATCGGAGCGCGCCAACGCGCGGGATCGCAGCCAACGTCGTCTGCGTTGACGCTCGTGAGCGTAACGACGAAAAAAAGCGCGAGGTCGAAACCTTGCGCTT
>JARLJC010000002.1 GCA_031291435.1 Alphaproteobacteria bacterium | reverse complement strand
TTCGCGCCAACAGCGGCCGTTCGACAATTGACATTGACTTCATGTGCGAAAACCCGCCGCGGGTATCGCTGAAGAGGCCGTAGCACGCACAAGAAAGAGCGATAGCTTACGGGGCGAATGTGATCGGCATCGGAGCAACGGCGGGAATTCAGGCGCGATCCCGAAACGATATCTGTTCGATATTCGAGGTGCCGCCTGGTGCCGCAAGCGGCGGCCACACCTGGTTTCGCCCCTTTTGCTTTGCCGCATAGAGAGCGGCATCCGCGGCGGCAATCAGCTCCGCTCCCGTGAGTTCGTTAACATAAGCCGACGCGACGCCGAAACTCGCAGTGACGATTCCAAAGCCAGGCCCTTCGTTTGGAATGGTCGCCTTTTCGACCGACCTTCGAATCCTTCCGGCGACCCGCATCGCATCAACCAACTGCACCGCAGGCAGCACTATCAGAAATTCTTCGCCGCCGTATCGGACCACCACTTCCGACCCAGCGCCGACCTCGGCGATCAGGATCGCAGCCAGCCGCTTCAGGCAGAGATCGCCGGCGCCATGGCCGTATCTGTCGTTGAGCCGCTTGAAGTGGTCGATGTCCATCAAAATGACCGAAACCATCGGATGTGGTTTGCCAATCGCCGCCCACAGCCGGCGCAGCTCGATTTCCAGGTGATAGCGGTTCGCCAGACCGGTGAGGGAATCGCGCTTTGATGCTGCATCCGCCAGCGAATGGCGAAGGCGGTCTCGCAGGGAGAATAGATAAGCGCGTCTCAAATCGCGCTCCATCGTGTAGTTGGCAACCAGAGTGATGTACCCACAGATCGCGAGTTGGATCAGGATCATGACCGCGACCGGATTGGAGATGTAGTTGGCCGACAGGACGACGGCCGCATGACAAATTACGACGGCCGCAGTCACGAAGCGCGCAAAACGAAACGGCAATCGATGCAGCGATACGTTCGCGTATAGAAGAGTCGGAATGACAACGTATTGATAATGCGCGGCACCTTCGCTTGTCGTGGACGCAAAGCCGTAGTCTATCTGCAGAATGATGAACAGCGGAACGCTGGCGGCCAAGCATTCGCGAACGAAGGGTGGCGGGCGCTTGGTCATCGCCCAGGCGGCAAAGAGCATCCACGGCGTGACCAGGCCGAGATGAAGCAGCGTAGCAACGCGAAGCACGTCAGGAACAAGCAGCCAATCGGCGATCAAGAAGAAATTGTACAGGACGGCGGAAACAAGGATACCTACTCTAAGTCGCGCGCACCGCCGCTCTTGCGTGTCCTGCTCGAACTGTCGTTCCAGTGCGGCAGGGAACACGATCGTGCGCCTCCCATGCCCCATGAAGGCTTCGACTGTTTCGAGCGTGACTGACAAATCGGCACCCTGTTTGCCTTGCAGGGTATCAGTATGCAGTCCCGGTGCTTTCCAAGGAATTTCGGAACGAAGTTAACGGTTAGCTTACGTTGCTAAGAATTCGATCAGGCGGCGATCGTTCTGCGTGTCGCTTTCATTACCGATGCAATCTTGCGAGCCCCGGGCTAGTCAGTGCGTGCCGCGCCGACCGTCCGCTTCGCGCCATGAGCCGCCGTTGCCGGCAGACGGATGCACAGGCGCGCGGTCTTTAGGCTTGATCAGCCGCAATTCCAGACCGGCCCGATCGGCGTCCGCGTCCAGCAAGGGCCGAAGGTGCCGCCATTGTAGCGACCGCCGTAAAAGCCAGGCCGGCCGAAATAGTGCCACTCGTCATCGTACCCGTAATAAGCTGGGGTTGGATCGATATACCAGGGGCGCCGGTTGTGGCGCGCATAGCGCCGCACCCCATCTTTCTGGGCGTAAAGTGGAAGGCTGTTGCTCAGCGGCTGATGATAGCCGGGCAGGAAGCCGTAGCCGTGCCAGACTGGCGCCGGACGTTTATGAGCTGGCGCTGCCGGCGCGACGACCGGCAGCAGCGACAGGACGATAGCAATCGACAGAAACACGAGGCGCGACATCAG
>JARLJC010000097.1 GCA_031291435.1 Alphaproteobacteria bacterium | reverse complement strand
GAACAAGAAGGTCACCGACTTCCGTCAACAGGCGCGTAGTGCCGAACTGCGTCCGCGCATCGTCCTTCACGATGCCAAGGGCGAAGTCATCAAACTGTCGAACGGTATGGAAGCGCGTTACTTCCTGCCCGTGGATGCCATTCTCAATGTTGAGAACAACACCCACGTCAAGGCCGGCGACATTCTGGCCCGCGTGCCGCGCGAAGGCACCAAGACCCGCGACATCACGGGCGGTCTGCCGCGCGTCGCCGAATTGTTCGAAGCCCGTCGTCCGAAAGATTTCGCAATCATTTCGGATATCGACGGCCGCATCGAATATGGCAAGGATTACAAGACCAAGCGCCGCATCGTCGTGCGTCCGATGGACGAATCCATCGAACCGCGCGAATATCTGATCCCCAAGGGCCGCCATATCGCCGTCCAAGAAGGCGATATGGTGCAGAAGGGCGATTTGCTGATCGACGGTAATCCGGTTCCGCACGATATTCTGGCGGTGATGGGTGTGGCGGCTCTGGCCGACTACATCATCAACGAAATCCAGGAAGTCTATCGCTTGCAGGGCGTGAAGATTAACGACAAGCATATCGAAGTGATCGTCAAGCAGATGCTCCAGAAGGTCGAAATCACCGATGCCGGCGACACCACGTTGCTGGCCGGGGAACTGCTCGACCGCACCGAGTTCCTGCAGATCAACGAGAAGGCCGTGCTGGAAAATCTGCGTCCTGCGCAAGGCAAGGCGGTGCTGCAAGGCATCACCAAGGCCTCGCTGCAGACACGCTCGTTTATCTCGGCCGCGTCGTTCCAGGAAACCACACGTGTCCTTACCGAAGCCGCCGTGTCGGGCAAGGTGGATACTCTGGAAGGTCTCAAGGAAAACGTCATCGTCGGGCGTCTTATCCCCGCCGGGACAGGCTCCGTCGTCGCCAAGCTGCGCCAGCTCGCAGCTGCGCGCGATATCGCCGCCGACAAGATCGATGCCGACAAGGCTCAGGCAGCGGTTTTGGCTGCCGCCCAGACCGACGCCGCGGAATAACGCGGTTTTGGTTGGTTAAAGTTAAACCCCGCCCTTGGCAACAGGAGCGGGGTTTTCTTTTTCACGCTTCATGCTAGGATTTTGCCATTGGAAAAGTGAGGCTGGCATGGCACGCAAAAAATTAACCTTCGATCGATTTCAGGACGAGAATAAAGCCAACCTCAAGATCGCGTTGGGAGCGGTCGTGGGTTTTGCAGATCCTCCCTATGCGCCGGAGCAGGTTGATGATCTTGCGTCCGTTGTTCTTAAGATTGTGTTCAGCATGGCGGTTAAGGGCGTTACCGATCCGGCAGACAAGAAAAGATATTTTATTCCGAAGTCGGTTGAGGCCGCGTTTCAGCGCATTCGTGGTGTAGCGCCGGTGGAGGCTCAAAGCGGGCCGGACGTTGATAAGCTCGTAGCCACGCCGGAAACTTACCGGCGTGCCGGCGAAATGGTCACCAATTTTGCCGTCAGCTTTGCCGAGGGAGCCATTCGGCACCAGATGGCGAGCAAGCCGCAAACGCCCGCCCGCGCTCCCTAAGACGCGTATTTTATATTTCAATCTTCCGGCAATATGCTAAAAGGAAAAAAGCGCTGAATCCCCAGCCGCTTACCCATTTTTGTTGAAGCTATGCCGCAGCCCGAAACCTCGCTCATGAACCGCCTTGTCTCGCTGTGCAAACGGCGTGGCTTCGTCTTTCCGGCTTCGGAAATCTATGGCGGTTTGAACGGTTTCTGGGATTTCGGGCCGAACGGCGTGCTGCTGAAAAACAATCTGCGCGATGCGTGGTGGCGCGATATGGTTTTGTCGCCGCCGCTGGGGCCGGACGGCGAGCCTTTGTCGATTGTCGGCATCGATACGTCGATTATTCAGCACCCCAAGACATGGGAAGCTTCCGGGCATATCAATGGATTTTCTGACCCGATGCGCAAATGTTCGGGGTGTGGGCATTTTGTGCGCGGCGATCATCTATGGGATATTCTTGCCAGGGAGTCCGAGTGGCTTTCGTCTCTCTTGCAGGAATTTACGCCCGTCACAGGCGGCATCGACACGCCGCGTCTTTTAAAGTGGGCGAGGGGCAAGGGTAAAAAGCTGGCGCCGAATCTGGCGCTGGTGAAAAACCCCGAGGTGACGCTTTCGTTTCTTGCCACGCGCATCAACGGGCAGCCCGAGGCGCCGCCTGAAATGATGGAGCTGGTGCGTTATCTGGCCACCGCGCAGGTGCACGAGACGGGCTTGCAAGACCCGTGTCCGCTTTGTGGCGCTCCGCTGGGCGAACCTGAAGCGTTTACGCTGATGTTCGAGTCCTACACGGGTATCGAAAAATCAAACGCCAACAAAGTCTATCTGCGCCCGGAAACCGCGCAGGGCATTTTCCTGCAATTCAAAAATGTCCTCGACACATCGCGCGTGAAGCCGCCTTTCGGCATCGCGCAGGTCGGGAAATCTTTCCGCAACGAAATCACGCCACGCAATTTCATTTTCCGCACCCGCGAGTTCGAGCAGATGGAAATGGAGTTTTTCGTCCCGCCCGAAGATGGCATGAAATGGTATGAATTCTGGGTGGCCGAACGTCTGCGCTGGTGGGAAGAGCAGGGCGTTTCGAAGGCCAATCTGTTCCGCCACGAAATTCCCGAAGCCGACCGGTCTTTCTATTCCTCGGCGACGTCGGACATCGAATATAAATATCCCTTCACCGACCCCAATTTCGGTGAGCTGGAAGGCGTTGCCTACCGCACCGATTACGATCTGAAACAGCATCAGAGTTTCAGCAAGCAGAACCTCGAATATATCGATCAGGAAGCCAAAACCCGTTATCTGCCGCATGTCATCGAACCGGCCAGCGGGTTGACGCGCGGTGTCCTTGTCCTGCTGTCCGAAGCCTATCAATATGATGAAAGCCGTGCCTCGCCGGAATGGCTGAAGCTCAAACCCAGCCTCGCCCCGACCAAACTGGGGATTTTTCCGCTGGTCAACAAAGACGGCATGCCCGAAATCGCAGAGAAACTTTATCTCGATTTGCGCAAAACACATACTTGCCAATATGATGCCAAGCAGAGTATCGGCAAACGTTACGCGCGTATGGACGAAGCGGGTACGCCTTACTGCATCACCATCGACGGCGAAACGGCGGCCAGCCAGAGTGTAACTATCCGCGACCGCGATACGGCGCAGCAGGAACGGGTTGCGCTCGATAAAATTAAAGATTATGTCGGCGTCAAGCTGGCGGG
>JARLJC010000014.1 GCA_031291435.1 Alphaproteobacteria bacterium | reverse complement strand
GCTTTTGTGTGGTTAAGACTATTATAAAAACGATAAACAAGACTATAATAAGACGGGGCTGGAGGGTCGCCCCCACGTGGGGTGTTTATCGGCTACCCCCCAGCCCCTTCTTCTTCTCGTCTTCTTTCTCGTTCTTCTCCTCGTCTTCCCCTCTCTAGAGCATGCGCTGCGAAACGCTCTGAATCAAAATATCGGTGATATTGTCGACGCCGATGACTTCGCCTACCGCCGCCGTGGCCTTGGCCTTGACCTTGTTGGGGTCGATCAGTTTGCCGTTGCGCAATGTTCCCTGGCCGAGTCCGCCATAAAGCGCGCGCATCAATGAATCCATGACGCGCGGCATATTGGTATGCATATCGTCGGCGGCATCGAAATTCTTGACCTGCACATCGATCACCAGCGTGACCAGTTGCTCGACACCGCTGTCGGTGATGACCGGCAACACCATGGGGGCGAGATGGATGTAAATCGGATCGCCCGCGAAGCGGCCCCCGGACATATCGTCGGCGCCGCCTTTTTTCTTGGGTGGTTCGCCGGGTTTGCCGGCATCGACAGGCTTGTTCAAGGTGAGGGGATCTCCCCCGCTGGCGGCGAAGGCGGGCAGGGCCAGCGCGGATAAGAACAGCAGCGAGAGAACGAGTTTTTTCATCCCTTCACTCTAGGGCCGAAACTTTGACGAGATGTTAAGATGCCTGCTTACCCGCGTAGGGTTTTGCCCAGCCGGTCGAGAATGGCGTTGACGAGGCCCGGTTCCTTGGCGTCGAAAAACCCATGCGCGACATCGACATAATCGTTGATGATGATGCCGCTGGCGACGCCCGGGCTGTGCTGCAATTCGAAAAGACCGGCGCGCAGGATGGCTTTGAGCAGCGGCTCCATGCGGGCCGAAGACAAGCGCGCGTCGGTGGCGCCCGCCAGCATCGCGTCGAGATCGGCCTGATTTTTGGTGACGCCGGAAACGATGGCGGCGAACATATCGCCATCGACGGCGAGGAGGGTTTGTTCTTCCTGCAGCAGCACGCCGGGATCGGCGCGGAAACGCGCGATCAGCTGCGCCTCGCTTTCGTCGCCGAGCGCGAGCTGATAGAGACCCTGCACCGCCGCGAGGCGGGCCAGACGGCGGGCGTTGTTATCGGGCTTTTCCTGCGCTTGCGACATTATTTTTCCATCTTCATTTCGCCACGCTCATTTCGCCACCCAGCGCCGTTTGGGCGACAGGCGGAAATGATGTTTCAGTTCGATCATGCGCAAGGCGGCTTCCGCCGCTTCGCCGCTGCGGTTGAGCCGGGCAGGGTCGGCGCGTTCAAGCGCCTGCTCGATGCTGTTGCAGGTCAGGATGCCGTTGCCGATGGCGAGCGCGTGGCTCAAAGCCAATTGCTGTAGCCCGCGCGCGCTTTCCATCCCGACGATTTCGTCATGCATGGTGCCGCCTTTGATGACGCAGCCGAGCGCGATATAGCCGTCGGCGCGGCGGCGCAGCGGATCGAAATCGAGCGCCTTGAGGGCGTAGGCGATGGCAGCCGGAATTTCCAGCGCGCCCGGCACCGTGACGATCTCATAAGTCGCGCTGACGCGTTCCAGAACCGTTTTGACGCCCTGCAATTGCAGGTCGGCGATGTCGGTGTAGAAACGCGCTTCGACGATCAGGAGATGCGGCGGCGCTTCGAAAGCGAAACTGGCGGGCGGGCGGCTTGCTTCCATGTTATTCCTTTGCCCCGTTTTCCGGGAGGGCGCGTTGTCCGGCGACATGCAGCCCGTAGCCTTCGAGGCCGACGATGGTGCGCTGCGAATTCGACAGCAAAATCATGTCGCGCACGCCGAGATCGAGCAGGATCTGCGCGCCGACGCCGTAATCGCGCAGCAGGTCTTTGTCTTTGGGTGCGGATTCGGTTGCCGGTTTGGCCGCCAGTTTTTCGGAAAGGCTGGCGGCCTGGGCTTCGCGCAGCAGGACGATCACGCCGCGTCCGGCCTCGGCGATCAGGCGCATCGAAGCCTGCAATTCGCCGCCGTGATGATGGCTGCGGTCGCCGAGAACGTCTTCGAGGACGTTGAGCGCGTGCATGCGCACAAGAACCGGTTCCTTGCCCGAAATATCGCCCTTCACGAGCGCGACATGTTCGGCATAGGCGATTTTGTTGACATAGATATGCAGGACGAAATCGCCGCCATGAATGCTGGTGAAAGGCTGGGTCAGGCGGCGCTCGATGAGAGTTTCGGTGCGGCGGCGATGGGCGATAAGGTCGGCGACGGTGCCGATTTTCAATCCGTGGAACTGCGCGAATTTGATAAGGTCGGGCATGCGCGCCATGGTGCCGTCTTCATTCATAATCTCGCAGATGACGGCCGCCGGAGTAAGACCCGCGAGACGCGCAATATCGACCGAGCCTTCGGTCTGGCCGGTGCGTTCGAGCACGCCGCCCGCCTTGGCCAGCAAGGGAAACACATGGCCGGGGGTGACGATATCCTGCGCGGTCGATGCGGGCGAGATCGCGGTCTGGATGGTATGGGCGCGGTCGGCGGCCGAGATGCCGGTGGTGACGCCTTCGCGCGCCTCGATCGAAACCGTGAAGGCGGTCTGGAAACGGGTGCCGTTCTGCTGGCTCATCATCGGCAGGCCGAGCCGCTCGACCTGCTTTTTCTCCATCGCGAGGCAGATCAGGCCGCGCCCGTGCCGCGCCATGAAATTAATGGCTTCGGGGGTGGCGAACTGGGCCGGAATCACGAGATCGCCTTCGTTTTCGCGGTCTTCGTCGTCGGCCAGAATGAACATGCGGCCCGCTTCCGCCTCGGCGATGATTTCGTCGGGCGTGCTGATAAAGGGCTCGTCGGCATGGGCTAAATGCAGCTTCATAGGCGGGCTTATAGCGCGTTTTGGGCGGCAGCGAAATAATTTCAGCAGCTTTTGCGGGCTTTGTTTTACTTGCATCCTCCTTTCGCAACACAGAAAAACCCGATTTCGGGGGCAAAAGATTCCCATGCCCAAAGAGGACGGGCACCGCTAGAATGCCGTTCCCAAGCCCTCACCGGTGATATATGAGCGACCCTGTACAGCCCCAGCCCGTCCGCCTTTCCCCGCCTTCCCCCCTGTTGCGCCGCCGCCGCAGTAAATGGCCGTGGCTCGTGCTTATCCTTGCTCTCGCCGCCGGAGGGGCAATCTGGGTGTCGCGCGATACCACCGCTTCGTCGAGCGCGGCCAAGGGCAACCGCCCCAACCAGACCGTGCCGGTGGGCATCGCCGGCGTGGACAAAGGCGATATCGATATCATCGACCCGGCGCTGGGGACGGTCACGCCGCTGGCCAACGTTACGGTGCGGACGCAGATCAACGGCGTATTGCAGGAAGTGGGATTCAAGGAGGGGCAGATCGTGCAGAAAGGCGATTTCCTCGCCCAGATCGATCCGCGTCCCTATCTGATGACCCTCGAACAGGCGACAGGGGCGTTGCAGAAAGATCAGGCTTTGCTGAAAGAGGCGCAGCTTAATCTCGCGCGTTACCAGAAATTGCTGAAGCAGGATTCGATCGCCAAGCAGCAGGTCGATACGCAAGAGTCTCTGGTCAAGCAATATGACGGCGCGGTGGCTTCCGATCAGGGACAGGTCGATGCCGCCAATCTCGACATCGCTTATTGCCATATCACGGCGCCGATTTCGGGGCGCGTCGGGTTGCGGCAGGTCGATCCCGGCAATTATGCGCAGACCAGCGACGCCAACGGGCTTGTGACGCTGACGCAGCTCGACCCGATTTCGGTGCTGTTCACCTTGCCCGAAGATCAGTTGCCGGCGGTGATGAAGCGCCTCTCGACCGGCACCGAATTGCCGGTGACGGCGTTCGACCGCACCAATAGCACGAAATTGGCGACCGGGAAACTGACCGCGGTGGACAATCAGATCGACACCTCGACCGGCACCGTGAAATTGCGCGCTGAATTCGATAATCCCGCTGGGGTGCTGTTTCCCAACCAGTTCGTGAATATCCAGATTCTGGTCGATACCGATCACGATGTGGTGATCGCCCCGCAGGCCGCCATTCTGCGCGGTTCGCCCGGAACTTTTGTCTATCTCGCCAAGGATGACGGCACCGTGGCGATGACCCCGGTGAAAGTGGGCCCGTCGCAGGGAGATAAAGTGGAGATCACCGAGGGGCTGAGCGCGGGCGACAAGGTCGTGATCGACGGCACCGACAAATTGCGCGACGGCGAGAAATATAAATTGCCGGATGCCACTAGCGGCGGCCCGGATAAAAAGAGCGGCGGCAAAGCGGACAAGGCCGATGGAGGCCAGAGCGGCAAGCCCGTTGCGGATAAACCCGCACCTGCTCCGGCGACTCCGGCAGATGATAAGAAATCCGCCAAGGGCCATCATTACCCGAATACCATATGAAGGCGGCGCTCGCCGCGCTGTTTCTGCTTGGCGCGGCGCCTGCCTTTGCGGGCGATGTGACGGCCACCCGAATTCTTTCCGGTGATACGCTGCAACTTTCGGACGGCCGCGTATTACGGCTGGAAGGCGTGAAAGCCGTGGGCCCCCGCGCGCAGGAATATTTGCAGGCTTCGGTCGGGCATGAGCTTGTGCTTCAGGATGCGGTGACAGACCGTTATGGCCGCGTCGCCGCGCTGGTTGCGGTGGCGGGGCAGCAGGATACTTTGCAGGATGCGCTGGTGCGGCAGGGGCTGGCTTTCGTCTATCCGGCTCTGGGCGGCGAAGCGCGCCTCGACGCCATGCTGGCGGAAGAAAGTGCGGCGCGGGCGCGGAAAGCCGGTTACTGGGCCGATCATTCCGATACGCCCGCCGCCGAGGCCGGAAACCTGATCGGACGTTACGGATTTGTGAGCGGCAAAATTCTGCAGGCGGCGCGGGTCAAGAACAAGGTCTATCTCAATTTCGGCGCGGACTGGCGCAGCGATTTCACGATTGCGATTGCCGCCCATGATCTGCGCGCGTTCAAGAAAGCCGGGATCGATCCGCTAGCGCTTGCGGGCAAAAATGTGCGCGTGCGCGGTTGGGTCAAACGCGATTTCGGGCCGATGGTGACAATCACCGACCCGCATCAGATCGAGATTATGGAGTGACGGAAGAACTAGCGGTGCCGTCATTCCGTAAAATTTTCTCTTCGCTCTTACCCGCGTAGCGGGAAAGGCGAAAGAAAATTTGTGCGGAATCCAGTTGGCTTATCCGCATGGACTACTCGGGCGGTGAGGGGAACTGGGTTCCGGATAAAATCGCATTTTTGCAAATCGCTTGAGGCGATTTCCGAAAAAGCAATTTTTCCGGAATGACAAAGTTTTGCTAAGCCGTCGCGGCGTCGTAAATCTGGCGCAAAGTGGTGAAAGCCTGATTGATATTCTTGAATTTCTCTTCCGCTTCGCGGGCGCCGCCATGCAGATCGGGATGATGTTTTTTCACCAGAGCGCGATACTGGTTTTTAATGGTGGTGAAATCGACCGGCGCCTGCAATTCCATAACCATCAGGGCCTCGCGTTCGGCCACCGGCATCGGCATGCTGGTATCGTTCTGTTCCGGGGATGCTCTGGGCGCGTCGCCGAAAATGGTATGCATCGCTTTGTCGCGCAAGGCGCGTTCATGCACGCCCCATTGGCCCAGCGGCCATGACGGACGCTCCCACACCGTGGCGTCGCGGGTATAGGTTTCGACTTCCTCGGGCGATAATCCGGCGAAGAAATCCCACGCCTTGTTGTACTCGCGGACATGGTCGAGGCAGAAAAAGTAATAGGCGTTAAGCTGATCGCGGCTCTTGGGGGCGCGGAAATCCCCCGCCTGCCCGCAATCCGGGTGGTCGCACAGGCGCAGTTTGACTGGCCGGTCGGTGGGGGCGAAATATTTGTCGTTTCTGGCACGCATAACTTGCCATTCTACCATATTTAGGGGGATATTTGGGCATGAATCTGGAAACCGCGCAAACCCGCCTGCGCCGCAAACTCGAAGCGGTTTTTAGCCCTATTCTTCTGGAAATCAAGGATGAATCGGCGCGCCATGCGGGGCATGCCGGGGCGAGGAAGGGGGGCGAGACGCATTTTAATGTGCGTATCGTGAGCGCCGTTTTCAAGGGTATGAACCAGGTGGCGCGGCACCGCGCAGTCTATGCCGCGCTGGGCGAAGATATGAAAGAAGGCGGGATTCACGCGCTCGCTTTGCAAACTTTAACGCCCGAAGAGGCGGCCTAAAGCAGTTTTTTCAAAATCGGCAAAATCAGATCGTCGGCGGGCGGCATCGGATAGGTGTGCCATTCGTCGGGGCGCGCCCATGCCAGTTGCTGGCCTTCGCGCGGGTGCGGTTCGCCCTGCCAGACGCGGCAGGCGAAGAGCGGCATCAGGAGATGGAAATTTTCGTAAGCATGCGAGGCGAAGGTAAGGGGCGTCAGATTTTCGGGCGCGGTTTCGATGCCGAGTTCCTCGCGCAATTCGCGCACCAAGGCGGCTTCGGGCGTTTCGCCGGCATCGACTTTGCCGCCCGGGAATTCCCACAAACCCGCCATTGATTTTCCCGCCGGGCGCTGGGCGAGGAGGACGCGGCCTTCGCTGTCGATAAGGACGGCAGCGGCGACCAGAACCGTTTTTCTGTCCGCGCTCATGCCGCGCCGCTTCGCAGGCGCTGACTTTCATAATCGGCGCGCGTCATCAGCCAGCGCACCACTTCGTCGCCGCCGCGCAAGGCCGCATAGGAACGCGGCACGATGCCCATGTCACGTAACCCTGCTGCGCGCAGCACATTCTGCGAGGCGTGGTTGAAGGGATCGGTAGTGGCGCCGATGGATGTGATGGTGGGCCGCGCGAAACCGATATCGATCACGGCGGCGACCGCTTCGCGCATCAGGCCGCGTTTCCAGTAATCGCGCGCCAGCCAATAGCCGATTTCGTTTTCGCCTTCGGCGGCGTCGGCGGTGCGCGGCGCATGGAGGCCGACCCCGCCGATCAAATCGGGGTTGCCTTTGAGGGAGAGCGCGAAGAATTGCGGTTCGGCGGCATCGTCATAGGGCGCGATTTCGGCGAAGAAATCCTCGGCGTCCGTGGCGGTATAGGGAAACGGCACCACCGAAAGCCAGCGCACCACATCCCATTCATTGAGCAAAGTCACGAGGCGCGGCAATTCGTGCCGTTCCAGCGAACGCAAGGTCAGATGCTGCGTTTCGGTATAGATCATGCGCCGGGTTTAGTGTTGCGGGCGCGTTCGGCGAAGGCGTTCATGGCCCCCGTGGTGGTGCTGGCGATGCCGGTCATGGTTTGCTGCATCTGCTGCCAGAACAGTTTCTGCGCCTGTTCGACATTGGCCAATCCGGTCGGCATCCATGTTTTGAGCATCGCTTCGGGATTCATGGATTTGATATTGTCGCGCAACTGGGCTTCGAGATCGGCCATCAGCGCTTCCTGCATCGGGGCGACATCGGGCAGGCCCAGAAAAGCGCGCGCTTCTTCGGGCGAACATTCGACGTTAAACGTGACTTTCATGGGCTCACCTCATTCCGGGGTTGCCCCCCAGCATAGACAATTTACGCGCCGAGATGAATGAGATAATATGCCTCGTCTTTTCAAACCCCGAACCCCCGTTTTGCCATGCCCGATATCCAGATCGCCGCCCTTCAGGGCCATTCTTTCGGCGCCTATTGCGCCATGCCGGCGGGCGGCCACGGCCCCGGCCTGATCGTCATTCAGGAGATTTTCGGCGTCAATGCCGGGATGCGCAAGCTGTGCGACGATTACGCGGCGCAGGGCTATGTCGCCATCTGTCCCGATCTGTTCTGGCGGCAGCAGCCGGGCGTGCAGCTGACCGACAAGACGCCCGCCGAATGGGATCGCGCTTTTGAATTATATAAGGGTTTCGATGTCGAAGCCGGGGTGCGCGATCTGCTTTCCACTCTGGCGCATATCCGCCAGATGAAGGGATGCAGCGGCAAAGTCGGCTCGGTCGGTTATTGCCTTGGCGGCAAACTGGCGTTTCTGATGTCCACGCGCAGCGATGTCGATGCCTCGGTCGGCTATTACGGGGTCGAACTCGACAAATATCTCGACGAAGTTCCCGAAATCCGCCTGCCTTTGATGCTGCATATCGCCGCGCTCGACAAATATACGCCCGAGGATGTGCGCGCCAGATTGCTGAAGGCGTTCGGGCGCAATCCGGAAATCACCGCCTATGTCTATGAAGGCGCCGATCATGCCTTCGCACGCGTCGGCGGCGAGCATTACGACAAGCAGGCCGCCGATCTCGCCAACCAGCGCACCGCCGCATTCTTCGCCAAAAATTTGCAGGGCTAGGCGTCGATTTCCATCAATCGCGCGGCATAAGTCCACAGCAAAAAGGTGCGTATCTTTTTGTCCGGGTAGATCCCACTCAGCAGCGCGCTATATTCGCCCAGCTGCAGGCGATAGGCTTCGGGAATAGAGGCCGCGCTGGCGGGCGGCGGGCGGTTGGTTTTGTAATCGACGACCCAGACTTCTTCGCCGCGCAGGCATAATCTGTCGACCTGACGGAAGGCTTCCGCCCCATGCAGGCGGCCTGCCAGCGGCACTTCGGCGCGGCTGTCCGGCCCATAGAAAGCCGCGAATTTTTCGTCGTCGAGAAGGTTGCCGACTTCCTGCGCGATGGCGTTGCGTTCCGCATCGTCGAGATTATGGCGGGGATGCGAGAGGAAACGCAATGTGGCGGCGGTGCGTTTATCGGCGGCGATGTCGGGCAGGCTTTGCAGCAAGCGGTGAATGATGCGCCCGCGCGCGAAGGCGGCGTCGGGGGTCGAGGCGGCGAAGGCGGTGGCCGGTGACACAGGCTGCGCCGTTGCGGCGAGAGTGGAGGCTGGGCGCGTCGCCCATGAAGGGAGCTGGGCGCGCGGTTTTGCTACGACAGGTTGCGGCGCTGCTTTGGCCGGGGCCAGCGGTGCGTCGGCGATGACGATTTCCGCCTCGGTGCCTTCGCCGCGCAGCGCTTCATTGTGATGCGGCTGCAATCCGGCATAAGCGAGATTGTACCAGCTCCCCGAAATATCGCCCGCGTTTTTGCCGGGTTTCCAGCCGCAGATATAAAGATGGTTGGCGGCGCGGGTCAGCGCGACATAGAACAAACGGCGATATTCCTGCATCTGGCGGGCGCGCGCCTGCTGCCGCAAGGCGCTTGCCAGCGGGAAATGCGGCGTGCGGGCGATGAAGACGGGAATGTCATCGACCCATTGGAATTTCGGAATGTCGGTGTTGCGCGGGACGGAGGCGGTGTCGGGCAGAAACACCACCGGCGCTTCAAGGCCCTTCGACGCATGCACGGTCATAATGCGGATCTGGCCGCCGCCTGTCTGGTCGCCTTTATCCATTTCGCGTTTGATTTCGGTATCGGCCTGCGTCAGCCACAGGATGAAATTCTGCAGCGAGGGCGCGCGCATCGCCCCGAAACGCTGGGCGGCGTTGAGGAGTTCCTCGAGGGGGTCGAGCGCTTCGTGACCGAGCCGCGACCAGATCGCCATCCGCCCGCTGGCGGCATTGGCGGGACAGGGCGCATTGAGGAGATGCGACAGGAACGCGAAGGGCGTCGAATAATCGGCCTCGCCCAGACGTGCGGCGAGCCAGTCATGCGCGGATGCCAGAGCGGGGTCGGTCGCGGCTTTTTCGGTCAGGCTGGCCCACAGCCCGTCCTTACGGCCAATCGCGATTTGCATCAGTTGATCTTCGCTGAGGCCGAGCAGGGGGCTGCGCAGCAAAGTGGCGAGGTTGAGATCGTCTTCGGGCAGCAGGACGAAACGTAAGGCCGCCAGCAGATCCATCACCGGCAATTGTTTGATGAGATGCATGCGATCGACGCCGGTGACCGCGACTTTCTCGGCTTTCAGCGCGCGCACCATAAGATTGGCGAAACGCCCGCGCCGTCTCAGCAAAATCATAATGTCGCCGGGCGTCACCGGGCGGTTCATGCCGGGCAGGATTTCGTTTTTGTTCAGCCAGGTTTTAATCTTGCGGGCGATTTGCCGGGCGAGATCGGCTTCGGGGTCGCTGGCTTCTTCGTATTTCGCGGGGATGTCCCACGCGTCGCTGGCGGCGCTGTCTTTTTCGGATTCGAGCAGCGGCCACACTTCCACGCGCCCGGCTTTGGCGCTGCCGTCGCGGTTGGGCGAGGCGGTGTGGGTCACGGGCTCTTCGGAAACCCCGGCACGGGCGGCTTCGCTGGCGAAGATGTCATCGACGGCTTTGAGAATGGCGGGTGCGGAGCGGAACGAGGTATGGAGGCCGATTTTTTCCAGAGGTTTGGAAGCGGCGGCAAATTTCTTTTCGAACGCGCCGCGAAGCAGGAGGAATTTTTCCGGATCGGCGTTCTGGAAACTGAAGATGGATTGTTTTTCGTCGCCGACCACGAACAAAGTGCGCAGCGTGTCGTCGCGCGCGCCCTTTCCGGCATAGAATTCCGCCGTCAGGGCTTCGACGATCTGCCATTGCGCGGCGCTGGTATCCTGCGCTTCGTCCACCAGAATATGGTCGATGCCGTTATCGAGTTTGAACAGGATCCACGGCGCGATATCGGGGCGTTGCAGCAAACGGTTGGTGAACAGGATCAAATCTTCGTAATCGACGGATGCCCGCGCCGCCTTGCGCGCGGCGAGGCGTTGGGAAAACACCGCGCCGAAATGCAGGACGGCGGCGGTTAGCTCGGCGATTTCGGCGGCCTCGATACGTTCGAGGAACCCCTGCAGCCGCAAGGTTTCGTTGGCGGAGAAAGTAGTCATTTCCGGATGCGCGTCGCGCAGTTTTTTGCTGGCGATTGTTTTATCCGCCGGGGGTTCGAATTTCTGGGTCTGGAACAGACCGAGATAATCGTCGAATAAAGCAAGCCGGTTTTCCGGGGGCGCGTCGAGCATGCGTATAATGCGCGCGCCGCGCAGGGGGTATTTGCCGCTGTCCTGCAGCAGCCACGCCGCCATTTGCCGCAATTCCTGTTCGCGGCCGGGGGTGAAAACAAGCGCGGCCTGGCGCAAATTGTCGGGCGTGTCGCCAGGTTCGAGTTTGAGGTGGCGGCGCAGTTGCGCGATCAGATGCTCGACGCCGCCCGCTTTGTCGATGGCGGCCTGCAAACGGCCCCGCGCCTGCGCCACGTCGCGCAGCATTTTGTCGAAGCCATGTTCGCCCTGATCGGCGGCAAGGTGGGTGAGCGATTGCGCCAGCAAACTGCCGGGGTCGCGCGCCGCCTCGCGCAGCACATCGTCGAGGATTTCTGTTTTCAGGATTTCGGTTTCCTGCTCGTCGATCAGGGCGAAATGCGGCGGCAATCCGGCTTCGATGGGGAAACGGCGCAATATTTCCTGACAGAAAGAATGGATGGTGCGGATGCGCAAGCCGCCGGGGCAGGACAATATTTCGGCAAACAATTGCCGCGCCTTGGTTCTCTGTTTCGGCCCGGCTTTGTGGCCGAACAGATCATCGAGATCGTTGTCGAGCGTGGCATCATCGCAGGCCGCCCATTTGCTGAATTGCCCGGTGATGCGGTTGGCCATTTCGGCGGCGCCCGCGCGGGTATAAGTCAGGCACAATATTTTTTCAGGCGCGACGTCGGCCAGCAGCAGGCGCGTGACGCGGTCGGTAAGGACGGTGGTTTTGCCCGAACCCGCTGAGGCGTTGACCCAGACGGAATGCGCAGGATCCGCCGCGCGGCGCTGGCTGTCGCGCGGGTTGGATGAGAGTGGGGCAAGTTTGGCGGTGCTGCTCATTCTTCCTCGCCCTCGCGGCCCCATTCGGCGCTGCGCGCCAGATGGGCGTAATCGTCATATTTCGGGGTGAAGCGCGCGCGCGGCGCGACTTCATAGGCCTGCGCAGGCTGCGCGAAGGCGGATGCGAGATTGAGGACGCCGGTTTCGGCGGCTTTGATAAGGGCGGGAATATCCTCGACGATATCGATGATCTTGTCGTCGCCGCGCCCGCCTTTGAGCTGCCAATATTCCAGCGTGCCGATGGAGGCCGCGTCGAGCCCCGCGAAACCGCCGCGTTCGGCGATAAGGGCGAGCAGCGGCAATTGCGGTTCGATGCCGCTTTCGACATTGGCTTTGCTGGGCGTGGTGCCGGTTTTGTAATCGATGAGCGCGAGACTGCCGTCGGCGAGGCGGTCGATGCGGTCGGCGCGGCCGCGCAGGGTGAAAGCGCCGAGTGTGGTTCGGCCCTTGGCTTCGGCCTGAATTTGCATGATGCCCGCCGCGCGGCGCTGGCGGGTTTGGTCGATAAACCATGTGGCGATGCCGGTGAAACGCGCCCACCAGAAAGCCTGCACGCGCGGGTCGCCGTGATCCTGCGCGAAAATGGCGCGGCCTATGGCGAGGAGTTTTTGTTCGGCATCGGGCGGCGGGTCGTTTGGATAGAGCGTGGCGAATTTTTCCAGCGCGGCATGGATCATTGTCCCGCGATCGGCGGCGTCGAGTTCGGCGTCGAGTTCTTCGAGTTTGGTGAGTTTCAGAATGTGTTTGGCGTAGATGGCGTAGGGGTTGCGCAGCCAGGTGCCGATTTCCGTGACTGACAGCGAAGTCGGGCGCGCCGCCACCGGCGGGCAGGGGCGCGGACGCGGGCAGGGCGCAGGCGGTTGCGCCGGTTCGTCGAGCGCCTGCGCCCATGCGCGCCACGGCTCGGCGGGTTCCAGCGCATCTTTGGTTTCCGACAATCCCGCCGCGCGCAGAACGGCGTCGATCTGCAACAGAAAACGCGACGGCACCGTGGGCGAACCGTTGGCACGGGCCGAGCGCGTCAGCATGACTTCGCCCGCGCTCGCTAACTGCGCGAAATCATGCGCCGAAAGGCCGATGCGGAATTCCGGCGCGGGCAGGCCGAAATCTTTGCGCATGGGGCGCGACATCCACGGATCGAATCCGGCGTCGGGCGGCCATGAAGCCTCGTTCATGCCGCCGAGGATGATGAGGTCGGCGCTGAGGAGACGGGCTTCGAGCGGCCCGAGGATGCTGAGGCGCGGATGGGTGGTGTGCTGGCTGCGCAAAATCTGCGTGCCGGCCAGCGAGCCGAACAAGGCTGCGTAATCGCCGCCCGCGAGATCGGGCAATCCGCCCGCGCCGCTCTGCCATTCATCGAGCCATGCGGCTGCGGCCTCGCCATTTTCGCCGCGCCATAGGCGGTCTTTGCCGGATTCGGCGTCGCTGGCCGAAACATCTTCGGCGACGGCGATATGGGCCGAGAGGCGGCGGGCCAGCGGCAAAGGATGGCGCCACTCTTGCGTCAGCGGCTGCAGAAGTTTGCGCAACCCCACAAATTTTTCATCTTCCATGCGGCGGGCGCGCAGTTCGGCTTCGCGCGCCTGCGTGCGGCAGGCGGCGGTGGACAGGCCGCAGGAAGCGAGCGGATGTTTGAGCAGCGCCAGCAAATCGCTGACGCTGGCATAGGGCGAGGCCGCCGCCAGAACGAGATTGAGAAACGCGCCGGTGGGGGTCAGCGCCAACGGCGTGCCGCCGGAATCATCG
>JARLJC010000096.1 GCA_031291435.1 Alphaproteobacteria bacterium | reverse complement strand
TGGCTAGATGCGCATGGCCATGCCGAGGCTTTTGCGTTTCACAAAAAATTCCTGCAGGTTTTGCAACACGGCATCCAGCAGCCGCGCTGGGTATTGAAATGCCCCGACCATGTTTTCAGCATCGATGCTATTTTGCAAACCTACCCGGATGCGCGGTTCGTTATTGTGCATCGCGATCCGATGAAAGTTTTTGCCTCGGTGGCGCATCTCACAGAAATTTTGCGTCGGCCGTTCCTGAAAAATGTTGATCCCGCCGAAATCGGCGCTCAGGTCACCAGCCGTTGGATCGACGGCGCCAAGCAGATGATCATGTTCGACCGCCGCAGCGATGTTGCCGCTAGTCGCAAAATTCATATTCAGCATGATGAGCTGATTGCAGACCCGTTGCGGGCCATGGCTCGCATTTACGAATTATTTAACATGCGTCTTTCAGATGACCTCAGCACCGCGATCACCACTACGCTCGCCGCCAACCCGCGTGGCGGCTACACCGGGTCGCGCCGCTATACGTTGGGCCACTTTAACATCCGGCCCGAGCGCCTAACGCCGCAATTTGCGGATTATGTCGATTACTTCCACGTCACGCCTTAGGTGCGCATCACGCTTGACGCGGCTACTATGAAGCAAAAAATCCTCCGCGCCGGCCATGCGGCATGGCGCCTTTTACCGAAAGAATTCCGGCGCAACACCATGACCAGCGTGGCCGCCGCACTAGCGCGCAAGCCAGACCCTGTGCCGCCCGTCACGAGTGACGGTGTTGTCGTGGCCGGCGATATTGCGGGTGCCAACGGTTTGGCCGAAACCGCCCGGCTGATGCATCAGGTGATTGAGAAAGCCGGAATGGCGCGCGGCCTGGTCCCGCTCGGCCTGCCGAGTGTCGTGGATGTCAGCTCTGCCGCTATGCCGAAAAACGCCGCTTTGCTGGCGGTGGTCAACGCGCCGATTTTGCCGGTGGGACTGCTGCGGTTGCAACGTGACTTCATCACAGGGCGGCGTGTGATCGGTATGTGGGCCTGGGAATTGCCGGTGGTGCCG
>JARLJC010000095.1 GCA_031291435.1 Alphaproteobacteria bacterium | reverse complement strand
TGCCTGACGACGGATGGCCCGGCCCCCCGCCGGGCTATTCGCCCATCCAGCGATCGGCGGAAACCTTGTGCCGGGAATTACGTTACCTGGGATTGCGTTGATTGCTTGCGCGTGAGGCTGGGAGAATCCAATGAATACGTCTTCGATAAATCCGGTCTTTGACGCGGTTTATGCGCAGGCGGCGTCCCATCGCTTGAATCGCAGGCAAGACGCCCAGCGCGGGCGGATCTATCTGGCTTGGCCGGAAAAAGTCGGCTTGGTGGCCGCGTTGGTCATTGCCATCCTGTCCGCATTTGCCTGCGCGACCGTGCTTTTTGCCGCCGGTACCTTAAGCTTCAGCAAGCTGAATTACGCCCTGGCGATGTGGTCGGGCGCGGCGGAGCTGACAATTGCCGTTCCGATTTGGCTCCTCATGCGCGCCATCGACTTTGCGGCCAATGGCCCTGCGCGTCGGCGTGCCGATCGGAAGTCTCTCGCCGCGTGATGCGCGGGAATTCTGCCCAAATGCGCATCCCTATGTCTGTCATCGGACATAGTTGAGGCGGATCAATTTCGCGCGCCGATCCCCGTGCCATCCTTTTTTGCTGACAGCCCATATGAGGCTGGAAGGCAGGCATAGGAGATGCGCAATGAAACAGATTTTTACGGCCGCGTTGGCCCTGTCGCTCTTGAGCGGCACCGCCGTCATGGCCCAGCCGAACTTTCAGGGCCGCAACGACCAGAATCAGCGCGGGCCGGACCGCTATGACGAGTTTCGCAACAATCCCGGCGTGCGGATGAGTTCGCCGCGTTTTTCGCGCGGCGACCGGGTTCCGGAACAATATCGCACGGATCGCCGTTATGTTGTCGATGACTGGCAGTCGCGCCACCTGAGAAAGCCGCCGCGCGGCTATCACTGGGTGCGGGACGACAACAACAATTACTTCCTGGCCGCGGTCACAACCGGCCTGATTCTAGACTTGATGCTCAACAGCCGATAGCGCATCCGCCGTTCCTCCGGCTTCGGCCGGAGGC
>JARLJC010000094.1 GCA_031291435.1 Alphaproteobacteria bacterium | reverse complement strand
TTACCGCCCCCTGCCCACGCAGAAATGGCCCAGCGTGGCGCTGCGCGATTTTGTCGATAAAATCGGCACCGAAGCGGTCGCCGATTTCTTCGCGGGGCTTAAACGCAACGCGCTGGCCGCCGCGAAACCGGCGACAGCGCCCAAAGCAGGCTAAATTATTCGGCAAAAACGTCGGGATACGCCAGGCGGCAGAATTTCTCGACCTGCGCCGCCAGCACCAAAGCGCGCGCGGCGTTATCGTTGCTTTCATCGCCGCCTTCGCGCACAGCCACGGCGAGGAAGGACAAGGCCGTGAACATCACGCGGCGGTCTTGTTCAGTCATATTGGTGGCGGGATTAGCCATGTTAAGCCGCCACGCGGTTATTGGTTTCGCTGTTCTGCATAACGGCGTTCCAGCGCTCTTCCAGCGAGGCGTGGAAGCGCGGGCGGATGCTTTCGACACGTTCCATGCGCTCGACCAGCCCCTGAACCCAGGCTTCGCCAAAACGGTACAAATAGGTGTCAAAATTCAGCATTTTCCGGCTCCCGCGCTATATATTCATTAAAAACAATGTCTTATAAAAATTCGCCGCTTTTTCCCCGTCCGGCGATGGTTTAGTTATAACCGCAAACTATACTTTCATCTACTATTATTTGACTTTGTATAGTTTCGTGGCTATAAAAACGGTTATAGGCAGATTTTCAAGGGGTTAGGAAAAGTGATTACAGGCAGGCAAATACGCGCCGCACGTGGATTGCTGGATTTGAGCCAGGACGAACTGGCCAAGGCCGCGAATCTGACCAAGCAGGGCATCAGCAAGATCGAAGACGGATCGGTGCAACCGCGCGAAAGCACGCTGGCCGATATCGTGCGTGTGTTTAGCGAGCGCGGCATCGAGTTCACCGAAAATCAGGGCGTGCGCCTTAAACCGCACAGCATTGAAACTCTGGAAGGCCGCACGGGTTTCACCAAATTCTACGGCCTGATGCGCGAGCATGTCGCCACGCATGGCGGGGATATTTGCGTCAGCGGCGTCGACGAAAAATTATTCGCCAAATACCGCGACGACCCAGAGCAGCACCGCACCAAAATGGCCGAACTGCTGAAGCGCCAGCCTACCCTGAAAATGCGCATTCTGGTGGCCGAGGGCGATTACAACTTTACGGCTTCAAGCTATGCCGATTATCGCTGGCAGCCGCGCGACTCTTTCTCGCCAACGGCTTTCTATGTATTCGGCGATTGCCTAGCTCTGATTTCATTCACGCACGACCCGGCGCCTTTGGTTGTTCTTATCAAATCGGCGGCCTTCGCCGAATCTTACCGGCACGCCTTCAATCTGGCCTGGGCCTCGTCGCACGAACCCCCGCCCCGGAATATCCCATGAATTTTCTGCACGCATCCATCGACTGGTTCACAAGACAACGCGTCTCTCACATGGGGCCCTACCAGTATGCCTCGCATAAAGGTTTGCGCGACGGCAGATCTATGTCGGGCGCGGCCTTATGGGCGGCGGCAGAAGCCGAACGCGTCGCGGCGCAAGGCAATATGGTCAGCACCGAAACGGATTTATTGCATCGCGTAGCCCGTGAAATCGGCGCACATATTCCTGATGGCATCCCGATCATCGATCTCGGCCCCGGCACGGCGGCGGCGTTTACGCATAAAACTTTGCCGTTGGCGCGCGCCCTGAACAGCCCGACCTGCGTTCTGGTCGATGAAAGCACGGCCTTCCTGCGGCAGATTGCGGAACTTCCCGCGCCGGGGATCATCCTGCGCCCCGTCATCGACGATTTTTTTGCCAACGAAACCGCCTATGCGCCGGAGCCCGCGCTGGCCTGCTCGTTCGGCAGCACCATCAGCAATATCGTCAACCCCGTGGACGATGCGCTGCCGCATACGGCGTTGACCGGCAGCCTTGCCGCCCTCGCCAACGCCACCGAAAATGGCTGGCTTCTGATCGGTTTCGATAGCGATCACGATGGGCCGCGCATCCAAAATTACTTCCGCAAACACGCTCTATTTCAGCTTAACATTCTCGACCGCATGACGGCAGAACTGCCGATCGCAGGCGATTTTGACGCGAACTCTTTCCTTTACGATCCGCAATGGATCGAAGCTTCGGGCCAGCTGGCGCATATGGCGGTTGCCGCGCGCGATATGCGATTCACCCTCGCCGGAACGCCTGTCGAACTATCCGCCGGCGACAGGCTCCACATCAAAAATTCTTATAAATTCACACCCGGGTTCTTTGAAGCCTGCTGCGAGGCGGCAGGGCTGGAAAGGGTCGTGGCATGGAGCGATGCCTCAACCGCAAAAATTTACCTGCTTAAAGTTCCGGCTATTCGCCGCATTCTGGCGCAGGCCGCGTGATGCCCGGCAACACTCTTCACTCCCTCGATGAACTGGTGACGGCAGGGCTGACTCCTGACGTAACGCCCGAACTGCGCGAAGTGGCGGCGCAGTTTTCGGTCGCCGTTACATCGGCAATGGTGGATTTGATCGACAGAGACGATGCGCATGATCCGATCGCCGCGCAATTCATTCCCTCCATCGAAGAAAACAGGGTTGCGGCGGAAGAATTATCCGACCCCATCGGCGATGCGCGGCATGAAGCGGTGCCGGGCCTTATCCACCGCTATCCCGACCGCGTTCTGCTGAAACCGCTGCATGCCTGCGCGGTTTATTGCCGTTTCTGCTTCCGCCGCGAACAAGTCGGTGCGGGCAGCGAGACGATGAAACCCGAAGAATTACGCGCGGCGTTCGATTACATCCGCGCCCATGAGGAAATATGGGAAGTCATTCTGTCGGGCGGCGACCCGTTGCTGCTGTCCGACCGGCGGCTGGCGGAAATAATCGGCGAGCTGAACGATATTCCGCATGTCAAAATCATCCGCATTCATACGCGCATTCCCGTGGTGTCGCCGGAACGCGTCACGCCTGAATTGATTACGGCGTTGCGCGGCGCGAAACCTGTTTATGTGCTGCTGCATTGCAATCATGCGCGGGAACTCACGGATGCGGCGCGCGCGGCCTGCGCCCGCCTGGTCGATGCCGGGATTCCGATGCTGTCGCAAAGCGTGCTGCTGCGCGGCATCAATGACAGCGCCGAAGCGTTGCGCGATCTGATGCGCGCTTTTGTCGAATGCCGGGTCAAGCCGCATTATTTGCACCACCCCGATCTGGCGCGCGGTACCGGACATTTCCGCGTGCCTCTGGCCGAGGGGCAGGCATTGATGCGCGCCCTGCGCGGGCACTTGTCCGGCCTGTGCCAGCCGACTTACATCCTCGATATTCCGGGCGGCAACGGCAAGGTTCCCATCAGCCCGGTTTATGCGCGTGAAGAAGACGGCACATGGTGCGTGCGCAATCACAAAGACGAAATGTTCGATTTGCCGGACGGGTTCTAGTGCTTGCTCTCGCCATCGCGATCGGGATGCGGCATCACCGCCATTTCCAGCAGCGCGATCAGCATCGCGACGCGGTCGGCAAAACTGTCGGCTTCCAGCAAGGCCTGTTTCTCATTGGGCGCAAACGGGCAGATCATAATAATGGTCGGCACAAGAACGTCGTTGGGCGCGCTCTGCACCACGTTCCAGTCGACGGAAATCGCGTTCTTTTTGAAATAGATTTGCAGCAGATCGACAAGATGCGCGCGGTCGATCTCGGCATTTTCCCCGTCGCCGAGATCGCCAAGATAGGGCTTCCAGTCGGGCCGCACCACGCGATACAGGGCGCCCGCCGAAACTTCAGCCGCCACGCGGAAACGGCACACGCCGCTCAACACGCTCAGCATGCGGCCATCTTCGGTTTCATTGAAGGAGGTGATGCGCCCGGCACAGCCCACCGTATAAAGCGGCGGTTTCGGGTTATCGCTTTCCTCGCTCGGCTGAATCATGCCGATCATGCGGCCTTTGCCGAGGGCGTCTTCGATCATCGCCAGATAACGCGGCTCGAACACATTGAGCGGGAGCCGCGCCTGCGGCAGCAGCACGGCGCCCGACAGCGGAAACACAGGCAACTCCTCCGGCAACGCCGAGGAAACATTTTTCGGCGTGAGGAGGACGTTGCTCATGAGAACAGAATGGAGGAGAGGCGCTTGCGCGCGGTGATCGTCAGCTCATCCATCGGGCCGAACGCCTCGAAAAACTTCACCAGCTGCTTGCGCGCCCCGGCATCGTTCCAGGCGCGGTCGCGCTTGACGATTTCCAGCAATTCATCGACCGCGCGTTCGCGCTGCCCCGCGCCATAGAGCGCCATCGCAAGATCGAACCGGCTTTGGTGATCGGCGGGATTTTGCGCGAGTTTGGTTTCGAGCGCGGACATATCCGCCCCCTGCCCGGCCTGGCCCGCCTGCTCGGCGAGTTCGAGGGCCGCGCGCACCGGCTCCATCGCCTTGTCCTTGGCGATTTCGGGCGCGGCATTATTCAAAACTTCGCGCGCATTGGCGATATCGCCTTCATCGAGGAAACTGCGCACCAATCCGGCATAAGCAGGCGCGTTATCGGGATGCATTTCAAGGATATCGCTGTAAATCGCACGGGCGGTGGCGATGTCTTTAGCCGCCAGCAAATCGGCGGCCTGTTTCAACGCGGTATCCAATCCGGCTTTCTCATCGCTGCCCGCACCGCCGGAAATTTTCAGCATCTGATCGACCCATGCCTTAACCTGCGCCTCGGGCAAAGCGCCCGCGAAACCGTCGAGCGGCCGTCCACCGAAAAACGCGAACACGGAAGGCACCGATTGCACGCCCATCTGCTGCGCGATGGGCTGGTTCTGATCGACATCGACTTTGGCGAGGCGCACGGCGCCCTTGGACTCGCGCGCGATTTTTTCGAGAAGGGGGGTCAGCTGCTTGCATGGCCCGCACCAGGTCGCCCAGAAATCCACCACCACCAGAGCCTGCTTCGAGGCTTCGATGACATCGGCCATAAATGTCGAGAGATTCACGTCCTTGACGGCGTCAGGGATAGCAGATTGCGGCGATGGCGAGAGCGAAGAAAGCATAGGGCCCCTATGAGGTTAGGCTTCATAGATAGGCGTTTTTGGAAGCAATGCAAGTTCCGGAATAAACGAAATGTGCAGTTTCTTCATGCGCTTAAATGCCTAACAGCCGTTTGGGGCCAAAACCGCTCTTTAGTTTCAGAGGGATAGGATAATATTCACCCTGTTCCATATATTGGAGAGGCTTTTATGGCGAATTTTTATGATCTTATACGGCCCCAGGGCAGAGCGCCGGCAAACAAGGATGCCGGGCGCGTTCCTGTACGGGGCACTGTAGCCGATAAACCTGCGTGGATGACCAACCCGGAGCATATTGCACCGTCGGGTAAAGCCTATCCGCGCATCTATAACCAGAGCTGGAATCCTTCGCCTACCGCTCCAGAAGTACGAGAGTATATTGGCAAGGTAAAAGATGCGGCTAAGCAATTGGGAATTGGCAATTTTGAAGTCTGGACCAGACAATCGCCACACGGAACCGTCGTTAAATTCGGAACAATGGACCTGCTGGAATATGGGCGGATGCGAATTTTCATGTCGGGCGGCGATGTCTCTGGAGATTTCACCCATCGCCAGAATTTTAAAAATATGTCGGAAGAACAAATCAACTACTGGATAGCGACTGCCGAAAAGATGCTGGACGACAACAACGTCCCTTATGCTACCAGCCGCGTAGAAAGAGACCGGGTTCTGTTTGCTTTTGATCGTCTTTCACATCAAATGGCATTTAGCATTGCCGTGGAAAAACAAATGGTCGATCAGTTAATGCGCGATGCGTCTTCCGCCGTGGAATTTCCGAATCTTGCGCCGCCGACACGGGATACGAAAGACCAATGGCTCCCGAGGATCGACTACACCAAGCATAACCGGCGCTGAACTTACTTAATCTGCGGCAATTGATCCTGCTTGGTCAAAGCCGTGGTCACATCCTTGGCCTTTTCCGGATTCATGGCCGCCATGATGGGGGCGGTGCGCGCGGGCTTCATACGCTGAACGACGCCGAGCAGCACCGGCATATCGAGGGTTTCGAGAATTTTGGCGGCATCCGCCGGCTTCATCGTCTCGTAAATCTTGACCAGATTGTCGAGCTGGGTCTGCTGCGCCTCGCTGGCGGTATTGACCATCGATTGCAATTGCACGCGCAAGGTTTCCATTTCCTTGATCTTTTTATCGACGCGCTGCTCGGTAACTTTCAGAAGGCTCTCGCGCATGTCAAGATCATGGCCGCGTTTTTCCAATTGCTCACGACGGTCGGACAGCTGCTTCAGCACGTCGAGTTCGGCGGGCGAAGCGTCGGCATCGGGCGGCGGTGCCGTCATCGTCGGTTCGGTCGGCGTATCGGGCGCGGCATTGGCGGGGGCATCCCCCGGCGGCGGATTGGGCGCGGGCGGCGGCGCAGCAGGTGCCGCCGACGCCGAATCCTGCGCCACGGCCGGGTGCAGCGCCAGATTACCCGAGGTAACAGTATCCCACATATCTGCGGCGCGCATGCCCATCACCAGCACGCCCACCATGACGATGAGGGGGAGCAGAAAGCGCGGGCTGAGAAGGATTTTTTTCATGTCAGTTGAGCTTCTTCAAGGCTTGCATCAGTTCTTTTTCGGCGCGCGATGTCGGCGGCGCGTCGGTTTTCGCGGCGGGCGGCGGCGTGGATGCCGATGCCGATCCGGATGGCGCAGCGGCGGGTTTCGGTTCCTCGGCCTTCGGCGCGGAAGATCGTTCGTTGCGCATCACGCCGGTCGCGGCAACACTTAAACGCTCGGCCACGCCGTCGGCGCTTTCGACGATGAAATTCAATTCGTCGCGGATCAGCAAAGCTTTTTCCACGAGTTTTTCGAGATCGTCGCCGCTTTCGCGCGCGGCGGCGCGCAGGCCCTTGATCCCCGCCTCGGCCCGCATCACGGCGCCGTTGAAATCCCGCACGAAGCGATCCATATCGGCGCGGCTGGCGCGCAGGTCGCGCAATTGACGGATCAGGCGCACGGCCTGCACGATGCCCGCGCCCACGGCGCAGATCAGGATAACGTCGAGAATAATGCCGATCCATGCGGTCATAACGGTTCCTCCGGACGGTCGCGCAAGGGTGCTTCCTCGACCCGCACCGCGACATGGCCGTTGAGCGAGCCCATGCGGCCCTGAAAGAGCGTGACTTCGCCCGCGCGCAGGGAAACCAGATCGTCGGCCTTGACGTTGAGCATGAGGCGCGAACCGGGCTTCCAGTTCATCACTTCGTAAAGCGGCACGGTCACTTCATCGAGCACCGCGTTCATCTTCATATCGGTCATCAACAGTTCGTTGCCCAAATGGGTTTCCCAGATGCTGTCGCGGCCGAATTTTTCGCCCATGAACATTTGCAGGAGCAATTCGCGGATCGGTTCCAGCGTCGCATAGGGAATAAGAACTTCAATGCGCCCGCCGCGATCTTCCATATCGATGCGCAGCTTGGCCAGCACGGCGGCGTTGGCGGGACGGGCGATGGTGGCGAAACGCGGGTTGGTTTCGAGACGGTCGAAACGGAACGTGACGGGCGAGAGCGGATCGAACGCGCCCGACATATCGGCCAGCACCACGCGCACCAGACGTTCGACCAGATTGCGTTCAATGGTGGTGTAAGGGCGGCCTTCGATACGCATCTGCGCGGTGCCGCGGCGACCGCCAAGGAGAACGTCGACGATCGAATAAATCATCGCGCTGTCGATCGTCATCAGGCCGGAATTGTCCCATTCCTCGGCCTTGAACACGCACAGCATGGCGGGCAGCGGAATCGAATTGAGGTAATCGCCGAAACGCACGGAGGTGATCTGGTCGAGGCTGACTTCGACGTTATCGGAGGTGAAATTGCGCAAGCTCGTGGACATCATGCGCACCAGACGGTCGAACACGACTTCGAGCATCGGCAGGCGCTCGTAATTGACGAGCGCGCTGTTGATGAGCGCCATGATGCCGGAATTTTCCTGATCGCCTTCGGCGGCGTCGCCAAAGCCCAGCAGGCTGTCGATTTCGTTTTGCGAGAGAACGCGCGCGGTACCGCCTTCGGGCGCCTCGCCTTCCGCAGCGGCAGGCGCGGCGGGCGCGGCTTCAGCCGCCGCCCATTCGGCGGCCATCTTTTCTTCTTCGGTCATTTCTGGCGTATCGGCCATATCTACCTACTGTACCAGCATTTCCTGGAACAAAACGTCGCGGATGCGCACCGGCTGCGCGGCTTCGGTCACGCGCATCAAAAGTTCCTCGCGCAAACGGTACATGCCCGCCGAACCGCGCAAATCTTCAATGCGCAATTCGCGCAGATAAACCTGAAAATTATCGATGATGCGCGGCTTGATCGCGTCCATCAGCGGCAAATCTTTTTCATCGGCCAGCTCAAGGCTGATCTTGACCTTGAGATAATTGGGATGCTTGCCCTCGCCCGACAGATTCACGATCATGTCGCCGAGATTGTAATAAACCGGCTTGGATTTGTCGGCTTCGGCGGCGGCCTGCTGGGCTGCGGTCAGTTCGGCCTGTTTCTTGGTCATGAACCAGTAACCGCCGCCCCCGCCCGCGATCAGCAATATGCCGACGACAGCGCCGATGATGATGAGCTTCTTTTTCTTCTTGCCCTTGGCCTCAGCCTCGGCGGCAGCCGCGGCTTCGTCGCCTTCGGCCGCTTCGCCTTCTTTTTTCTCTTCGTCGTCGTCTTTTTTCTTTGCGTCGTCGGCCACGGTAACCCCTCGGGAAGCTAGCCCGCGATCGTTAGGCATCGAAGCGCCCCGGACGCGCTTCGATGCCTAACGTGAATCGCCGGGCTCATAAAAATCTCGGGCAGACGCCCTTTTCCTCACTTAACAGTCTTAGCCCCGGATGGTTAACAAGTGATTATTTCCTCATCCGGCCACCGACCGCCAGGCGCGTGAATCACGATTCGCGCTGCCCCTTTATAGGGGTAGCCTTTCCGGTGCTTTCTGTCACCATTTATGGTTAATGGGCAGGGAGACAGGACTGGGCCAGCGTCATCAAGCGGGCGGGAACCGGTACTTTATCCGGGGTCGCGGCCTGAGAGGCTTCAGCCACCATCGCCAGATACTCATCGACGCCCCAGTTGCGCATCCCGTCGCGCACGCAGGCGCAATAGGTATTGCGGGCGGTATCGGTGCCATCGGCGATGCAAGCGTTATAGTCTTTATCGAGAATGAAAGCCGGCAATTCGGCGCACGCAGGCTGGCCCCACAGGCATAGCGGCATCAGAAGCCACAGCCCGCGCCCCAGCTTCACGCCGCACCGGCCGCCGTCATGCCCCCCACGCCGTTACGCTGCTGCGCGTAAAGCGACAGGAAATCGATCGGCTGGATGACGAGATTGGGGAAACCGCCTTCGCGCACGGCATTGGCGAGAATCGCGCGCGCGAACGGGAATAACAGGCGCGGCGCTTCGACCAGCAGGAACATGCGCAGCTGTTCTTCCGGCATCTGCGGCAGCACGAACACCCCGGCATAGGCCAGCTCGGCGATAAAAGCTGTTTTGCCGCCGACCTTCGAATCGAGCTTCAATTGCAGCACCGCTTCGAATGCGCCCTCGCCGAGGCTGCGCGACAGCACATTGACGTCGATATTAAGCTGCGGCTGATTTTGCAGGGAAGCGAAAACCTGCGGCGCGTTGGGACTTTCGAACGAGAAATCCTTGATATACTGGGCACCAAGGCCGACCTGGACCTGTGCCGGCTGCGGTATGGAATTTTGAGGGGTTTCGGCCATAACTTCTCCTGAAGAATCGGTGATTTTGACTATCATGGAATAGGCTTCACCGCAACGCAAAGGCGCATTACAGTCCCCCCATGCATATCCCCATCGACATCCTGCTTTACGCCCTGATCGCCGTCATTCTGCTGGCGCGGCTGTGGGTGCTGTTCGGCACCCGCAACAGCGACGAGCCGCAACGGCCCAATCCCTTCATCCCGCCGCCAGCGCCGGAGATGAAGCGCGCCGCCGAAGATTTCACGCCGCCGCCGATGGCCAAAGCGCTGCCGCCCCCGGCCTCGCTCGAAGGCGGCCTTGTGCAAGTCAAAACCATAGACAAGGATTTCAGCGAGAAACGGTTTCTCGCCGATGCCCGCGAAATTTTTACCGCCATCGTCGAAACCTATGCCACCGGCAATCTCAGCGGCATCGCGGATAAAATGTCGCCCGCTTTGCTGGCGCATTTTCAAGCCAGCGCCGATGCCCGCAAGGCCAATAACCAGACCGCGCAGAGCCGCATCGATAAAATCAAAGACGCCGACGCGATTGCCGCGCGCGCCGAAGGAACGCAAGCCTTCGTCACCGTGAAATTCGTCAGCGATCAGGAAAATATCCTGCGCGACAGCGGCGGCCGCGTGATCGGCGGCAGCGAAGGCAAGACTGAGGAAGTCACCGATATCTGGACATTCAGCCGCGATACGTCGGTGCCCGACAGCAAATGGATAGTGGTGGAAACGCGCGGCTGACCAAGATTAGAGGCGCAGCGCGATCTGCTGCAACCGTCCAGCATTGTAAGGCAGCGCGCCGGGACGTTCGCCCGCCGCCGCCGCGGGACGCGCAGCGCCGCCGCGATTCGCCGCCGCGTTGTTGGGATTATGATGCGAGCTGTGAGGCGCATGCGGAGCCTTCGCCCGCGCGGCTTTTTCCGCCGCCATTTTCTTGAGGTCGAGCGCGTAAGGATCGGCGCCAAGGCTGGCGGCCTCTGTTTCCGCTGCGGTAATCGGCGCGGGACCGCCGCCAACCGCGTTATGCGCGGCGAAAGGCTGCATTTTGGCGGGCATCGGCATGTTCGGGGAAACGCTGTTCAGCAAATCAGAGATCGCGGTTTTTCGCGCCTGCGCATTTTGCGGCAACCCGATGCCGCTGGCATTGCCGTCTTTCTGCAGGGAAATGGTGGCGAGGCTTCCGCTCTCGCTGCAGAATTTCTCAAAAGACTGGGGCGCGTCATTCAGCGAAAAAGTCACAATGCGTCCTGTAAAATTCTTTAAATACAGGTTCATTTGACCATAGATTGGTTAAGCATCCTCTAATTGCTGCAGCCAACCGGGCAACAAAAAAGCGCGCCGAAGCGCGCTTGCTTTGCGGTGCCTTTGCAGGAACCGGTTAGCCGTTGGTGAGGTTCGCGGCGGCATGCGGGCCGGCTTCGCCCTGCACGGGGCGCATGGCGACGACATAGGACAGATTCTCTTCCATCTCTTTGACGTCGATAGCCCGACGATCGCTTACCAGCAATTCGTGGAACTCGCGGGAAATCCCAAAAGGATAGGTTCCGAGCATGGCATCACCCTGTTAAAATAACTTTGGCTCTATTTTTATATTAAACCCTGAAACTATTAATTTCAAGTAAATCGTTAACATGGGGGTGGCGCATTTAACCTCTTGTTTAATCTCAGTTATTTGTGCCACTTCGCTGTTTTTACAGGATAAATTGCGACAGATCATTATCCTTGGCCAACCCGCTGAGTCGTGAAAGGACGTAATCCCCGTCGATTTTGACGGTCGTTCCGGCTTTGTCACTAGCTTCGAAACTAATTTCCTCGAGCAGTTTTTCGAGCAGCGTATGCAATCGCCGCGCCCCGATATTCTCGACCGAGCCATTCACTTCGGCGGCGAGACGCGCCAATTCATCAATCGCGCTGTCCTCGAAATCGAGCGTGACGTTTTCGGTTTGCAGTAACGCCTTGTACTGTTTCACCAGACTGGCTTCGGGTTCGGTCAGGATGCGTTTGAAATCCTCCTGCGTCAGAGCTTTCAGCTCGACGCGGATCGGCAGTCGCCCCTGTAATTCCGGCAACAGGTCGGAGGGTTTGGCGAGATGAAATGCGCCCGACGCGATGAACAGGATGTGATCGGTTTTCACGGTGCCGTATTTGGTCGAAACCGTGGTGCCTTCGATCAGCGGCAGCAGATCGCGCTGCACCCCTTCGCGGCTGACATCGCCGCCGCCGCGCATGCCGTCGGAACGGGCTGCGATTTTGTCGATCTCGTCGAGGAACACGATGCCGTTCTGTTCCACGTCATGCAAAGCCTCGCTCACCACTTTATCGGTATCGAGCAATTTGTCGGCTTCCTCGTCATGCAGAACGCGCAGGGCTTCGGCCACCGCAAGCGTCCGCGATTTGGTGCGCGGCGGGCCCATCTTGCCCAGCATTTCGCCGAGATTGACCATGCCCATCTGCGCGCCGGGCATGCCGGGGACATCGAACAAGGGCGCGCCCTGCCCGGTATCCTGCACCTGAATATCGATTTCCTTGTCGTTCAGCTCACCGTCTTTCAGCTGGTGGCGGAATTTGCTGCGCGTTTCGGGCGTGGCGCTTTGCCCCACCAGCGCATCAAGCACGCGTTCTTCGGCAGCTTTCGCGGCACGCGCATCGACATCCTTGCGTGAGCGTTCGCGCACCATTTTAAGCGCGACTTCGACCAGATCGCGGATGATCTGTTCGACATCGCGGCCCACATAACCGACTTCGGTAAACTTTGTCGCTTCGACTTTGTAAAAAGGCGCCTGCGCCAGTTTCGCCAAGCGCCGCGCGATTTCGGTTTTGCCGACGCCGGTGGGGCCGATCATTAGAATGTTTTTCGGCACCACTTCTTCGCGCAGATCGTCGGGCAGTTGCTGCCTGCGCCAGCGGTTGCGCAGGGCCACGGCGACGGCGCGCTTGGCATCGGCCTGGCCGACGATGAAGCGGTCGAGTTCGGCGGTAATTTCACGGGGAGAGAGTGCTTTCATTATATCTCCAGACTTTCGAGGGTCACGTTTTTGTTGGTGTAGACGCAGATATCGGAAGCGATATCGAGCGCCTTGCGGGCAATCGCTTCGGCATCCATATCGGGCCGGTCGATCAGCGCGCGCGCCGCCGACAGCGCATAAGGCCCGCCGGAACCGATGCCGATCAAACTGTCTTCGGGTTCCAGCACATCGCCATTACCCGATAGGATCAGCGAAGTGTTTTTATCGGCCACCGCCATCATCGCCTCTAACCGGCGCAGATATTTATCGGTGCGCCAGTCCTTCGCCATTTCGACGCAGGCGCGCATCAATTGCCCCGGATGTTTTTCCAGTTTGGCTTCGAGACGTTCGAACAAAGCGAAAGCGTCGGCGGTGGCACCTGCGAAACCGCCGATGACATCGCCGCCACCCGATTTCAGGCGGCGCACCTTGCGCGCATTGCCTTTGACGATGGTCGATCCCATCGAAACCTGCCCGTCGCCCGCCACCACGACTTTGTTGCCCTTGCGCACGGCGATGATGGTTGTGCCATGCCAGAGCGGAGAGGATGTTTCGCTCATGCTGTTCCTGTATTATGTGGGTTGCTTCGAGAGTAGATTTGGGTATGGTTCGCTCCTGTTTCAAGGCAGGCTTAAAGCAATGATTTTATATCCATCTATCCATATTAAGGACGGGGCCGTGGCGCGATTGACACGCAGCAGCAGCGATCGTCAGCAGGCCGAAATCCTCTATCCCGACCCCGCGGCGCGCGCGGCCTTCTTCGCCGATGAAGGTTTTCCGTGGCTGCATGTGGTCGATCTCGACGCCGCTTTCAACGACAATTCGCCCAACGGCCCGGCGATTGAGAACATCCTGAAAAGCGTGAAAATCCCGGTGCAGCTTTCAGGCGGCATGCGCAGCATGAAGGCGATCGAAGGCTGGCTGGAAAAAGGCGTGGCGCGTGTGGTGCTGGCCTCGGCGGCGTTGCAGCAGCCCGATCTGATGCGCGAAGCCTGCAAGAAATTCCCCGGCAAAATCGCGGTGAAGATCGATTCCATCGGCGGCTATGTCGCGCAGAAGGGCTGGGCCAACGCGGCATCGACCAAGGCGCTCGATCTCGCTTTGCGGGTCGAGGATGCGGGGGCGGACAGGATCATCTATGCCGATATCAATCTCGACGGCGCGCTCAGCGAAGTGGATCTCGAAGCCATCATCGACCTGGCTTTCGCGCTGACGGTGCCGGTGATCGCCTCGGGCGGCGTGCATTCGCTGCAGGATCTGGCCGAACTGAAGGCCCATGCCGATACCGGCATTTCGGGGCTTATTCTGGGCCGCGCGCTTTACAACGGCGCGATCGACGCCAGGGAAGCGCTGGCGCTGGCGGCGGACTAGGCGGCGCACCCCAGGGCAGCCACAGGCGTAGCCGTAGTCTTGACCAGCCGGAGCCTGCTCGGGGGCTTCGGCACGTCTTCATTAAGCGTCGGCCGCCCCTTCTCGGCATAAGGCATCAGGTAAGAGCCGCAACCCATCAATTTGCCGGGGCCGATTTCGCCGACAAGCTCGTAGTCCAGCGCATTGGGGCAAAGGGTCGGGGCGATCCCGTCGGCAGGAAGCAGGCATTCTTGTCCATCAATAATCTTGAGGAGAGCAGGACCTATATAGTCCGCCTTATGAACGACCTCGTCGGGCCCCATGACTTTCAGAAGATGCTTCTGGTGTCTTGTCAGTTTTTCTTTTTTCAAACGAAACGCGTAATAGTTCACGATAAGCCCTATCCCTGATTACAAAGCTTGGGGCTTGTATCACACGCGCAATGAAAGCAATTTAAATTTCTGTAACTTATTGACTAAATTTGTTTTTTTTGCTCGATGATGACTGCCCGGGCATGCGCGGGGGTCATGATAAAACGTAATTCCAGCCTCTGGGCGGGCAGCCGGTTCCCGGCTCTTTCCGGCCATTCGACCACGACCAGACCATCGGCCAGAGCATCGTCCCAGCCTAGTTCGTCGAGTTCATCCGGGGATTTGAGGCGGTAAAGATCAAAATGGAAGATGGACAGCCCACCCGCGTCATAGCCCTGCACCAGGGTAAAAGTCGGGCTGGGAATATCGCCGGTCACACCGAGAGCCTGCAACAAAGCGCGCGCGAATTCGGTTTTGCCCGCGCCGAGTTCGCCCGACAAAGCCACGCAATCGCCCTTGCGCAAAGTCGGCGCGATGCGTGCGGCCAAAGCCCGCGTCGCGGCCAGATCCGGCAAGGGAATGTTATTTGACGGCATGCTGGGCGGCATTCGAAGCATGCACGGGAATATAGCAGGTCACGCGCGTGCCTTCGCTGGCATGGCTGGTGATTTCGATGCGGCCGCCGTGAAGTTCGACGAAGCTTTTCACGAGGCTGAGGCCGAGGCCCGCGCCCGATTGCCGCGCCTGCGCGTTGGCGCGCTCGAACTTGCCGAACACGCGCTCGAGATCGTCTTCGGGAATGCCGATGCCGGTGTCGGAGACCGTCAGCGCGATCCAGTCGGCAACGCGGCGCGCTTCAAGAGTGATGCGTCCGCCGGCGGGCGTATATTTGACCGCATTGCTGATGAGGTTGAAAATCACCTGCTTCATGCGGTGGGCATCGACATCGAATGAGCCGATATCCGACGGGCAATCGATGACGATTTCGAGATTCTGTTGACGCGCCCATTCGGCGGTCATCTGTTTCGCGCCGTTCATCAGCGCGGCCACCGAAGTCGGTTCCTGATCGAGGGCCATGCGCCCGGCTTCGATAGTGGCGAGGTCGAGCACGTCGTTGATGAGCAGCAGCAGCTTCTTCGACGCGTCCATGATGGTGCGGGTATATTCCATCTGGCGGTCGTTGAGCGTGCCGAAATACTGGTTGGTGAGGATTTCCGAAAATCCCATGATGGTGTTGAGCGGCGTGCGCAACTGATACGACACATTGGCGACGAATTCGGATTTGAGGCGGTCTGCCGCGGCCAGCGCCATATTGCTGGCGCGCAGCACCTGTTCGGCCTTGGTGGAATCGGTGACGTCGAGATAGGAGTTCAAAACCGCGCCGTCGGGCAGCGGCACGGTGACGTAATCCAGCACCACGCCGTTGGTCAGCGTGGTGCGGCCCTTGCGCGGATTGCGGTCGAGCGTATAGGCGACCGCGTCTTTCTTGAAATCGGCCCATTCGCCTTCGAACGCCAGAAGCGGGCGGATTTTTTCGAGAATGTCGGAGACATGCGGGCTGGCCCCCAGATAATCCATCGGCAATTTCCAGATTTGCGAAATCGCCGGGTTGAACAGGCCCAGTTTGCCGTCGGGGCCGAACACGGCGATGCCTTCGGCGAGATTGTCGAGCGTTTCGCGCTGCACCGCGATCAGCGTGTTGTAGGAAGATTCCAGCGCCAGCTTGTCGGTGACGTCTTCATGCACGAAAATCAGCCCGCCCATCGGATGCGGCGACACCAGAATGCGCAACGTGGTGCCGTCGGGCAGATGCATCAAATCTTCGCGCGGTTCCAGCAATGAAGTGAACAAGGCGCTGCGTTCGCGTTTATAGCGCGGGAAATCGGCCTGTTCCGGAGCGACGCGGCGAGCGCGCAGATCCTCGAGAATTTCGCCGAAGGTCGGTTTGCCTTCAAGGAAGGCTTCGTCCGAATGCCACAGGCGCAGATAGGCGCGGTTATAGAATTCAAGCCGCGTATCGGGGCCGTAAATCGCGATCGCGCTGCCGAGATGCTCGAGCACTTCGCGCTGCGAGGCGGCATGGCGTTCGATTTCGGTGTCTTTATCTTCTTCGGCGGTGACGTTGATGGCGAAACCGAACACCCCTTTCGCGCCGTCCTGCGCTTCGTAAGGTGCTTCGGTGATTTCCAGCAATTGCCGCTTGCCGGAAACGATGACATGACGCCGTTCGGTCTGCGCCTTGTTTTCCGCCAGAGCCTTGGCCGCCAGGCCGCGCCCGCTGCCGCCGCGCGCCGTGGCCGAAGTCAGCTCGTGCTGATCGCGGATAACGTCGGCTTCGGCGGCATCGACGGCTTTCGCATAAGAACGGTTGCAGCGCGTCAGGTTGAGATCGCCGCCGCGCAGCCACACGGGGAATGGCAGCGCGTCATAGACCGCGCGCGCCGTCGCCATTTTGGCCGTGAGTTCGGTCAGCTCGCTGTTCTTGGCTTCGACCGCCTGCCCCGCCGCCGGATTATCGTTGAACCAGATGACGTCGAGCAGAACCTGTTCGCGCCCGACGCGGATACGCGTGCCGCTGACCTGCAAAACCTTGCCGTCGCGCAGCGCCGTCACCGGCAGGACGAAATTTTCGCCCGTCATCTGCAAACGGCGGAAGGCGGCCACGAAATCCTGCGGCTCTTTAATGGCCGCGACGATATCCTCGAAATGCGCGATGCGTTCGACCCCCAGCATCGGCGCGACGCGCGCGGTTTCGCGCAATAGCCCCTGCGGCGAGAAGACGCAGAACGCCTCGGGCGCCGAGCCCATCATCGCCTGCATGCGCTCGGCCACCTGCCGCAGTTGCTTGGATTGCCCGTCGAGCGTGCGCAGCTGCCCGAACAAACTGACCGTCATCCAGGCAAGCCCGCCGGTCATGCCCACCAGAATGATGATGATTAAAGTCTGGGTATCCACGCCCATATTCAGGCCGACCAACAGCACCCCCGCCAGAATAACGGCGGCGATGGCGGCGAACGGGGCGTGGGTCAGCGACGGTTGGGACATAAAACGCTTAGGGAATCGCGGGCTTACGGGATGAGCCTTCTCAATAAGGCATCTCGCCTCATAAAGAAAGAACCCTGACGGCTTGCGGCATTAACCATAAGGATTTAAGCCGCAAGCCGATCGAGGAAACGTTCCATCAGATTTTCCCGCAGATTGTTCCGCGCCTCGGCCCCCGCCTGATCGGACACGGTGATGAAACTCATATTCCCGGTAAGAACCGGCTGGCCCAGCTGGATCAGGTTATTTTTCTTCAGGCTGTTGCCGGTCTCGACAATATCCATGATCGCCTCGACGCCCAGGTCGCGGCATGATTCCTCAACCCCGCCGTCAAGATCGACGATCTTGATCTTGTCCCGGGGCGCATCGAGGCCGTTGGCGGCCAGATATTCCCTAAGCGTCGCCTTATAAGTCGTGGCCACGGTTTTGCCTTTGAGATCGGCAATGTCTTTAATGGCGCTGTCTTTCGGTACCGCCATGCAGATACGGAACGAATTGACCTTGAACTGTTGCCTGACGTCGAGTTCAAGCGGATCCATTTGATTGAGGCGGGCATCGGCCTGTACTTCGTTGATTTTATCGTTGCCGACAAGACCAGCGCTAACCGCTCCGCCTTTCACATAGAGGGGAATATTTTTGCCGCGCATGATGCGATAGGCGATGGGCGGCAGATCGCCCTGACAATCGACGATGGATTCCATGACGGCATTGAAACGAAAACCACCTTTTTTGAAAATATTTTCGATCAAAATCTGCGCGCGTTCTTCCTTGGGCAGCGCCAGAACAAATTCACCCGAAGCGCGCGGTGTGGGCGGATACTGATTTTCAACGGCCCGTTTAGTCCGCGCCACCAGCGTGCGGCTGCGCCCGGATTCCTTGACGACCGCGCCGATCAGGGATTTGTCGTCGAGCGCAGTATCGGCCAGCTTCTCGAGAATAACGTCGCGCACGCCGAAACGATTGTTAAGGCGCACCATCTCCGCGATGGAGAAAGCCCCTTCAAGATATTCCTGCGCGTGCGGATTTTTAAGCCCCTTGCGAAGATATTTCAGAAGTCTCGCGGATTCCTCTTTCAAATCAGTCACTTAATATTCCCTTCGTGTTATCATCATGCTGTAACAGCACAATATTACACGAAGAACGCATACGTCAATGCCTCTTTTCACTTTCAGGCAAGAAGTTTGTGATTAATAGCGATAGCGTTCCGGCTTGAACGGCCCTTGCGCAGACACGCCGAGATAATCGGCCTGTTCCTTGCTGAGTTCGGTAAGTTGCGCGCCGAGTTTGGCGAGATGTAAACGCGCCACTTTTTCATCCAGCGTTTTCGGCAGGATATAGACTTCGTTCTTGTACTTGCCGTGGTTCGTCCACAGTTCGATCTGCGCCAGCGTCTGATTGGTGAAGGACGCCGACATGACGAAGCTGGGGTGGCCGGTGCCGCAACCGAGATTGACGAGGCGGCCCTTGGCGAGGACGATCAGGCGCTTGCCGTCGGGGAACACGTCTTCATGGACCTGCGGCTTGACCTCTTCCCATTTGTAGTTGCGCAAGCTGTCGATCTGAATTTCGGAATCGAAATGCCCGATATTGCAGACGATGGCGCGGTCTTTCATCTGACGCATATGGTCGAGCGTGATGACGCCGACATTGCCGGTGGCGGTGACGAAAATATCGCCTTGCGACGCGGCGGTTTCCATTGTCACGACCTGATAGCCTTCCATCGCGGCCTGCAGGGCGTTGATCGGATCGATTTCGGTGACCATGACGCGGGCACCGGCGGAACGCAGCGAGGCGGCGGAGCCTTTGCCCACATCGCCGTATCCAGCGACGACCGCGACCTTGCCCGCCATCATCACGTCGGTGGCGCGGCGGATGCCGTCGACGAGGCTTTCGCGGCAGCCATAGAGATTGTCAAATTTGGATTTGGTGACGCTGTCATTGACGTTGAAAGCGGGGATCTTGAGCTTGCCCTTCTGCATCATTTCATAAAGGCGGTGGACGCCGGTGGTGGTTTCTTCCGACACGCCGCGAATATCTTTCAAGAGTTCGGGGAATTTTTCGTGGATGCGCAGCGTCAGATCGCCGCCGTCATCAAGCAGCATGTTGGGCCGCCAGTTATCGGGCCCGAAAATGGTTTGATCGATGCACCAGAGATATTCTTCCTCGGTCAGGCCTTTCCAGGCGAAGACGGGGATGCCGGCCTTGGCAATCGCGGCCGCGGCATGATCCTGCGTCGAGAAAATATTGCAGGAGGACCAGCGCACTTCGGCCCCAAGCGCCGTGAGGGTTTCGATAAGCACCGCCGTTTGAATCGTCATATGCAGGCAGCCCGCGATGCGCGCGCCCTTGAGCGGTTGCCTGGAACCATATTCCTCGCGCGTCGCCATCAGGCCCGGCATTTCGGTTTCGGCGATATTGATTTCCTTGCGGCCCCATTCGGCGCCGGCGATGTCTTTGACCTTGAAATCCTGGGGAACGGCTGCGAGCTGGGGCATGGGAAACCTTTGAGATAATGAAGGGTGGAGAGGTTCTATAACAGCCTCGACCTAACGAGGCAACCGAGGCATACTATGCGACTTCACGCCCCCCTCCCTAACCCTCCCCGCAAGGGGGAGGGGACACGGCCCGGATTGCCGCAAGGTCCGTTCTCTTCCTTTCAACGTTGAAAGAAAAGAAACCGCTTGAAGCAAGACCGGCTTAGTCCCCTCCCCCTTGCGGGGAGGGTTAGGGAGGGGGGCGTAAGGAAACAGCACAGGGCACCCCATCATGACCACCCCCTATTCCAATCCCAGCTATGCCGTGCGCAATACCTTCCTCGGCGTGACCAACAGCGATCCCTCCAGCGATGTCTGCGTGGCGGGCATCAATTTCGACCTCGGAACAAGCAACCGCCCCGGCACGCGATTCGGGCCGGACGCCATCCGCGCCGCCTCGCGCATGCTGTATGACGGGCAGAATCCGTTCTCATGGGTTAATCCTCTGGACAAACTCAAGGTCGCGGATATCGGCAATATTCCCTTTCCGATGGGCCAGTTAGAGAAAGGCCTTGAAGCGATTGCTGATCAGACCGGCGGGTTCAAACATCTCATTGCCCTCGGCGGCGATCATATGGTGACGTTCTCGCTGCTCAAGGCTTTGACCAAAAAAACCGGGCCGCTCGGCCTCGTTCATTTCGATGCCCATACGGATGCATGGCCGACCTGCTTTGGCGAGCCATGGGGCCACGGCTCGGTTTTCCGCCGCGTGATCGAGCATAAACTGGTAGATCCGAAACGCATGGTGCAGATCGGCATTCGCGCTAAGGTTGATCGCGATGTTTATGACTGGCTGCTGGCGCAGGGCGTGACCGTGATCTGGGCCAACGAAGTGCATTGCAGCGACCCCATCAAAATCGCCGAACGCGTGCGCGAGGTGATCGGCGCGCAGCCTGCTTATATGAGTTTCGATATCGATTGCATCGACCCGTCGCAGGCCCCCGGCACCGGCTCGCCCGAAGTCGGCGGGTTGTGGACATGGCAGGCAGTAAGCATCATCCGGCATCTGGCCGGCATCGATTTCCGCGGTATGGATACCATGGAAGTCTCGCCGCCTTACGACCACGCCGAAATCACCGCGCTGGCGGGCGCGACGATGGCTTACGAATATTTATGTTTGATCGCGAAGCAAAGCTAGGTTCCGGCAGGCACGAGGGTTTCCTGAACACGCGCCTGTCCTGCGACTGAATTTGCGTACATGATCTGTGTCACGCGGCGCGGCTGATACGACCAGCTTGCTGGAAACAGGCCTTTCGTATGGGAAAGCGTTTCGGCGACGGCGCTCAGGTAAGGGGGCATCCCGACGGGCGCAGGATTCCACCATATCGGGGTTTCAATTTTCCCGCCTTTGAACACGTCGTTGACGAAATCGACGCAATTTTTGCCGGTAAGGCCCGGCGATTGATAAGGCGGCGGCGCTGCTTTCCACTCGTCGATCTTGCGTAAAACTCCGTCGATTTGACTGTCTTTCGTCAGGGCAATGCTGAAGCAGCTATCGCTAAGACGCCATCTTTCATCGAGCATCTGCCCATCCACCCAGCGCCAGAAATTGCGATGCAACGGCGTCAGGTAAAGCGGCATCTTCCTTAGAGGGACGAATATTTCATCGGCAACCTCTTTGAGATGCGGGTTGGCTTTTTCGTATTTACCGTTTTGAAGAGTCTCGGCCTTGCAGGCTATGACGTAACCGATGCAGACCGGCTCTTCGCCGACGCCGGGGATGAGCTTGATTCCCATATGCGGCCACGAGGTTTTTGGGCGCGGTATGCCGGTAACGATGCGATGTTTGGCCGGCATGTCGAAGCCGACGATCAGAAGCGGATGGTTATCCGTTGCCGCCACATAATCAAGCGGATCCCACGGCGCATGGTCGCCGAAGCTGCCGCCCGCAGTCGGTAGCTGGAAAATCTCGGCGACGCTTTTATGATTCATGCCCGGATTATGCTTTATTTGAATGGGCGCAGGTTAACATTCCGGGATCGGGTTAGCAAGATAACCGCCCTCCTTATCGAAACTGCTACGCCGGCTGTCGACGATGGCGTATAAGCGTTTGTGTTCGATCGCCGGAGGATAATGCTGCATTGCGGCAATTGCTCTTTAAATTTCTGTTAGGATTTCAGGTTTGTAGTATTGAACGATGCAGGAATTGATTCGTGGATTTAAGCCCGCCAAAATTATTCGAGATTGCCGGCAGCGCGGTTGGCGCGGGGCTTGAGCTGTTCGCGCCATCGGCCAAAAATTCTTCCCCGGAAAACACGACGGAAATAGCAACCGAACCGGCGGCGCCAGCAGTCATTCGCGTGCGGATACGAGAGGATGTTCGCCACGGATACCGCATTTTCGAGCGCGAGGGCGACGAGAAACCGGAAGGGCAATTCGTCTATTTCCACGGTACCGGTTTGATTTCCGCCGACGAGATCGAGAATCTGGCCGCACCTTTGGTGCAGGCGGCCCAAGGAAGTTATGTGAAGGTCATTGCGCCTTTGGTCGAACATTCGAAGGCGTCTTTTCCGCTGTGGGCGTGGGCGGCTTCGGCCAACAATACTCTGCGCCATGTTAACGGGCATTCGCCCGAGATACGGGAAGATCTGCTCAAGGCCTACAAAGAGGCGCGCGCCGCCACCAAAGGATTGCTGGGCAAAATCGCGCCGCCGCGCACCTGGTATCCCCTCGAATATGACAGGATTTCGGCGGATGCGCTTGAAAGGCTGCGCGCGGAGCAGAAAGATAACCCGCTTCACGACGCGCCGAGGGTCGAGGCTTTCGAAAATTCGCGACGCATGCCCGCCATTGCCCGCAGCATCAAGAATATGGTGCGCGGGGGTGCGCCCTGGGTGCCGGATTTGCGCGAAGTTCTGCTACAGGAATCCGCCACACCAGAGACGACGATTATCGGCGGAGGTTCGGCGGGTTCGGGCATGACGGGCGCGGTTTTGTGTCTGGCGCCGGAACTTTTCGGGGCAGCCGTGTTCATTCTGGTGCCGATGATCGAGGACAGGCTTTCGCTGAAACTGCGCACCGATAAGAGAGCGTTTTTCGTTTACGGCGATAAAGATCCGGCGTGGTTCCTGCTCGGGCTGACGGAAGAGCGGATGGCGCGCGACATGCACGCCTGCTTCGCGGGCGGTGCGGAAATTGTGAAAGCCCCCGGCACGCACCGGATCACGAATGAGATCGCCTTTCACGCCGTGCGGGGCGTTACCGAATCTGTGCGGCGCGGACAGGCGCGGTGCACGCCTTCGTGAGACGCCGCGTGCGGCCTTCACTTGCTTGAATTTTTTAGAGAACCGCCGGCGCGCTGCGCATCGCCGCCTGCATGCGCTGCGTCACGGCGCGCGGCTGGCCCAGCCGGTCACCGCGCCGCATCAGGCGGCCCGCGCTGTGCCATTCCAGAAAGCGCGCATAAAGCCCCGGCCAGGGCTGTTTTTCCCAAAGACGAGGTACCGCAATCCCCGCGCCGCGCAGAACCGCATTGACGAATTGCTGGCAGTTCCGGCTTTCGCCAAGGCCGCGCACCATATAAGTCGGCGGCTTTTTGCGCCATGAATTGTAGACATCGAGCGCACCCTGTATCTGGCGGTCGAGGGGCCTGTCGAAAACGATAAAGCTGTCGCCATAACGGTTTTCGGAAACAACCTTACCCGGCACCGGCACTTTGAGATTTTTATGCAGGGCGCGCAGCAAGGGATGAAATTTATTCAGCTCATCGCCGAAAAGCCTTTTGCATTCCTCCTGCAAGGGCGCGGGCGCAATATGGTGATAAGCGCCGTCGGTACCGAGAGCTTCCTCAATCCCCGCCGCGTTGAAAGCGGCTTCGACCGGCACTTCTCCCATGCCCGGCAGAATCCAGGGCGTGACATGGGTATAATCCGATTTGGTGGGTCGCGGCGCATCGACGACACGCCATGCGGTGCGGTGGTCATAGCTGACGACGATTTTGGGGGTGTCGCTCTCGCCCGCAATGACTTCAAGCGGATGAAAGGGCAACAAAGGATTCCGCAGGCTTTGCGGCATTTCGAATATCTGGAACAGGTTCTTTTCGATCATGGAAACGTGTTCGACTAATAAATCGTTCTAATAATCTTTTGTAACATGTGCCCGGCGCACACAGCGAGGAGAATCGCAAACCGCCTAGCGCACTCTTATCACTATCTCGACATCTGTGATTTTCATGCCGCGCGGCGGCCTGGGCGGCGCAACCAGCCGCAGCGGCGGAATATCGGTAAGCCTGCCGCTGGCTTCGTTATACATATAATGATGCGGGTCGCGGTTGGTGTCGAACAACACCTGCTTCCCATCCACGCAGATTTGCCGCAGCAGCCCCGCCCCCGCCAGCAGATTAAGCGTATTATAGACCGTAGCCAGCGACAAACTGACCCCGGCCTTTGTCATCGCGGCATGGGCCTGCTCGGCGGTTACATGTTTGTTGGGCTTGCGGAACAACCAGTCGGCCAGCGCAAGCCTTGGCCGCGTCGGGCGTAAACCGGCGCTCGTTAAAAGAGCGGCGGAGCCGCCTTGCAAAAGCCGCTTCGACCGTTCATGTTTCGCATGAGAATTTTTCATCAACATACTCTCTTCACCAACATACTATGCCGCAAGGCGGCAGGACGAACAAGCGAGCATGGCGGCAGCGCAACAACCCTGGGGCAAAATGATCGGCGGTTTCCTCGGCCTGTGGGTGGCGGGGCCGTGGGGCGCCGTGGCCGGGGTGCTGATCGGTCATATGCACGATACGCGGCCACCCCTGCCCGGCGCCAGCGACACGGCGGGTCTGTGGAGCAATTACGGCGATTTTTCCGCCAATGTCGAGCAGGCCACTTTCACGATGGGCGTCGTCGTCTTGAGCGCCAAAATGGCCAAATCCGACGGGCGCGTGACGCGCGCGGAAATTGAAGCCTTCAAACGCGTGTTCAATATCCGCCCCGACCAGGAAGCCGCCATCGGCCGCCTGTTCGACCGCGCCCGCCTTTCCGCTGATGGATTTGAGCCTTATGCGTTGCAGCTGGCGCAGGTCTTCCGCCGCAAACGCGCGGTGCTGGAAGAAATTCTCAGCGGGTTGTTCATCATCGGCGCTTCGGATTCCGGCGGCCTCAGCCCCGCCGAGCTGACCTTCCTCAAACGCGTCGGTTTCATTTTCGGTTTCAGCAACGAAGATTTCCTGCGCATCGCCGCGCGGGCGGGCGTGCGCATGCCGGAACGCGAGCGACCGCGCAACCCCACCGTGGAAGCTTTCGCCATTCTCGGCGTCGTCGAAAGTGCCGCCAATGACGATATCAAGACCGCCTATCGCGCATTGATCCGCGAACACCACCCCGATAAACTGATGGCGCAGGGCATGCCGCCCGAATTCGTGGCCACCGCCACCGAGAAGATGAAGCGCATCAATGCCGCCTATGATGTGGTATGCAGAATTAAAGGGATTAAATGATGCAGCGGCGATCTTCCCCCAATTACGACGAACGTGCCGAGAAAATCGCGCTCGCTTATATCGTGCTGCATTACACCGGCATGAAAAGCGGCGAGGAAGCCCTGGCGCGTTTGTGCGACCCGATGGGGAAAGTAAGCGCGCATTACGTCGTCGGCGAAGACGGCGTAATCACCCAGATGGTCGATGAAGAACGCCGCGCCTGGCATGCGGGCAAAAGTTTCTGGCGCGGACTCACCGATATCAACAGCGCCTCGATCGGCATCGAGCTGATCAATCCGGGGCATGAATTCGGCTATCGCGCATTTCCCGCGGCACAGATCGCGGCGCTCAAGGGTTTGCTGCGCGGCGTGATCGCGCGGCACGGCATGGACGCGGCGCGCTGCCTTCTGGGGCACAGCGATATCGCGCCCGCGCGCAAGGAAGACCCCGGCGAATTGTTCCCGTGGCGGGAGCTGGCGGCGGAAGGGTTTGGCGTATGGCCCGAGCCTGCGCCGCCGGATTACGCGGCGGCGGGCGGAGCCGAGGCTTTGCTCGAGGCTATCGGTTATGACATCACGCGCACCGACAAAGCGTTGCTGGCGTTCCAGCGGCGTTTTTATCCCGAAAGGCTGGGCAAGGGCGTCGATACGGAAACCATTGCGCGGATGCGCGCCGTCAATCGGCTGCTGAACGTCTGAAAAAAGCGCGCCAGCGTTGCGCGGCCTCGCGCCTGCCATACATCGCCGCATAAAGCGCCGTAGTCGTCAGCAACATAAAGAACGCGGCATAAACACAGTCGCTGAAAAAATGGCCGCCTTGCATGACGCGCACGAGGCTGAGGACAAAGCCGCTGCCCATCCCCACCCAGAAAGCGCGGCGCGCCCGGCGCGGCGAAACCACGAAGCCGAAGGCGGGCAGGAAAAATCCGAACGACCCGTCGCCGCAGGGAAAGGAACCGTTGGATTTCGCGCGTTCGAAATGCGGTTCGAGCGCAGGCGTGAATGTCTGCGTGCCGCCGAATTCGACAATCTCATGCGGCCTTGCGCGGCCCCAATGATCTTTGAGCGCGACGTTGGCGACAAGACCGGGCCCGATGATGAGCGCCAACAGAAGGAACAGCCACGCCTTGGCATCAAGCGTAACGATGTTCTTCCGCCGCAGCAAAGCCGCTACGGCGCAGAGAAGAAACGCGACGGCCAACAGGCGCGGTCCAACATAAGCAAGCTCATGCAACGCGACAAGCACGGGATTATCGGCGAGGAAAAACCCCTGCCCCGCGCGGTAGAAAAATCCGGAGGCAAGCAGGTCGAGGCGCGGCCAAAGGAAGGGCAGCGCGAGGAGAAAGGCGAAGAGGGAATAGAAAACGGACATGGCACTCCACATTGGGGACACAATAACTATTGTGTCCCCAATGTGCCTAGCGGTTTGAAGGAAAGTTCGTTGTCGTCAAATTGTTTAATCACTTCGTATTTAAGAAGTCCGTCTTGCCAATATGATTCCCAATCATCCACCGGCAAGCTCGGCGCAACTTTGAAATCGCCCGTTATTTTACCAACGCGTTGCCTTGCGCTGCTCCAACGGTAGTCGCCGGGATGTTGGCATAGTCCTGCCCTCACCGGATTGAGCTCTACATAGCGTACTGCTTCGTAAAGATAGGCCTCATCCATAGGGTAAGAACCAAAACGCCCTTGCCACAAGTAACCACGCCAGCCTTTTTTCATGTTCATGTAACGGGTATAGCGGCGATGCGCCTCGCCGATTGGCCGTAACCCGGACTCTTCCGACGGAACGAGAACCAGATGGACGTGATTGGTCATGAGGCAATAAGCCTGCACACGGATGCGCGCTTTTTCGCACGCCTCCTTTAGAAGAGAAAGATAGGCTTTATAATCTTCTTCACCAAAGAAGACATCCTGACGCCGATTGCCGCGTTGGATCACATGATGGGAGACATCGGGAAGAACGATGCGTGCTTGTCTTGGCATATGTTAGATTTATCGACTCTGCATTGGGGACACAATGGTTATTGTGTCCCCAGACGCCAGACGCTTGTCCCCAGACGCTAATCTTGTCACCGTAATCTCAGACGCTCAGAAAACCGTTACGCGTACTTGCCCCGCCCCGCCCGCGCCAGATGTGCCGGTACCGGTGCCACCGCCACCGCCGCCCGGTTGAGTCCCTGGACCGCCGGAAGCAGCCTGGACACCGCCAGTGCCACCAGCGCCGCCGCCTTGCGATGTTCCTCCAGAACCGCCCGTATGGCCTGTTGGCGCGCCGCCGCCCCCGCCGGCACCGCCTAATAAAGAGTTAAATCCCGCCGTGCCATTTGTGGCACCAGAGCTGGATCCACCACTGCCGCCACCACTGCCGTTAAAGCCGTCTGCGCTAAGGCCAGTATTACCGCCTTGCGCCAAGGCCGTACCGCCAGTGCCTGCGACACTAGCAGAAACAACGCCGCCGCCGCCGCCGTAAGCCGTTAACCAGGCACCAAACGTTGTATTGCCCCCGGGATTGCCGGCCGTGGCACCGGAGACTGCTGCTCCGCCCGTCCCAAGAGTAACAGTCTCGGTTGAACCAAGCGACGACAAGGCGACGAGACGGAACGAATATCTGCCGCCGCCGCCGCCAGAACCGGAGGGGTTAGCACCATTTCCGCCCGCACCTGAACCGCCTGCCCCCCAGCATTCGATGAAAGCTACATTTCCTGTAGCGGGTTTGGTCCACGTTCCGCTGCTGGTGAAAGTCTGCACGTTGGCACCACCGGCACTCACCGCCGCCCATGTGCTGTCGCCGCGCAGGTAGGTCGTGCTGTCGGCGGTGCCGCTGCCGAGGCGGGCGGTGGGGACGGTACCGCTCGACAGGTTGCTGGCGTTGAGGCTGGTCAGGCTGGCGCCCGAGATGGCTGGCAAACTCCCCGTCAGATTGCCCGCAGGAAGGCTGGTGAGCGATGCGCCGGAGCCGCTGAACGTCGTCGCCGTCACCGTGCCGTTGACGGTGAGGGCTGTGGATGGCGACGCCGTCCCGACCCCTAACCTGTGATTGGTGACATCCCAGAAAAAGTTACTGTTGTCCTGCGTATAGACGCCCGATGCTCCGGCAAAGACGACGCTGCCCTGCGTCAGGGCAGTGGCCGTCCCGGTGCCGCCGTTGGCGACGGGTAAGGTGCCGGTGACTTGCGTGGCGGCGTTGACGGCGGCTGTGGTGCAGGCGATCTGCGTGCCGCTGGTCGCGGTGCAGAAATCGCCGGTCGTCAGGGTGCCGAAGGCGACCGTAGGACCGCCCATGCTGACCCAGCTGGTATTATTGCAATAATACATCTGGGTGTTGGTCGAACTGTAGATGATGTCGCCCGCCGCCCCGGAAGGGCTGGCGCAGGTCGCGAGCGCAACATGCGGGGCTATCAACAGCGCCAGCACGAGCGCTATCCGCGCCGTCACAAGAACTGCCCGCGCTGGCACAGGGATTGCCCGCGCCGTCATTCCGGAAAATTTTCTTTTCGTTCTTGCCCGCGCAGCGGGTAAGGCGAAAGAAAATTTGTCCGGAATCCAGTTGGCGCTGCCCGCAAAACTGTCGGCAATTATTTCTTGCGGCGCGGCCAACTGGATTCCGGACAAATTCGCATTTCCCCGCGAGAAAGGGCGTGGAAAAGCAAATTTTCCGGAATGACGGGCATTTTTCATTTTGCGCTTCTCTCTCATGGATGCGCCTTTTTATAGGATTCGAAGTCGCGCTTCAATTCCTCGATAGCCTTGGCCTGCGTGTCGTTCTCGGCCTTGAGTTTGGTAATATCGGTATGGTCGCCGTCGAACAGGGCTTTGAGTTCCTGCACGGCCTTGATGAGGGGCGCGATGAGGCCGGTATATTGCACGCCGAGCGTGCCGTCGGGCGTATAGGAAGTCGGGCCGCCTCTATCGACGATTTCGGGCAGGACTTTCTGCACATCCTGCGCGAGGACGCCGACCTGCGTGGTTTTCGAAGCTTTGGGATCGCGCCAGTTGAAGGTGACGGGGTTCAGTTGCTCGATCGCGCCGAGGCCCTCTTCATGCGTCAAAGGCTGAATGTTGGTTTTGATGCGGCGGTCGGAACTCGCGGTCCATGCCGTGGCGCCATAGGTCATATACATGCCGGCGCTGGCGCCATCATAGATAATATAATTGCCGTTGCTGTCGGGGCCCGTCGACCAGGATTTGGTCGCGGCACCGGAATTGAGCATGGTGAGCATACCGGAGCTTACCGCGGTTGCCCCATAGATCGACAATTTGCCGTTTAAAATCTGGGCCGTCGTGCCGATGCCGACATTGCCGTTAGATTTAAACCTTGCGGTTTCAGATCCCCCAGGCCCCATAATCACATCACTGCTAGCTTGGCCGAAGACGTAAGTGTTATTATCGTTACCAACGCCCAATAGAGATATGAGAGTTCCTCCGGTATTTCTTCCACGATAATAAGTGTTATTTGGTATCGCTATGGCTCCATTTACATCCAACGGGACTACCGGGGACGTTGATCCAATCCCGACATAGCCGCCATAGGGCATGATGGCAAGATTGGAGACGGCAGTACCTCCGGTCTTTGCCACGCCAAGAATGCCGTAAGTATCTCCCGTCGTCGCCCCTAAATTGAAGTAGATATTCGATCCGGTCGTCGTACTATTATAGTCCGTAGTGGTGAGCTCGATTTGTCCGCCATCGACATGAAGTTTGTAATATGGGTTCGTCGTCCCGATGCCGACATAGCCCGTGCTGTCGATACGCATCACCTCCGCCTTGGCCGTCGTCCCTATGGGCGTGGTGTCAAAAGTTATATAAGACCCGTTGGCGGTCGAGGTATAATTTTCCGCGGCCCACAGCCTGACATCCACGGTGGCGGCGGAAAAGGCGCTGCCCGACGTATAGCCCTCGCCATACAGCCCGGTTAAGGCTTCATTGGCGAGGACCTGCGTCGGCGAAGTGAGGGTGCCTTCCGATTTTCTGCCCAAGAAAACGGCGGCGCCGCCCAGCCCGGCATTCGCTTCGGTAAGGCGGATCGAAGACATTGTAGAATCATAGACATCAAGCGAGGTTGCCGGCACGGCCGTACCGATGCTGAGACGCGTATTGGTTGCATCCCAATAAGCCGTCGCCGCCCCCGAAATCGCGCTGGCCCCGGAATAATAAGCCAGCTGGCCGGTGGTGCCGTTATTGTTGACGACGCCGCCATAGGCGGCACCGGTCACGCTGACCGCCTGCGGCCCTACATGCATGACCTGCCCTGCTACCGTGCCGGTATAGGCATCGAGTGCGTAACCCGGCGTGCTGGTGCCGACGCCGAGGCGCGTATTGGTATAATCATAGGCGAAATTGGCGGTGCCGACCATCGCACCGCTGTTGTTATAGAGGACCTGTTTGTCGCTGCCGCCCGCGACGGCGACGCCGCTGCTGCCGGTCACGCGCCAGCGCGAGGTGGTGCCGTCATACTGCAACGTAGTCGAGCTGTTGCCGGGCAGAACGATATCGCCGCCCGTGCCGGTGATGATGCGGTTAGCGACGGTGGCGTCGGTCGAGTCGCTCTGATCGGCGATGGTCAGAGCGGAAGTTGACGCGTTATGCAGATAAAGCACCTGCCCCGTCGTGCCCGCCGCGATACTTTCAAAGGTCGCCGTGCCTGCGCCGGCATAACGATAGGCCGAGGCGGTCAGCGGCAAGGCCGTGCTGATGCCGGTGGTGCTGATCGCGGTGCCGAAGGACAGCATCTCGGCACCCGACAAGGTCAGATTGGTCAGGCTCGGCGTGGGCGTGAAAATTGGATTGGCACTCCCCTGTCCTGCGAGCACGGTACCTGCGGTACCGACCGGCGTAACACCGAGTGCGCCGGTGCCGTTGCCGAGCAGTACGCCATATTGTGTGAACGACCCGGCACCGGTGCCGCCATAGGGCACCGTGATCATATTGGCGGTCCATGTGCCCGATGTGACTGTACCTATACTCGTTAGACTAGATAAAGTCGTAACCGTCGAACTCAGCAATGTACCCGACGTCGGCAGCGTAACGTTCGTGGCACCCGTCGTTGTCAGGGTAAGTGAATAGGCGCCAGAGGTTGTTAAAGCCCCCGCCGTATTAACGGCACCGCCCAGCGTGATATTATAAGAATTGTTGACGCCCGTGCCGCCATTAGCTGAAGCGAGGATGCCTGAGACAGCGGCAGATTGGGCGAGATTCACCTGGCCGAAAGCAGGTACGCCTGCAACTCCAGCCACCAGCACATTATATTGCGAACCAGCTGCCGTCGTTAAACTCGCACTTGTACCCTGCCCATAGATGATGCCGTTGGTTGTCAGGCTGGTCTGCCCCGTGCCGCCGTTTCCGATTGGAAGGGTTCCTGTGACCTGAGTAGCGAGGTTGATGGCAGCAGTAGTGCATTGAATAGCGCTGCCGCTCGTAGCCGTGCAGAAATCGCCACTAGTGAGGGTGCCGGTGGAGAGAGAGGGCGGAGCGGCCATGGCTATCCAGCCAGTACCGTTGCAATAAGCCATTGTGTTGGAGGTCGAGCTATAGCCAATATCGCCGGCGTTACCTGAAGGCGATGAGCAAGTAGCAAAAGCAGACGGCGACACCGCCAGCACAGCCGTGAAAGCTGTCGCGCGCATCACTCCAAGAAACATTGATCTGCGTCTGTTCATTAGTCTCACTCTATAGTGAACATGAGCCGGATGTCGAATAGGTCAGGATCGCCACGCCACCGGCACCGCCGCCACCGGATGTGTTAGAGGGGTTATAGCCGCCACCGCCGGAAATAATACCGCCGGGGTCAAAACCGCCAGCCCCAGAATTTCCGTAACTGCCCCCATTGCCTGTTGAGGATCCATAAACCACGCCGCCACCACCTGAACCATATCCGCCGCCGCCACCAGCATAGGGACCAGGCGAGGTTCCGCCAATTCCGTGATTCCCGCCCATACCATAATACGAGGAGGTCCCACCTCCAGCCCCGCCCGTCAGAGACGAACCGGCC
>JARLJC010000093.1 GCA_031291435.1 Alphaproteobacteria bacterium | reverse complement strand
ACCGAGTCGCCGGGGATTTGCGCGGCCTGCATGCCGACAACGACCGCTTCCTGCCCGATATACAAATGACAAAAACCGCCGATCAGGCCCATGCCATAAAGCTGGCCGGCTTTTTCCTCGAAGCGCCGGATCAGCAGCATATCGCGGAAGTAATGTTGCATTTCAGCCGCGCGGTTGCGGGGGCTGCTGTTGGAAGCGGATGATTGAGTCTGGGCCATGGCTGCGAACATTGGAGTTTCTCTCAATGCGCGACTCAGCGGAGCGCCGAGCCTTGCGTACAGACTTCAAGTATATCGGGCCGGACTAGAATTCAAGCTAAGTTTGCGGTTTCATTGAGGAATTGCTGCACTGCACAAAAGAAAGAGGGGGAAGAGAGGGGACCAGGGACTAGAGGGATAACGGGAGAGTGAGGTTTTGCCGGTTACCCCTCCAGTCCCTAGTCCCCCTCCTTTCCCTTCTTTTCTTCCGGCGTCAGAATGACGATATCGCCGGGCTTGGAGTAATTCAGCTTCCTGCGCGACTCTTCGTCGAGCAGATCGGGATCGAGAGACTCGGGCCGCATCAACTGCACCCGGTGCGCCAGCGCGTCTTTTTCCTTCTGCAGCCGGTCGAGCGTATCCTGCGCCGCGCCAACCTCATTCTGCAGATGCATCTGCGCGACCCAGCCGTGATCGCCTTCGACCGTATGATAAAGGAAATAGCAGAAGATACACAAACCCGCCGCCGAGAAAAAGATGTGCCAGGTGCGGCGGGCGATCATCATCGGTTAATCCATGAGGATGGAAGTTCCGGCAAAGCGCGCCGCGCGGCCCAGCTGCTCTTCAATGCGGATCAACTGATTATATTTCGCCAGTCTGTCCGACCGCGCCAGCGAGCCGGTCTTGATCTGCCCGCAATTGGCCGCAACGGCCAGATCGGCAATCGTCGAATCCTCGGTCTCGCCCGAGCGATGCGACATCACGGTGCGGTATCCGGCTTTGTGCGCCATCTCAATCGCTTCGAATGTTTCGCTGAGAGTGCCGATCTGATTGACCTTGATGAGTACGGCATTCGCCAATCCGCGATCGATCCCGTCGGCCAACCGCGCCGGGTTGGTGACGAACAGATCATCGCCGACCAATTGCACCTTCTCGCCCAAGGCCTCGGTCAGCATTTCCCAGCCTTCAAAATCATCTTCGGCCATGCCGTCTTCAATCGAGAAAATCGGGAAGCGCGCGCAGAGATCGGCGTAATAGCGCACCATCTGTTCGCCATTCAGAATCTTGCGTTCGCCCGCGAGCTGATAACGGCCTTCCTTGTAAAATTCCGTCGCGGCGGCATCGAGCGCCAGCATCACATCCTCGCCCGGCACGTAACCGGCTTTTTCGACCGCGCGCAGGATGAAGGTGATCGCTTCTTCGCTGGAGGCAAGGTTGGGCGCAAAGCCGCCTTCGTCGCCGACGCCGGTATTGTGATTCAAATCCTTGAGCAGTTTTTTAAGCGTGTGAAAAATTTCCGCGCCCATGCGAATGGCGTCGGTGCAGGTCTCCGCCCCCACCGGCACAATCATGAATTCCTGAATATCGATGGGATTATCGGCATGCGCGCCGCCATTGATGATGTTCATGAGCGGCACCGGCAGCAGCGAAGCCGAAACGCCGCCAACATAGCGATAAAGCGGCAGCCGCGAATCCTGCGCGGCGGCTTTGGCGGCGGCAAGGCTGACGCCCAGAATGGCATTGGCGCCAAGGCGCGATTTGTTGGGTGTGCCGTCGAGTTCGATCAAAGCCGCATCGAGCGCCGATTGCTCCTCGGCATCCATGCCGATCACGGCCCCGGCGATTTCCTCATTCACGGCTTCGACCGCCCGCAACACGCCCTTGCCCGCATAGCGCGAAACGTCACCGTCGCGCAACTCCACCGCCTCATGCGCGCCCGTCGATGCGCCCGAAGGGACGGCAGCCCGCCCGAACGCGCCGCTTTCCAGCATCAGATCGACTTCGACCGTGGGATTGCCGCGGCTATCGAGAATTTCGCGGGCATGGACAGCGACAATGGAAGACATGGAAACTCCGTGGAAAAAGGCTGAAATAACGGGCTCACCAGACCACAAACCGCCCAAAAACGCAAGAATGGCCAGCATTGCCGCCCTGCCGGGACGAAGGTTTCAGCCCCCGCGATTCAGCCAGCCCACGATATCAATATGCTTCAGCCAGCTGCGGGCCGGGATCGTGTCCGGAATTTCCGTCCTGCCTTCATATTCCGGAAAATAGACGACGCTTTTCAGGTCGGGATACGGCTTCGAAGACAGGAAAAGTTTGTTGGGGTAAGGCAGCCGGTCGAACCGCCGGACAAGATCGGGCGTACATAAATCCCTGTCGGAACCGATAATGAAAAGACGCTTACCCTTAACCCTCTCCCGCCGCGCCAGCCATTTGGCTCTGGCCTCCTCGAAACTTTTATAATGCATGAGATGCAATTCGATGCCGCCGAGACTGGCCAGCGGGTAAGCGAAAGTCCCATAGCGCGATTCCGCAAGCGGTTCAGGATCGAGAGAAAGGTAATGGTCGAACTTACTCAGGAACTCAATGTAATCCGGGGCATATATAAACATATTCACGATTGGCGAATTGAACGGCAGGCCGAGATCATGCGCAATAACGCCGCCGACACAGTTATTGCTGACGATGCAGATATCTTCGCCACGCAGGGAACGGCGGCGAAGGCGGAGTTTCAGAAGGCGGAATTTGCGTGGCGCCCAATGGCGGTCAGGCACGCGGCCAACGATGCCCCGGCCGATCCGCAGGATCTTGTCTCTCAGGGACATGGGATATCCCCCTCCCGCGGTGGAAACGACTAAACCGCCCTACAGGCAACCCCGGTTACGCCTTGGCGGGCGCGGCCTCGGCGACGCGTTTCTCGCCATGGACGTAAAGCGGCTTGGCCTTGCCCTCGACGACATCCTTGCTGACGATGACTTTTTCGACATCGGTCGAGCCGGGAAGTTCGTACATCGAGTCGAGCAGCACGCTTTCCATGATCGAGCGCAAACCGCGCGCGCCGGTCTTGCGAGCAATCGCCTTGTTGGCGATGGCCTTCAAGGCACCCTCATCGACTTCGAGAGCGATATCTTCCATCTCGAACAAACGCTGGAACTGCTTGACCAGCGCGTTCTTGGGCGAGGTCAGGATGTCGATCAAAGCGGCTTCATCGAGATCGGTGAGGGTCGCGATCACAGGCAAACGGCCGACAAATTCGGGGATAAGGCCGAATTTGAGCAAATCTTCCGGTTCCGTCGCAGCCAGAATTTCGCCGGTGCGGCGTTCATCCGGGCCACGCACATCGGCGCCAAAGCCAATCGACGAGCCACGGCCACGTGCCGAGATGATTTTGTCGAGACCCGCGAAAGCACCGCCGCAGATGAACAGAATGTTAGTGGTATCGACCTGCAAAAATTCTTGCTGCGGATGTTT
>JARLJC010000092.1 GCA_031291435.1 Alphaproteobacteria bacterium | reverse complement strand
CGGCGCGCCTCGGCGGCGATTTTTTTAACGCCCGCCAATTTGCCTGTCTTCAAATCGGCCCATAGCGCCAGCGCGATAGCGCCGATCGCTTCGTTGCCCAGTTTCGGATAATCGCGCGCCAGAGCCGCGACGGCCACGGCAATTTCGCGCAGGAAAATTTTATCGGGCCCGGCGAACCCGTCCCGCGCAGATTCCGAAACCTGCATCAAAGCGCGTTCCGCCTTGCCCGCGGGCGGCGCCACATCGCCCCCTATAATCCAGTCGAGCGATACCTTAAGCTCGGTCGCCAGCAAGTGAATTTTGGAAAAATTCTTGGTCTCGCCATAGATGAAATTCCATAGCGTCGATTGGCTGACGCCGATCTTGGCGGCGAGCGGAGCAAGCGGCGCGTCCCGTTCCTCGATCAGGGCGGCAAGGCGTTTTTTGGCGTCGGCGGTGATTTCCATGAATGTGATTTTATAAAATTCCCGCGACAAGTCTTAATCTAAAAAACGATTGACGTATTATCTAAATATAGATAGTTTGAGGTCGCCTCACAGGAACGGGATAAGACCATGACCCCTGACGATTTACGCCTTTTCTGCACCGCGCTCGGATTCACGGCCGTCGTCATCAAAGGCCCGCCGCAGGCACAGGATAATGCCAGACAGGCGCTTGATTTTGCCCATCTGATCGAGGCTTTTTGCCTCCGCGCCGCCAATCAGGATGTGCCGCAGGGGCTTGACGAAGAAATCGAGCGACTCAAATCCGCCCTGCGCAACGAAGGCTCGACCGATTTGCATAAAGACCGCGCCACCCTGCTGCATCTCTATGAACGGTTGCAGCAACGGCACGCCCTGTATGCCAGCAACGACGATGTTGCAGACCGCGTGCTGGAACTGCTCGATGCCGAACTCGACAATGACGACAACACCGCTGGTACAAGCGGAATTTCTTGACATCGCGCACGGCAATGTGTCCTTTTCGGTGGGTTTGACCGCAAAGGAACGCTCGCATGATCGCAGCCGCAACGCCGCCGCAGAAATACTTCCCCGTCAGCTGGGAAGAACTCCACCGCAACGCCAAGGCTCTGGCATGGAAACTCCATGATATGGGCGAATGGAAAGGCGTCATTGCCGTGACGCGCGGCGGTCTGGTTCCGGCGGCCGTCGTGGCGCGTGAACTTGAAATCCGCGTCATCGAAACCGTATCGGTCGTCGGCTACTATCAGGATGAAAGCATACCGGGATCGCCGCAGACGGTGCAGTTTGAGACCGCGCAGGTCATCAAACAGCCCGCCAATGTCGGCGACGGCGAAGGCTGGCTGGTGGTCGATGATCTGGTCGATACCGGCCGCACGGTAGAAGTCTTGCGCAAAATGCTGCCCAAGGCGCATTTCGCCACAGTTTATGCCAAGCCGATGGGCAAGCCGCTGATCGATACTTTCGTCACCGAAGTGAGCCAGGATACCTGGATCAATTTCCCGTGGGATATCGAACTGCAGTTTACGCAGCCGATCGCCGCCCAGCGCAAGAACGGCAACCCCAAGTGACATTCCCCATTGTAAAACTTCAGCCCCAGAAGCACCGCCGCGTTCTGGGTGGCCACCCGTGGGTTTATTCCAACGAGATTGTGATGGACGCGGCGGCAAAGGCTTTGCCGCGTGGCGCGATGGTCGCCTTTCATGCGCATGATACGCACTTTCTTGGCATCGGCAGTTTCAATGCCAATTGCCTGATCGCGGGCCGCATCTTCACGCCGCATCTGGTCGATGCGATTGACGAAGAATGGCTGACCAAGCGCATCGAAAACGCGCTGGCCTTACGCGAAAAAATTATCGGTGAGCCTTTCTATCGCCTTGTGCATGCCGAAGCCGACGGATTGCCCGGCCTCATCATCGACCGTTTCGGCGATGCGCTCTGCGTACAGCTCAACACCGCAGGCATGGATTTGCTCTGGCCCGCACTTGAGAAAACGCTGCATGCGGTTTTGAAACCGCGCACGATTATCCTGCGCAACGATTCATATGCGCGCGAAATCGAAGGCCTGCCGCGCGAAACGAAACTCATCGGCGAGGAACTGAAAGGCCCGGTCGCCCTCACGGAAAACGGCCTGACTTATTTCGCCGATCTGCAGGGCGGCCAAAAAACCGGCTGGTATTTCGATCAGCGCGACAACCACGCTCTCGTGGCGCGTTACGCGAAAAATGCCGCCAGCGTCCTTGACCTCTATACGCATGCGGGCGGATTCGCCCTCGCCTGCGCGAAGGCGGGCGCGCAACAAATCATCGGCGTGGATTCGTCGGAACCCGCATTGGCATTGGCGCAACAGGCTGCCGCACGCAACAAACTCGCGTGCGAGTTCGTACGCGCCGATGTCTTCGTCGATCTCGAACGCCGCATCGCTTTGAAAGAAAAACATGCGGTCGTTGTCGCCGATCCGCCTGCGTTCGTGAAATCGCGCAAGGACCTGGCATCCGGCTCACGCGGTTACCGCAAGCTCGCCAAACTCGCGGCCAGCGTGACGGCATCGAACGGTTATCTGTTCATCGCTTCATGCAGTCATAATATGGATCTGCCGAATTTCACCGAACAAGTCGCGGCGGGATTGAACGACGCCAAGCGCGCGGGACGGATTTTGCACACTTGCTTTGCAGCCCCCGATCATCCGACCCATCCGCATCTGCCGGAAAGCGCCTATTTAAAGGGGTTGCTGCTGCAGATCGATTAACCATAGATGCAACTATTTCCCCGCCCCGGCCAGGTCTATAACGGCATCATAATCGAGGCCGCATTGCATGATGGATTACAGTAACGAACCGTTTTATCCGCGACTGGTTTCGGGATCGGGAAGCGCCAGACTTCTCGCCAAGGGCTTCACGCCGCCGGAAGGCTGGGCCCGGCAGGTAGGGGACGCGTTCGCCGCCACGGTGCCGCGCCAGATCCGCCTGCATCTCGAAAAGAAAAACTGGACGTCCTGCGTAACGCTGTGGCCCGCCGACATTCCCGCCAATGCCAAAGAATTTCTGACGCGTACCGAGATCGATGAAATCGTCAATTCCGACGACCCGCGTTATCTGCCTGAACATGTGAATGGCATCTGCTTCTCGGATCAGCGTGTTGTTTTTTCGGCCCACACTTATTCCAACCGCGGCATCAGAGGGAAAGAGCCGCCGCTGGTGATTGTCCCGCCGGAAGAGATGACGGGTGTGCTCCGCCATGAAACGGGCCACGCGATCATGCTGGCCTTCGCCGCGCTGGAGCCCTTCCAGAGAAAATTCGCGGAATCGGCGCGTCAGGATATCGTGGCTTTGGGCGGCTTCGATAGAATGCGTAGCATCGGCCTTCGCTACTTCACCCCCAGCACGCGAAGGCCCGAGCGCGCCCTTGAGGAAATCTTCGCCGAATCCATGGCGGCGGCATGGGGCGGCGGCTGCAACAGCGCCAAATGGGCGCGCAAATTCTTCGCCGCCAGTTGCGAGACCTGCGCGGAATTCTCGACCTTCCTGAGCTATGCCAGCCCCTATCAGGCCGCCAACTGGCAAAGCGCGCCGCGCCAGACGCTCGATGACAAGCACCGCCAATGGCTTCTGAACAGCGAGGGCGGCAGGCTGAGAAAAACCGCCCTCATCAATATCGGCTTCTTCGAAGCCCTGAAAAGCGGAATTTACAAACTCGATATCCCCGCCGTCACCAGCCAGCAGGTTGTCGATCTCATGCACGGCATGCGCCGCAATATGGAGAAAGAATGCGGTAACGGCCTGCCCTATGCCGATCTTTTGCTCTCGCCCGTGAATGTGGTTGTCATTCTGGCGCAGGAACTCGTGCGCAAATCTCTCGCCGCCGGAACCGCCGCGGAAATGCTGGCGCTCTGGGATGATTTCGATGCGCGCTTCCAGCCATCGAACGAAACCGCCGCGACTTTGCGCATCGATTATGGCCTCGATATCATGCGCCTGCAGATGAAGCTTCTGGCGCCGCGCGAACGCAAGGCTTTCGGCAAAAAACTCGTCGCCAGAGCCCGCGCGCGCCGTGCGCCGAAGGATGATTTTGTCGCAGACCTCCATGCGCTTTATCATATGGAGCGCAACGTGGAAAAACTGCTCGGCATCCTGGCCGCGGCGCGCAAAGAAACCCAACCGAACGCGCAGCCGCCTGCCGCCACGCCGCGCAAGCGGCCGAAAAGTTTGCCGCTGCAGGCAGGCTGAACAGATCGCGGCGGCTCAGTTCCCCGGCATCAGAACCGCGTCGATGACATGCATCACGCCGTTCGATTCCGTTACATCGGGAATCACGATCTGCGCGCGGGTTCCCGACTGATCGGCCACCCACCAGCGATCATGCGAATCTTTCATGATGGTAAGCGTCTCCCCCTCCATCGTGCGATAGGAAGCAATGCCGCCATTGGCCGAAGCCTTGTCCGTGATTTCGGCAAGCGTCAGATGCTGCGGCACCACGTGATAGGCAATAATCGCGTGTAACCGGGATTTGTTTTCAGACTTCATCCAGTCATCGAGGGTACCGGGCGGCAAATGCGCGAAAGCATCGTTGGTGGGTGCGAAAACGGTGAAAGTGCCCGAGCCGCCCAGCACCCAGTTGAGCCCGGCCGATTTGATCGCCCCGACAAAAGTGGTGTGATCCGCCGAATGCGATAAATTCTCGACCACATCCTTGTTGGGCAGCATCTGCGCGCCACCCACGGTGACAGGCCCTGCCGCCCCGGTAACGTTAAAAGCCGAGGCGACCGACGCCTCCATAACCGCAAAAACCATAAAAAGGGTAATAAACCGCGCATTTTGGAGGGTTTTCATGAGATTTTCCGTATGGCTGGTGGAGGGAATCAGGGGTGGAAAACGGCTCGGAACACAGGATGCCGACAGTCCCGAGACATTGGCAAGGCGACCGGTTACGCGTGTATATTCGAAAAATAAATTTGTCCAGTCGCGATTTTGTGAAATTGCGGAAAATGCTGTGCCACAAGGGTTTCTACGCATTTTGCCAAGAAGAAAACGGGGGATGTTTTGACAGCAAAACAAGTCAAGGAAAAATATTTACAAGATTTTAAATTTTCCCCTAGACAGTCGGAACGGGACTGAGTAAGTTCCCCTCCGTCGGCGGTCAGAGCCTGATTGCCGGAAGCGTCTTTGTTGACACTAAAACGTACCAAACGCCGAATTTAGCCAAAAGGCTGGTTTGACGTGGGGTTTTTGTTTCGGTTTTTGACATGGTTGCGGGCTCGTAACGAGTCCTGTTCTTGGAAATTGTGAAGATGTTGAGAAGGGATGCGCAGACGGCGATCCGCGGTGGGAAGTTGTGCCCTGGGACTTAGGTCTTTGGGCGTGGCAACTGGCCGATGATATCAAAACCTTTTTTCGATCTTCGGATCGATAAGGCATACGGTTTGTCGTAACGCATCCTTTGACAGTAAGTTTAATACGCAAGCATTTGTTCGATGCAAATCGGACAAAGGTCTTTTGATGGTAAGTCAAAAGACGTTGAGTATGATAACCCTCGAATAAGGGTGTTGTTTCGACAACACCAAGTAGTTTGGATGGACTTAGGGCGCCGCGAAGGCGGCTTTCTTAAGACGTCCTATAAAACTAGAGTCAACTTGAGAGTTTGATCATGGCTCAGAACGAACGCTGGCGGCAGGCCTAACACATGCAAGTCGAACGCTGTAGCAATACAGAGTGGCGCACGGGAGAGTAACGCGTGGGAACCTACCTTTTGGTTTGGGATAACGTCGGGAAACTGACGCTAATACCGGATAAGCCCTTCGGGGGAAAGATTTATCGCCGATAGATGGGCCCGCGTTAGATTAGCTTGTTGGTGAGGTAACGGCTCACCAAGGCAACGATCTATAGCTGGTCTGAGAGGATGACCAGCCTCACTGGGACTGAGACACGGCCCAGACTCCTACGGGAGGCAGCAGTGGGGAATATTGGACAATGG
>JARLJC010000013.1 GCA_031291435.1 Alphaproteobacteria bacterium | reverse complement strand
CGGAAGCCGCATCGGTTGCAGTCCTGCGTACCCGCATTGAGCAGGGCAGCACGGTCTATGCCGACGAGCCGTCACATTGGGACCAGCTTCATAACCGCTACCTGACGAAGCGGATTAACCATTCGCAGGCTTACAGTACCGCCGAGGGCTGCACGAACATGGCGGAGTCGTTCTTTAGCCGCCTGCGTCGCGCCGAGATCGGCACGCATCATCACGTTGCCGGCCCGTATCTCTCGGCTTACGCGGGCGAAATGGATTGGCGGGAAGATAACCGCCGCGTGTCGAATGGTGAGCAGTACCTGATCGCGGTAAACGCGGCGCTGGTCGCCAGCCCGTCAGCGCAGTGGAAAGGGTACTGGCAAAAGAGAATATTGCAAGCCCAGTAACTTACTGTCAGTGTCCCAATTAATTTATATTAAATATAGAATCGCAAAGGGGACCATAATGAACTTCTTCTCGTCAGTCAAAGAAGAGATGAAGCATATAAGATTCTGGCTGATGCTATCGTTCGGCTTGCTCTTAATCCTTATGTCAACATCTATAGAAGCGTACAGAATCTCCGAAAGTAGGAGTCTCGGAGAAGATACAGGGCTTTCTATGTGGTTTATGTCAGGAACTGTCGTTGTCGGTTTTATGAGGGAGCTTGGATTTGCATCTCTAATTGCCTTATTAATAGTTGTATTTGTGGAACACGAGTCCAGGCAAAGACAAGAAGAAGCAGCCAATAGAATGATTAATGACGTTTCTCAAAGTGTCTTTGCTGCTGTTTTGGGAAAGCGGTTGCCAAAATCCCTAACTGACGAAACATTCTTTACAGTTCTAGATTGTAGTATAATAAGAGAGTATTTACGATTAAATCTAATATTCGACGACATAATAGATGATAGCGGTCTGGTTATTGATGATTTTGTAAAAATTCATGTAAGTAATATCTTTACCATCAAGAATTACACTGATTCTACTGTAAAGAACCATGAAATCAGGATGGGATATCCAAAAACACCATCTGAGAAGTATAAATCCATCGTTGAGCTTCATGAGGTGTGCATAGGCTCACCTCTAACACCAGATGCAATAAAAAAGGGCTATGATAATATCGCCGATAGAGAGGATATGCTTAGGTATCTTTGGAGGAGAGACATTCCCGCCAAGGGATCGCTTGAAGTTAGAGTTTCTTATACGCTGGTGAAGGAAAGATCATCAAACGAAGTCTGGAGAACATTACTCCCAACTTTATATACACAGTTCGATATTACGATGAATTGCCGAGACCTGGAATTCGGAGCGCATGCTCTGCACCGAACTGAGCTCGAGAAAACCACAGGGCAAGGGAACACAGGTTTCCACTCTTGGAATCTTGCGACGGCGATGCTACCTCATCAGGCCATCCTGGTCTGGTGGCGGCCGATGGCGGAAAAAAAGCTTCTTGCGCCGCCAATAGAGGCTGCATAACATGCATGGAACCTATGCGATTCCTTGCATGTTGGCTTATCCTGGGCCATCTGGTAAGGTTGGAAGAATTTATCGCATGTTTTATGGAGGGGGATTTTAATGATAATGTTCAACGGTGACTCTGGGTCCGAGGGCTAATCGCGCCATCCGATTTGAGAAGGGCGGCTCTGCTGTTTGCAGAGCCGCCCTTTTTTGTTGAGAAGAATCGAATGAAGCCCCTATTACCCATGCTCAGCCTTAATTCACCGGCCCGCTCGGCTCCGCGCTTCTCAGTTCGGCGCTTGCACGTCCCAAAGCGGAAGCACGGCGTCGATGGCGACAATACCGGCGCGGCAGTATTCCGTCCGCCCCTCCGCATGGGCGAGCTCCGCGACAAGCTCAGCGCGTTTCTTTGCCAGACCATAGATGACGCGAGGGATTACCATGCCGACAGGGTAGCAATCCGAGAATCCGCAGCCTAAGATTCTTTGTGGAGTTTGCTACCTAATACCGGAGATCAGCCACAGGCGGAAACGCTCGAACGTGCCGGTGACCACCAGGGTGTTGAACAGGACCACGCCCCACAGCGTGATCCAGTCGACCGACCACGCGCCGCTCAAGCCGCCATAGAAAAAGGCCTGCGCCCCCTGGCCCGCCGGCATGCCCCAGGCGAGAACGCCGAGCGCGAAGGTGACGCCCGCCCCGATCAGCACGGCCAGCCACGCCGTCATCCGGAAAACGGCCAGGAGCACCAGCAGCAGTACGAAGGGGATCAACGCAACGAGGAATGTCAGCGCCATATTGCCGAGCGGATCGAGACTCTGCGTGAACATCGCTTCCCCTTCCCCTGCGGCCGCTTGAAAGACCTGTACCGCGAATTATGGAGCGCTTTTCGGGCAGCGCCAATCGTGCAATCCGGAAATCCTTGCGGCAATGGCCACTTCGCGCGAGTTTGAGCTCAATCGAGCAAACCAATGCCGCATCCCAGGGGAAATCATGACTAAACGGCTTGAGAACAAGATCACCATCATCACCGGCTCGGGGCGCGGCATCGGCGCGGCCTGCGCGCTGCGCTATGGGCAGGAGGGCGCGGTCGTGATCGTCAACGACATCAATGCCGAGAATGTCGCCAAGGTGGTGGGCCAGATCAGGGCAGCCGGCGGGCGGGCCGTGGCCCATCCGTGCGATGTCACCGATCCGGCCCAGGTTCAGGCAATGGTCGACCGCGCCGTGTCCGAGTTCGGCCGGCTGGATGTGCTCTATGCCAATGCCGGCGGGTCGATGCCGAAGAACACGCACCTGACCAGTGTTGAGGAATATCGCCAGATCATCGCGTTGAATCAGGACGCGGTGTTCTACGGCATCCATGCCGCCCTGCCGGTGTTCATGAAACAGAGATCGGGCCTGTTCCTGACCACCGCGTCGGGCGCTGGACAAGCCGGTGTCGCCGACCTCGCCGCCTATGGCGCGGCCAAGGCGGCGGTGATCAACCTGATGCGGGTGATCGCGGTCGAATATGGCGGCATGGGCATCCGCGCCAACTCGATCTCGCCTGGGCCGATGGGCACCGCCAATATGCGTGGCTGGCTGGCGACCTTGGAAGGCGGGGCCGAGGCGTTCGAGGCGCAGGTGCCGTCGGGCCGCCTGGGCACCGAGGAGGATATCGCCGTCGCGGCGGCTTTCCTGGCGACCGACGAGGCGTTTTTCATCAACGGCGTGTGCTTGCCCGTCGATGGCGCGGTCAGCGCCCTTCTCGCCTCGCCAAGACCGGGCAAAACGCTTAAGTAGGGGCGCATTCTACGAAGCTCCTGGAAAGCGTAACGATGGATATTCTCGATTTCACCGGCAAGGTCGTACTCATCACCGGCGGCGCGCGCGGCGTCGGGCGTGGCATCACCCAAAGCTTCCTCGACCATGGCGCAACGGTGGTGATCTGCGGCCGCAACCCGCCCGAGACGCCGAGCAAAGGCAAAGGCGGCGAGGCGCATTTCATCGCCACCGATGTCCGCGACGCGACCCAGGTCGAGGCGATGGTGGCGGAGATCGAGAAACGTTTCGGCCGGCTGGACGTGGTCATCAACAATGCCGGCGGCGCCCCGCCCGCCGACCCGTCGACGGTATCGCCGCGCTTTTCCGAATCGATCATCAAGCTGAACCTGCTGGCACCCTTGTTCGTGTCGCAGGCTGCCAACCTGATCATGCAGAAACAGGAGACCGGCGGCAGCATCGTCAATATCGCCAGCGTCACCGTGCCCCGGCCGGAGCCGCAGACCGCGGCTTACGGCGCAGCCAAGGCGGGCCTGTGCAATCTGACGACGGCGCATGCGCTGGCCTGGGCGCCCAAGGTTCG
>JARLJC010000091.1 GCA_031291435.1 Alphaproteobacteria bacterium | reverse complement strand
CGAAGGCGCGCGCAAGCCCGAAAAACCCGGCGACGATGAAAAACATCGAAAGATGCGGATGCTCCTGCAATGTCAGCGCGGTGAACGAAGCGGCGCATAAAGTTTGCAGCAATCCGACGCAGCAGATGATCTTGCGCCGGTCGTAACGATCCGCCGTCTCGCCCGCAACAAGAGCCAGCGCGAACATCGGCAGAAATTGGGCGAGGCCGGTGAGACCTGCCAGAAACACGCTGGCGGCCTCGTCATGCGTCTGGCGCGCCAGCGTATAGACCGACCAGTTGAGCGCCACGCTTTGCGTCAGCGTGGCAATATTGGTCAGAAGCCGCCCGCCCCACATGACGGCGAAGGGGCGATGACGAAAAACGGCGCGAAAAGACATGAATGACCGGAAAAAAGAAGGACCCGGCTGTGCCTAACACAGCCGGGTCCCGAAGAGCAATCAGCTACGGATTATTTCTTCGGCGTTTCCGTAACCGTGATTTCCACGCGACGATCTTCACGCAGGCAGGCAATCAGCTTCTTGCGCGGCAGATCGGCGGGGCAATCCGCCTTGGGTTCGGTCTTGCCAAGCGATTCGACCTGAATCTTGTTGGCCTTGATACCCTTGCCGACCAGGAACGAACGCACCGCTTCGGCGCGGCGCATGGCCAGCTTCTGGTTATAGTCGGCGTCGCCGATGCGATCGGCAAAGCCGACGGCGGTGATGGTTTCCACGGCGTTGTCATGCTTACCCATCCAATGCAGCTTGTGCGCGAGGTGAGCGAGATGCTTCTTCGACTGGGCGTCGAGCGTCGCCTTGTTGAAATCGAAGTAAACGATGCGTTCGCGATCGACCGTCTGCGTCGCGGCCACAGCGGCGCCGATATTGCAATCGACGCTGCCCTGCCATTCGGTGATGACGCAGCCGCCATCGGTCGCGTGGACGAGTTCGCCATTGGTGCTGCGCAGATTATCCGCATGAGCGGGCGAGGTCAAAAAGCCCAGCGCCATTACGGCGGTCAGGGCGGCAGTCTTGGTTGAAAAGCGGGTCATCGGTTCACTCGTCACTTGTTGAAAGGATAGATGAAAGAGTTCGGAATCGGTACGTGCAGACTATATCAATATCGCGATATTGCATCAATATCTTTGACTTAGAGCCGTCTCTTGGCTAGCTTCGCCGCACGCCGTGACCTTTCAGCCACACTTTTCCCCATGCTTCCTCTATGAATCCCCTCGCTCTCATCGGTCGCACGCTGCTTGAATTCCTGGCCACGGTTGGCCGTTTAGCGCGTTTTGCAGGCTCCACGCTCAAACATTGCTTTACGCCGCCCTTGTATGCAGGCCAGATTCTGCGTCAATTCATCGATATCGGCTATTACTCGCTGCCGGTGGTGGGGTTGACGGCGCTTTTCACCGGGATGGTGCTGGCGCTGCAAACCCATACCGGCTTCGCCCGATTCGATGCCGAAAGCGCCATTCCCACCGTCGTCGTCCTGTCCATCACCCGCGAACTGGGGCCGGTCATGGCGGGCCTTATGGTCGCGGGCCGCATAGGAGCCTCGATCGCCGCCGAACTCGGCACCATGCGCGTGACGGAACAGATCGACGCGCTGACCACCCTTTCGACCAATCCCTATAAATACCTGATCGTACCGCGCGTCATGGCGGGCACGCTGGTGCTACCGCTGCTGGTCCTGATCGCCGATATCATCGGCGTGTTCGGCGGCTTTCTGGTCTGCGTTTACGATCTCAAATTCAACGCCGCCAATTACATCTCGCAAAGCTGGCAGTATCTCGAAAATCGCGACGTCAGCTCAGGCCTGTGGAAAGCCGCCATGTTCGGCTTCATCATCACGCTGATGGGTTGCTATCAGGGCTTCAATTCCAAGGGCGGCGCGCAGGGCGTCGGCACCGCCACCACCAATGCGGTCGTCTCCGCCTCCATCCTCATTCTCGTCACCAATTACCTGATGACGGGCCTGTTTTTCGCCGGGAAATAAACATGGCCAGCGCCCCCAAAATCGAGCTTTCCGGCGTCGCCAAATCCTTCGACAGCAAGCATGTGCTGCGTGGCGTCGATCTGTCGGTCGGCGCCGGCGAATCCGTCGTCATCATCGGCGGCTCCGGCACCGGCAAATCGGTCACGCTGAAATGCATCCTCGGCTTGATGCGCCCCGATGCCGGCACCATCAAAATCGACGGCGTCGAATCCACCCGCCTGCGCGGCAGCGAACTCGACGCGCATCAAGCCAAATTCGGCATGCTGTTTCAGGGCTCGGCCTTGTTCGACTCTCTCCCGGTATGGCGCAACGTGGCGTTCAAGGTGCTGCAGGCCCATGGCGTGTCGCGCAAGGAAGCGCGCGACCGCGCCATCGCCACGCTCGCTTCGGTCGGCCTCGGTCCCGATGTCGGCGACCTTTATCCTTCGGAACTTTCGGGTGGCATGCAGAAACGCGTGGCGCTGGCGCGCGCCATCGCTTCGAAACCGGAAATCATTTTTTTCGACGAACCGACCACCGGGCTCGACCCCATTATGTCGGACGTCATCAACGAGTTGATCGTGAAATGCGTGCGCGAAGTCGGTGCCACGGCCCTGTCGATCACGCATGATATGGCCAGCGCCCGCAAAATCGCCGACCGCATCGCTATGCTGCATGAAGGCAAGATCATCTGGCAGGGCCGCACCGAGGAAATCGACCGTTCCGGCAACCCGTATGTCGATCAATTCATCAATGGCCGCGCCGAAGGGCCGATCAAAATGCAGGTGCGGAAGTTTTGAGACCGCGTTCTCGCGCGGGTCTGGCGCGACGGTTTTTTTCCGCCTCGACATCGAAACCGGTGCGCTCAAGAAGACAATCGCGCGTCCACGGGTGATTAAGATCGAACAGGCAAAGGCCAAGCGGACTATTATTCACAACGGCGTGGCGGAATTTTTCTCCCTTAAGCAGCAGATCATCTCGAGCGATCAGTTTTTGCAGACCCATGACATCCTGCCGGTCGAAGACGCGGTGAAATTCGTCGAAATCGGCCTGTGTCCAGCCTAATTCGGCCGCCTCGGCCTGAAGGATGAGCCGGACGGATGGCGCAAGATTGCGAAAGGCCACTGCCGGATTCTGAATCATGGCGCCACGACTGGTCCAGAAAGACGAACCTTCCATCCCCGGATAAACCGCAAGCCTGTCGGCGCCGATATCGAGCGCCACGCCCACCATATTGGTCAAGAACCGGCTGCCCATTTTACGATGGCTGGCATTGTGAAAATGAACATCGTCGAGTTTGATGCAGGCCGGATCGTCGCCATGGGCGAAAATGAGGGTCAAATCTATTTCCGTGCTGATGCGGTGGCGATTTTCTTTTTTATAAAGACCGTCGCCCCAGCGTTCCCGAGTCTTGTCCAGCAGTTTGCCGCTGGCATAACAGTTGAAAACCAGCGTGAAGGGGGCGTCGCTCAGCTCCTCGACGGCAAGCACGGCCTCGGCGTCACGCGCCGCATCGGGAAGATGCAGCCAGTCGCCTTCAAGAATACCCGAAATAATATCTTCGCGTGAACGGCCGAATAAACTGTGCCAGTCGAGCCTGCCGGGCGAAGCCGGTCCGATAAAATGCATGACTTTAATCCGTGTCCCAAAATCGCGGACATCCTAGCACGAGACGCGCCGGTTAATTAGTTTCGCGTTTTGGTTAAAATAGCCCGCTGATTTTGCCGTCGGCTCCGACAGCAATGCTGTTAGCCGCAGGAATGCGCGGCAAACCGGGCATGGTAAGGATATCGCCGCACAGCACGACAATAAATTCCGCGCCCGCCGACAAACGCGCCTCGCGCACAGGGATGATGTGGCCCGAGGGCGCGCCTTTCTGCGCGGGGTCGGTGGTGAAACTGAACTGGGTCTTGGCGATACATACCGGCAAATGACCGAAACCGTTTTTCTCGAATTCCTTGAGCCGTTTGGCGGCGGCATCGTCGAGCGCGATATCGGCGGCGCCGTAAATCTCGCGCGCAATCGTTCGCACTTTGTCGGCCAGCGGCATCTCGTCGGGATAAAGCGGTTTGAATTGTGAAGGTATGTCTTCGATAGTTTTCACGACCGTCCGCGCCAGTTCCGCAGCCCCTGCCCCGCCATTGCCCCAATGATCGGCCAGCACGCAGGCGGTGCCGGTCGCGGCCACCAGTTTTTGCAGCAAGGCGTTTTCGGCCTCGGTATCCGAACTGAACCGGTTGACCGAGACCACCACAGGCACGCCGAATTTCTTCACATTGGCAATATGACGCCCGAGATTGGCGAAACCGCGTTCCAGAGCCGCCAAATTTTCCGCCTTCAAATCTTCCTTGGCGACTCCGCCATGCATCTTGAGCGCACGGATGGTGGCAACGATCACGGCGCAGGCCGGCTTCAGCCCGGCCTTGCGGCATTTGATGTCGAAGAATTTCTCCGCCCCCAGATCCGCGCCGAACCCGGCCTCGGTCACCACATAATCCGCCAGCTTAAGCGAAGCGCGCGTCGCGATCACCGAATTGCAGCCATGCGCGATATTGGCGAAAGGCCCGCCATGCACAATCGCGGGGTTATTTTCCAGAGTCTGAACAAGGTTGGGGGCCAGCGCATCTTTCAGCAACGCCGTCATCGACCCCGCCGCCTGCAGTTCCCCGGCGCGGATATAACGGCGGTCTTTACCTTTGCTTTCCCCAACGACGATATTCGCCAGCCGCCGTTGCAAATCAGCCAGATCGGTGGCGAGGCAGAAAATTGCCATCACTTCCGAAGCCACGGTAATATCGAACCCGTCCTCGCGCGGATAGCCGTTGCCCGCCCCGCCCAGCGATTGCACGATCTGGCGCAAGGCGCGGTCATTCATATCGAGCGCGCGCCGCCATGTAATGCGCCGCGCATCGAGATTCAGTTCGTTGCCCCAGTAAATGTGATTATCCAGCAAGGCCGCGAGCAGGTTATTGGCCGAACCTATGGCGTGAAAATCGCCGGTGAAATGCAGGTTGATGTCTTCCATCGGCGCTACCTGCGCATAGCCGCCGCCGGTCGCGCCGCCTTTTTGCCCGAAGCACGGGCCGAGGCTGGGTTCGCGAATACATACCAGCGCCTTCTTGCCAATATGATTGAGCGCATCACTAAGCCCGACAGTAGTAGTGGTCTTGCCCTCGCCCGCCGGAGTCGGGCTGATCGCCGTGACCAGAATAAGCTTGCCGTCCGGCCTGTCTTTCAGCGACGCTATATAATCCAGCGAAATCTTGGCCTTACTATATCCGTAAGGCGCGATCTGGTCGGGCGGGATGCCGAGCCGGTCGCGGGCGATCTCCGCAATCGGTTTCAGAACGGCGGCCTGCGAAATCTCGATGTCGGATTTCGGCTGCTGGTGCTGATTGTTTTTCCCGGTTTTGGATTCGGACATGACGGCTCCCTGATAATCCTTTCCTGTGTACCGCGCCGCCCGCAGCCAGCCAAGAGGTCATCTGCATGCATCGCGGCGAAAGGAGTTGCTTAAAATCTGATTCGCCAAGCATTATCGCCTCCTCATCCTTGAACCGCGGGAGGGCGCATGACGTATGACATCTATCTCGGCGGACTGGTCGCGTTCGGCCTTGCCGCCTATCTCGTCTATGCCCTGTGGCATCCGGAAAAATTCTAACCATGACCGCCAACGCGCTTTTGCAATTGATCGTCTTTGCCGCCGTCACCCTGGCGCTGGCGGTGCCCTGCGCGATCTATATCACCCATATTTTCACGCGCCAGCCGATGGCCGGCGACGTCGTCCTCGGCACCATCGAGCGTTTCTTCGCCGCTGTTGCCGGTCCTCATCTCGCCCATGAGCAAAGCTGGCGCGCTTATGCGTTCTCGGTGATGTTCTTCAATCTGATGGGCGGCGCGCTTCTTTACGGGATCCTGCTGTTTCAGAATTATCTGCCGTGGAATCCGCAAAATCTCGCTGGCCTGTCGCCCGATCTCGCTTTCAACATCGCCTGCTCCTTCGTCACCAATACCAACTGGCAGTCTTACGGCGGCGAAACCACGCTGAGTTATTTCAGCCAGATGGCCGGGCTGACGGTCGAAAATTACCTGTCGGCGGCCACCGGTATCGCCGTCAGCTTTGCCGTGGTACGCGGCTTCATCCGCAAGGAAAGCCTGACGCTCGGCAATTTCTACGCCGACGTCACCCGCATCACGCTTTATATCTTTATTCCGATGTCGATCATCTTCGCGCTGTTCCTGATCTGGCAGGGCGTGCCGCAGAATATGAGCGCCTATACGCAGGCCACCACCCTCGAAGGCGCGCAGCAGATCATCGCGCAAGGCCCCGTCGCCAGCCAGATCGCCATCAAGATGCTCGGCTCGAACGGCGGCGGCTTTTTCAACGCTAACGGCGCGCATCCCTTCGAAAACCCGACCCCGCTCAGCAATTTTGCCGAGATGGTTTCCATCCTGCTGCTGCCGGTTGCCCTCGTCCTCGCTTTCGGCCGCATGGTCAATGATAAAAGGCAGGGTCGCTCTTTGTTCATCTGCATGACCGGCCTGTTCGTCATTCTGCTCGGTATCGCCTGGGCCTTTGAAGCCTCGACGCATCCCGCTTTGTCGGCGCTGGGCATCGACCAGAACGTCACCGACATCAATTCTGGCGGCAATATGGAAGGCAAGGAAACGAGGTTCGGCATTTTCAATTCCGTCTTGTGGTCGGTGGCGACTTCGGCGACCTCGAACGGCTCGGTCAATTCGATGCTGGACAGTTACATGCCGCTGGGCGGATTGGTGCCTTTGTTCAACCTGCTGGTCGGCGAAGTGATCTATGGCGGCGTCGGCTGCGGGCTTTACGGTATCCTGGTCTATGTCCTCATCACCGTGTTCATCGCCGGATTGATGGTCGGGCGCACGCCGGAATATCTCGGCAAGAAAATCGAGGCGCGCGAAATTCAGTTCGCGATGGTCGCCATGTTCCTCTACCCCGTCTGCGTGCTGGGTTTCGGCATGCTGGGACTGCTGACACCCGCCGGAGCCAAATCAGTTACCGCCACGGGGCCGCATGCGCTGACACAGGCTATTTATGCCTATGCCTCCGCCGCTGCCAATAATGGTTCGGCCTTCGGCGGATTTAACGCCAACACGCTTTATCAAAACGTCATGCTCGGCTTCGTCATGCTGCTGGGCCGTTACGGAGTCATCCTGCCGGTGCTGGCGATAGCGGGCTCTCTGGCGTCCAAGAAAACGGTTCCGGCCTCGGGCGGCACTTTCCCCACCGACGGGTTTATGTTCATCATCCTGCTGGCGGGCGTCATCGTCATGTTCGGCGGATTGACCTATTTCCCTGTCTTCGCGCTCGGCCCGATCGCCGAGCACCTCTCTCTGTTCGGCGGATAGGGGCGCGCCATGGCCAAAAAATCACCCACCTCTTTCCTCAGCGGCGCGGTTCTGATCGACGCCATCATCGGCTCTTTCAAAAAACTCAACCCGGCCTCGCTGATCCGCAACCCGGTCATGTTCACCGTCGGCGTCGCCAGCGGCACCTCGACCCTTCTTACCCTGCGCGATGCCCTGACCGGCCAGCCTTTCGCCTTCGGCCTGCAAATCTCCTTATGGCTGTGGTTCACCGTTCT
>JARLJC010000090.1 GCA_031291435.1 Alphaproteobacteria bacterium | reverse complement strand
GGCGCGCATGCCAACGACGATACACTTCTCCAAGAAGTCCACTTCATAAATATAGTAGCGCTGCAAAAACGTGCCGACGCCGCGGACATAGCCGGTCTCGCCCGCTTCGATCAGAAGGTCACCGACACGCTTACCCATATAACCGCCATCGTTGCGGATCAGGGTTTTCGCCCGCACTTTATCACCCGCGGCGAAGACCGGCGCAGAGGCGAGTTCCACGATGTCGCCGTCGCCCTTCATCAGAACGCCATAACCACGGTCTTTGGCACCGGGCAGGCGGCAACGCATTGCGGGGTGTCAAAGAAGCCCGCGCATTCGGTGCATTTCTTGGGATCGATCACAAAAGCGGCCCCTTTTTCTTTGATGGCCTTGTTGGGGCATTCAAATTCGCACGCGCCGCAGCCCGTGCAATTCTTTTCGACAATCTTGTAAGCCATGTCTGTTCCTCGGGTTAGGCGCTGGCGGCGACGTCGCAAGCATTGCGGGTCGCGTACCAGGTGATGGCGGAAGCTTCGATATATTCGAAGGCGTATTGATCGCTGGCGATGATGCCCATCTCGGCCAGCCGTTGCTTGGGCTTGTCACCGATCTTGGCGCAGAGCACGGCGGCGACGCCTTCCAGCGCCGCTATGGTGGTGGTCATGGCCTCGCTGTCGTCGGTGCCCCCGACGCAATATTTGTCAGTGCGGCGATGGGAGATGAATTTGGCACCTGCCGAAGTCACCTCGAAAATCTGAAATTCCGTGGCGTGGCCGAAATGCTGGTTGATGCGGCCGCCACCCTTGGTCGCGATGGCAACTAGCACGGGCGTTTCCTCGATTTTTTCTGGCATTTGCGCCAATTCTTTCGCCTTTTGCCGGTCACCACGCTCGCGCTCGACAACTTCCAGATACATTTCCCGCTTCTTGGGATCGTAGGGCTTGGTCTCGGTCAGCTTGTCGAGGCTGAATTCGGCGCCGCGATCCTCGCCGAGCAAGCCCACCGCATCAGCGCGGCATTGGCGGCAATGCCGCATCTGCTTGGCGTC
>JARLJC010000089.1 GCA_031291435.1 Alphaproteobacteria bacterium | reverse complement strand
GAATAGCGTCATGGCCGAGCGCTCCTTCAAGACCGAGGTGGAAAAGCTTCGTCTTGGCGCGGGTGCGGATTTTGGCGGCGAGGGCATTCTCGCCGTGACCAAGGCCCTGCTGCAAGCCGGTGTCGCTTATGTGGGCGGCTATCAGGGCTCGCCCATTTCCCATCTTATGGATGTGTTCAGCGACGCCGATGCGTTGTTGCGGGAATCCGGTGTCCATTTCGAGACCAGCGCCAGTGAAGCGGCCGCAGCCGCCATGCTGGCCGCATCGGTGAATTATCCCTTACGCGGCGCCGTCGCCTGGAAGTCCGTGGTGGGCACCAATGTGGCGTCGGACGCGCTTTCCAATGTTGCGTCCGGCGGCGTCAAGGGTGGCGCCCTGATCATCGTCGGCGAGGATTATGGCGAAGGCTCCTCGATCATGCAGGAGCGTACGCATGCCTTTGCCATGAAGTCGCAGATCTGGCTGCTGGATCCGCGGCCGAATCTGACCACCATTGTCGACATGGTCGAACGCAGCTTCGAGCTTTCGGAAGCTTCAAACACGCCTGTCATGCTGGAATTGCGTGTCCGCACTTGTCATCTGCAGGGCCACTTCACGGCCAGGGACAATGTCCGGCCCTCCTTCACGATCGCCGAGGCGCTGAACAATCCCGTGCGCGATATCGATCGCATCGTGCTGCCGCCCGCCAGCTTTCTGCATGAAGTGGAAAAAATCGAGAAGCGTTGGCCTGCCGCGCAACGATTCATTTTGGATGCCTATCTGAACGAATTTCTGGGGGCGGCATCGGGCGATGTGGGGGTCATCGTTCAAGGCGGCCTGTACAACACGCTGAATCGGGCGCTGGAGTTGAGCGGGCTGTCCGACGAATTCGGCAATTCGAAGCTGCCGATTTATGTACTGAACGTGACGTATCCGCTTATTCCGGAAGAGGTGCAGGCCTTCTGCCGCGGCAAAAGGGCAGTCCTGATTGTCGAAGAGGGGCAGCCCGAGTTCATCGAGCATGAACTCAATACCCTGATCAACAGGGCGGATGGCAGGACGCGAATAGTCGGCAAGGCCGTATTGCCGCGCGCCGGCGAATATACCGGGGCGGTTCTGCG
>JARLJC010000088.1 GCA_031291435.1 Alphaproteobacteria bacterium | reverse complement strand
AGGACGTCGACCAGCCGCGCAATCTGGCCAAGAGCGTCACGGTGGAGTGATTTTCGCGGCGGGAGGCGAAATGCGCAACGTTCTGCTGACCAACGTGCGTCAATATTGCGGACCGGGCGCCGTGACGGCGCTGGTCCGGAGCGGAGCGCGGGTTTTGTGCCACGACGCGTCTTTCGTTTCGCCCGAGGCGCGCCGAGGCTTCGAGCAGGAGACGGGCGCGCTGGCGCTGGGCGCCCAGACGCCACACGACATCCATGCCGAAGTCCTGGCGGTCGCGGGGTTGCCCGATTGCATCGTCAGCAATGACGTCTATCCGATCACGCGCAACGCCATCGAGGACATTCCGCTCGACGATTTCCGCGCCACGTTCGACGCCGTGGTGCTGTTCCCGATCGCCCTGACGCAGGCCTTTCTGCCGGCGATGAAGCAGCGGCGCTCGGGCAGTTTCGTCTTCGTGACCTCGGCGCGCGAGACACGTCCCGAGCCCGGCTTCGCCGTGCCGACCAGTTTACGTGCAGCGACCACGGCTTTCGCCAAGGCGCTCGCCAAGGAGGCCGCGCCTTTCGGCATCCAGTCCAATGTGGTGGCGCCCAATTACCTCTACAGCGAGATGTATTATCCGCGCGCCAAATTTGTCGACGATCCGGAAGGGCGCGCGCTGATCGCCGAAAAGGTGCCGTTAGGACGGCTCGGCGAGCCGGAAGAAGTCGGCGCGCCGATCGCCTTTTTCGCCTCCGGGGCCTCGCCCTTCACGACCGGGCAAGTGGTTTATTTCAGCGGCGGCTGGCCGTGAGCGGGCTGAACTTACGGGTTCCTTAGTGGCAATTTGTTGTAACGGGGGATTTAGTAAAATGTCGCCGGAATCTGCTGATGATGCATTAACGAAGGTTCGAGCTCGGCTTTTCTTGATTTTTCTAAAGCGATTGCATGTTCTTCACCGAAATAGACCGGCACCTGAGTCGTTTTACATAGGGCAGGATTATGTCGAGGATCATGCGCGCGTTGACTGCACAATAGCCGTCAATTTTTTGTGTCCAGGCCAGGTCAAACAATTTGAATTTTGGCAGCGCGGAACGAAGGTTAACGGTACCCAGTTTGAAAACGTCCTGCTGGTTAGAGCGTATCGCAAGATATCAATACAGCTATGGGACGACTTGCGCCTGAAAGGTGTTGGGCAGCAATTCGTAATTGGCTACGTGAAAACTCTCTTGCCAAGCATTAATCGCAGGCTAATTGAGAATAGGTACAGCCTTGGTCATCCTCTTTCGCGTACGTTTGCGATATTTGAGGCGATGGACGTAAGTGTCACTGTTAACGATAGGCGTATTTGGCTAAGTTGGCCAATAAGCATACCGTTATTTCCGCCATCTGCGCAATTATCAAACGATGTAACTGTTTTATACATACGTGACTATATCGATGCGATCCATGCCTTTTTTCGAAGTGAATATGACGATTGTATCAGGCGCGTGATTACAGCTACTGAGAGTTTTTTAGAAACAAAAAAATGGAAGGCGAAACGGTCATATCGGGAATATCTCATTGATATTATCAATAAGGCGTTTGGTTTTCGTCGAAATAACAGTCATTCTCTTCGCCGAAGGCTCTCCGATAATTTGTGTAAAAAATTGATATCGAATCTAGTGATAAATGAAAATTTACAGTATGTTTATAAAATCAGGAACAAAATT
>JARLJC010000087.1 GCA_031291435.1 Alphaproteobacteria bacterium | reverse complement strand
TCATGATGCCCTGTAACGCGGCAAGCCGCCGCAGGGACGCAAAGATTAAGCCCGTAAAGCGAAAAATGTTCAATCGGGAATTGGGACATTCCGCCCCGTTTCCCGCCTTGACGCGGCCGCGCGGGTTTTCTAAAGAAAGCCTCCGACGTTTTGGCGTCCGGGCGATTAGCTCAGCGGGAGAGCACACCCTTCACACGGGTGGGGTCATAGGTTCGATCCCTATATCGCCCACCATTGTTTTTTCAGGGTTTTCTGAAAAGCGCAGGGTCAGGCAATGGAAAGCTGGGCGTCACCGGAGCGTCACCGTGGCGATTTTTCGCGTTTTGGACGCCAGTGGCATAACGCAAATCCCGCTGCACTAAAGCGCGTGCGTGCGCGAAAATTCCTTCAGGAGCGAGTTCAGCTCGTCAATCCACGCCCTTATCCGGGCGATAGTCGCCTGAGTCGCGCTGTCGGAAATGTCGGTTCCCATGCGCATTTCCCCCGATTCCAGCATTTTGAGCTGGCCCTGGAGCGTCGCGCGCATCTCGATCCATTCCTCAATCAGATGTTTAATCTCGGTCATGCGCTCGCCTCCCACTATTTCGGCATAGGATAACAAGAACTCCCGCCAAGCCTGCTCACGGCAATTCCTTCTTGGCGGACGTCTCCCGCAGCCGGAACATTAGCAACTTTCCGCGCACATAACCGTGCGACACCGCCGCATCGGAATCCAGGGCTATTTGCGTAAGGTCGTGTAAGAGCGCCCGAATAGCCAGGTGCGGATCGCCACCGAACTCGGCGATGACGGCATCAATTTCCTCGTCCGTGGCGTCAGCAATAGGATAGTGCTCTGCCGCGTCCGACATCTTTCCGCTCCATCTCAAAATGAGAACATAAGTGGAACATTGTGAGGGCCAGGAGTCAAGTGCGTCGGCTTCGCATTGGGCTTAGAAAGCTTACCTGTAAGAGTTCGCCCGAACGCATAAAGAGCCAGTTGCCTCGGTTGCCAGAATGGCCGAGATTGAGCCGCGCACAGCAGTGAATCGTATTTGCGGTGCGGGTTGCGATTTTGAGATTTGAAATCGTCATCGATTTTTCCCTTCCCCGGGATCGGCGCGACCAATTTGATGGATAAGACATCTCTCTCCGAGCGCGACATCTGCACCAAGTTCATCACCCCGGCTTTGCGGCGCGCCGGTTGGGATGAAATCACGCAAATTCGGGAAGAGGTCAGCTTCACCAAGGGCCGCATCATCGTGCGCGGCAAGCTCGTCACGCGCGGCAAGGCCAAGCGCGCCGATTATATCCTCTACTACAAGAACAACCTGCCCATCGCCCTGATCGAGGCGAAGGACAACAATCACAGCGTCGGCGATGGCATCCAGCAGGCTCTGGAATATGCCGAAACGCTGGATATTCCTTTCGTCTTTTCCTCCAACGGCGACGGCTTCCTGTTCTCCGACCGACTTGCAACCGAAGGCGAGAAAGAAGCCAATCTCGGCCTGGACGCCTTCCCATCGCCCGCCGCCCTTTGGGCGCGCTATGCTGCCGCCAAGGGCCTGACGCCCGACGCTCAAAACCTAGTTTTGCAGGATTATTACGACTTCGGCGGCGACAAAACGACGCGCTATTATCAGATCAGCGCGGTCAACGCCGCCATAGAGGCCATCGCCAAGGGCCAGAACCGCGTCTTGTTGGTCATGGCGACCGGCACCGGCAAAACCTACACCGCCTTCCAAATCATTTGGCGGCTATGGAAAGCAGGGCGCAAGAAACGCATCCTGTTTCTGGCCGACCGGAACATCCTGATCGACCAGACCATGGTCAACGACTTCAGGCCATTCTCCGGGAAAATGGCTAAGCTTTCGAGCAAGGCCAAGACCATCGAGCGCGCCGACGGCTCCGAAGTCGAGCTGCCGCTCGGTCTCGACAAAAAACGGCAGATCGACACCGCTTACGAGATTTATCTCGGGCTCTATCAGGCGATCACCGGGCCGGAAGAGCGCCAAAAGCTCTTCAAGGAGTTCTCGCCGGGGTTCTTCGATCTGATCGTCATCGACGAGTGCCATCGCGGCAGCGCGGCGGACGATGCGGCCTGGCGCGAAATCCTGACCTATTTCTCCGAGGCGACGCAGATCGGCCTGACCGCCACGCCGAAAGAGACCGAATACGTCTCGAACATCCATTATTTCGGCAAGCCGGTTTACACCTATTCCCTGAAGCAGGGCATCCGCGATGGCTTCCTCGCCCCCTACAAGGTGATCAAGGTCCATATCGACCACGATGTGCAAGGTTACCGGCCAGAGAAAGGCCAACTCGACCGCGAGGGCGAAGAGGTCGAGGATCGGATTTACAACACCAAGGATTTTGACCAGGTCCTTGTGCTGGACGACCGAACCAAACTGGTCGCGAAAAAGGTCACGCAGTTCCTGAAAGAAAGCGGCGACCGCTATCAGAAGACGATCATTTTTTGCGTCGATCAGGAACATGCCAATCGGATGCGGCAGGCGCTCGTCAATGAGAACGCCGACCTGGTCGCGGAAAATTCTCGCTACGTCATGCGCATCACGGGCAATGATGCGGAAGGTCAGGCGCAGCTGGGTAATTTCATCGATCCAGAATCCAAATGGCCGGTCCTCGTCACCACCTCCCGGCTTCTCTCCACCGGCGTCGACGCCCAGAGGGTGTCAAGACGCGGCTGAAGGAACATCTGATGGAGGAGTGCAACCTCCACACCATCGTCCGCCTGCCTAATTCCGTGTTCAAGCCCTATGCCTCCATCGGCACCAATTTGCTGTTCTTCGAAAAGGGCGCGCCGACGACAGAAACCTGGTTTTACGAGCATCAGGTGCCGGAAGGACAAAAAGCCTATTCGATGACCAAGCCAATTCGCTTCGAGCATTTGCAAAGCTGCATCGACTGGTGGGGTGGTGCGAAACGCGAAGGCCGCCAGGAGACGGACCGAGCGTGGAAGGTGACCGCCGAAGAGGTCAAGGCGCGAAATTACAATCTTGATTTCAAGAACCCGCATAGCGTCGCCGACGACCACGGCGACCCGGAAGATTTATTGAAAGACTTGAACACCGCCGAGGCGCAGACGGCGAGCCTGCGCGATCAATTGAGGGCGATTCTCGCCGAGGCGTTAGCCCGATGAACGCCGAACGCCTGCTCCAGCATTATGAGCGCATTGCCAACACGCCCGACGCCATTGCGCGGCTCCGACGGTTTATTCTTGACCTAGCGGTGCGGGGTAAGCTGGTGCCGCAAGACCCGAAGGATGAGCCAGCGTCGGAGCTATTGCGAAAAATTGAGAAGGAAAAAGCGAGACTAATAAAGGCGGGGGAAATTAAAAAGTCCGAAGTCGACCCCGTTCATTCAAACGACGCACCTTTCATTGTTCCGTCTCGATGGACCTGGACGCGATTGGGTTCAATCGGGGATTGGGGTTCGGGATCGACGCCGCCAAGAGGAAATTCTGAGCTTTACGGAGGCAATATCCCTTGGCTCAAGTCAGGCGAGTTGAACGACAATCGCGCGCTGGTTGGTTCGGAAGAGACGGTCACCGAACGCGCGCTTGAAAAGTGCTCTTTTCGCCGAAACAAACCGGGCGACATATTGATCGCCATGTATGGGGCGACCATCGGAAAGGTCGCCATTCTGGCTGAAAGTGCTGTGACAAATCAGGCGGTGTGCGGCTGCACACCGTTTGCAGGCGTTTTGAACCAGTTCCTGTTCCTTTTCCTGCTGTCGCAGCGGGAGCAATTCCACTCGGCGAGTGAAGGCGGCGCTCAACCGAACATTTCGAAAGTCAAAATTATTTGGACGCCGTTTTCTCTGCCACCCCTTGCCGAACAACATCGCATCGTCGCCAAGGTCGATGAATTGATGGCCCTGTGCGACCGGCTGGAGGCGGCGCGGGCGGATCGAGAGGCGACGCGCGACCGGCTGGCGGCGGCGAGCCTCGCTCGCCTCAACGCGCCCGATCCCGATCCAGCCCTTTTCGCCGGTCACGCCCGCTTCGCGCTCGATAATCTTTCAGCCCTCGCCGCGCGCCCCGACCAGATCAAACAAATCCGCCAAACCATCCTCAACCTCGCAGTTCAAGGCAAGCTAGTGGGGCAGGATGCGAAGGATGAGCCCGCGTCGGCTTTGCTGAAGCGGATCGACGCTGAAAATAAAATGCTGCTTTCGGTGAAAGGCCTCCGCCCTCAAAAGCCAGCCCTGCCAGCGGAAAAATTTGAAATCGAGATGAAAATTCCGGCAAGTTGGCGGCACGTTTATCTGCAAGAACTCGCCTACCAGATCACTGACGGCACGCACCTCACGCCGAAATACGTCGATCACGGCAAGCCATTTCTGTCAGCTCAAAACGTGAAGCCATTCAAGTTTTTGCCAGACAAACATCGCTTCGTTTCAGAGGCGGATTTCGAAAATTATCGCGCGAACAGACGGCCTGAACGCGGCGACATATTGATGACGCGCGTTGGTGCGGGCATTGGCGAAGCTGCGATTCTCGATTCCGATTTTGAGTTCGCCTTCTACGTCAGTCTCTGCCTTATCAAAATTCCTCAGCGATTTTTATGCCCTGAATATTTGGCTCTCTGGCTTAATAGCCCGGAGGGTCGGGAAAGCTCAACGGCGCGGACTTATGGCAAAGGGGCATCGCAGGGCAATCTCAATTTAGGCCTTATCCGCACTTTCAAAATTCCTCTTCCGCCGGTCGCCGAACAGCAACGCATCGTGAAAAAAGTCGATGCGCTGATGGCCCAGTGCGACCAACTGGAGGCGAGCCTCACCGCCGCCGAAACAATCCGCCGCCGCCTGCTCGAAGCCCTTCTCGCCGAAGCCCTCGCGCCGGTGGGCTCCCGCGAGTTGGAGGTGGCGGAATGAGCGACATCGCCATCAATCATCAAGCCTTTCGCTTAGCGTTCAATCACCCTAAGGCTGGCCAGATTCGCGCGAAGGCGGCCAATTCCATTTTGTATGACAAACGTGCCAAGTTAGATCAGAGTATGGGATGCGGTCCGTGCAGAGGGCTGAGTATGTCGGGGAGGATGATTCTCAAATGAGCGCGCCGGTGAGCGGAATCCAGCCGAGCTTGCTGCGTTGGGCTCGCACCAGCGCAAACATGCCTGTTTCTGTCGTCGCCGCCAAATTGAGGCGTCCCGTCGCTGAGATTGAGTCTTGGGAAAATGGCGAATCCGCCCCGTCCTATCCGCAGTTGGAAAAGCTCGCCTATGAACTGTATAAGCGTCCCCTGGCGACCTTTTTTCTGCCCGCACCTCCAAGCGAGCCCGATGTGAAAGCTGAGTTTCGGTCCTTGCCCGACGAGGATTTGGAGACGCTGAGTCGCGATACGCTTTTTCTCATTCGCAAAGCCCGAGCTTATCAACTGGCGCTGCGAGAATTGTTCGGTGAACGAACGCCAGCAGACCGGCCGATCTGGCGCACAATTCAACTTTCGACTTCCCAGCCCGTCGCCCGGCAGGCAAATCAAATCCGCAATGCGTTAGGCGTTTCCATTGATCAGCAGCGGGCGTGGCAGGACGACGACACTGCCCTCAAGCAATGGCGGCGCGCGATTGAGGCGCGCGGCGTTTTTGTTTTCAAGCATACGTTCAAGCAGCGGGAAATTTCCGGCTTCTGCCTCTCCCAGGCCGAGTTTCCCGTGATCATGATCAATAACAGCACGACGAAGACACGGCAGGTGTTCAGTTTGCTGCATGAGCTCGCTCATGTCCTTTTTATGCGAGACGGCATCAGCACTTTTGACGAGACGCGGATTGAGGGCTTGCCGGTACAGGACAAGACCATCGAGCGGTTCTGCAACGCCATTGCAGCCGAAGTGCTTGTGCCGATGGCGGATTTCCGTGCGCAGATTCGCGGGCTTGACGGCAATTTGGAGAACGCGGGCGAAGACCAGTTTGCGGCCCTTGCGAAGCGTTATCATGTCAGCCGCGCTGTCGTGCTGCGCCGTATGCTGGACGAGAAGCGGGTCAGCGCCTCTTTCTATCAAATCAAATCGAGCGAGTGGGATGCCCAAAAGAAAGCCGAGGGCAGCGGTGGCAATTATCATGCGACCCAAAATGCGTATTTGAGCGAACGGTTTTTGCAAGAGGTTTTCGCGCGATATGCGCGCCGTCAAATCAGTCGCGACGAGGTCGCTGATTTCATCGATATTAAGCCGAGGAATGTTGAAAGGCTTCAAGACCTCGTGCTGCGAGGCGCAGCCGCATGATTTTCGTCTTCGATACCAATTCCTTTAGTGAATTGAACGCCTACTATCCCGATATTTTCAAAGCTCTATGGGCGCAACTGGATGCGCTTGTCGCGGCGCAAGAGCTCATCTCGACGCGAGAGGTGCGAAAGGAGTTGGAAAACAGTGGCCTTGAGCACGTGCTGAAGTGGGCGAAGAATAATAGCGGGATATTCACCATTCCGACGGCGGCGGAAACCCAATTCGTAGGGCAAATTTTCTCCGTCCCGCATTTTCAGGCGCTGATCGGGCAGAAAGCGCAACAGCGTGGAACGCCTGTCGCCGACCCCTTCGTGATCGCCTGCGCCAAAGTGAATGGCGGCACGGTTGTCAGCCAAGAAAAATACAAACCGAACGCGGCGAAGATTCCTAACGTCTGCGCACATTTCAATATTCCGTGCATTGACCTTGAAAAGTTTATGCGCGTGCAGAAGTGGACCTTCTGATCGAGGCCCAAAAATTCACAATCGGAGCTGACTTGGATAGGCGAAGATAAGCAGCCCCCGGTTGGTGCTTCCAGGACGTGATCGCGGCTTTTGAGGCGTTGCAATTGCGGAGCGCGTGGCACGCTGACAGCGGCGAAGCGCATGGCGACGAGGGCGCGCCAACATTGCATTGGAAATGGCAGTCCTCGAGTCCTTACCACATCAATTACGGCTTCGTGCCGAGCAGCCTTGTTTCGGCGACAAAGGTCAGGATCGAAAATATGAGGACTATGTCGCGACCAAGTTGAGCGATCACGTGCCGCTCACGATTGACGTTGATCTTTAACCCGCGAAGGAATGTCCGATCATGCTGACGAACCGATTTGATCAGATATCAGCCGCCGCATCAAAGCGGTCAGTTTTCAACCGCCGCCACGCCCATGGCCTTCATTTCGACGGACGACAGCCAGTGGACGTCGTTGGGCTTGGTCTCTTCGGCCACGGTGATGAAGTCGGCAGTGACGCCCATGTCCTTGACGTAGGACAGCAGCAAGCTGACGACCGACTGCGCGCCGCTCGCGGAGCCGGGTCCAGCCTCTGAGCTAAACTGATGGAGGCCGATCGAGTTGGCCGGGGCCAAGCGGTTCACGCCGCCGAGGAAAGCATAGGAGCAAGCCGATGCGCAGCCCCCATGAACCATGGTGTCGAGCTTCCGGTCACGGATATAGCGGCCGATATCCAGCCCTTCACTGAGATTGCCGCCGGGGGAGGTGAAGCCGACGACCTGAATGGTCTTACCGGCTTGGTTCTCCTGAGCGATGACCGCCTTAAGCGCGTTGAGGGAGCCGGGGACGATCGTGCCATAAGCCAAAAGGCCCTCACAATTGTCGCAGTCCTTGAGTTTCACAGCCGTGAAGGTCATTGGGGCGTTCAGCTTGTCAGCCGGGGCGCTCGGAGCAGGGGCCGGAGCCGGAGCCATAGGGGCCGGAGCGGCCACAGGGGGCAGCGTCGCCGTGGTCGTGTCGGGAGTCTGCGTCGGGCGGCAGTTGACGACGACGTTGACCGTCTGGGCGTTGGCGCGGCTGTCGAAGTTCCACTCACCATACCTCCAGCCGGTATTGGCGTTGTAGTAAACAGCGCCGAACATGGTCAGCCACGGCTTGGTCTTGTGGGTGCCTTTCCACTCGGCCACGGTGTCCGGGTTCTTCTTGCGGAGTTCGGCGATGCCCCGGGCGTTGAACACCTGAGCATTGTACTGCGCGGCGCGGTCATAAAGCTGACCGTTGATGAGGTGCCCGACGGTCATATCGCCCTGATTGTTGAATGTGACGCGGATCGTGTCGTTGGTGCCGTTCGAGCGATTGTTGATGAAGTCCCAGGAGCCATTGCAGGTGAGATCACCGGCAATGGCAGGAACCGCGACAACCGCCAGCGCGGCGGCAAGAGCGAGCTTCTTCATTTCGACAATCCTTTGTCGCCCCGGTTCATTTCGCCTGGTGCGCGCAGCTTTCGCAAAACCGAGGCGATTGCCGCCGCCTCAATCGTTCCCGCTCGTCGCGCGTTACGATGGCGCGTCGTATCTTGGATATTTTCGACGAGGCGCGCTTTGCGATCAGACAAAGATTTTTCGACCGCTCGCCGCTCTCGATCATCGAGTTCGATTTTCACATTGCCGTTCCCTGTAAAGGCTCAACAGAGGATATTTTATCAACCTTGAGGGGCAGAAGGCGCAACATATAGACTCGACTGTGCGGGCGGCCGGTATCCCGGCTTGCATCGCTCTGTCGCTAATTCCATCAGATATTTTTGACGTGCTTGCAGGGCAGCGGCCTCTTTGCCAGCAGCATCTTTGAAATCCATTCCGAACCAAACTGGCCAGATAACGAGGCCTACGACGCCCGCCCCGACATTCTGAGCAACTTTCCAGCCTTGCACATTAGCCAGTTGCTGAACCTTCTGATTGTTGGCTTCGATTTCAGCACGTATCATCGTGCAGTTCGTGAAT
>JARLJC010000086.1 GCA_031291435.1 Alphaproteobacteria bacterium | reverse complement strand
CGTCATGCACGCCAACCGGGTTGTTAAGATAGGTTCGCATGAACGCGAGCAATTCGGCGCGGTAATTATTCGGGAATGGCTGATTGGCGGAACTGCCGCCGCCCATGAAGCTGATGGGCCTGCTGTCGTCGCTGCCCGCGCAAGCCGCGAGCGCAATCGGCAGCGCCAGGATCGCCGCACGCTTTGTCGATATCCCCAATTGCAACCCGTCTTTCGAAAATCCCTGGAGGGGTTCTAGACCTTCCGCGGATGAAACGGAATTCTGCATTTCGCACTCAGCGCAGATGCCTGTCATGAAGCGGCGCCGGCCCATCGCCACGGGGGAGACCATGGCGTGGGCCGGACTGATATCCGCCGGGAGCGGCGGGGCAATGTGGGGCAAGCCGCGCCCCGGCGGATCGGTATCAGCCGCGCTTGGCGGGGTGGCTGACGTGCTTGACGGCGATCTTCGAGGAATGATGCGCCTTGCGCTCGACCGTCCGCTTGTGGAGGCGATGATGGCTGGCATGCCTGACATGATGGCGGCCCATCTTGGCATTGGCATTCAGCGCGCTCGACTTCACCTGCGCGGACTTGGGTGCGGGCGCCTGCGTCGTCTTGCCGGCACTGGCCGCAAGCGCCGGAGCGGCGAGAACGGAAACTGCAAGCAACGCTGCGGAAATTGTCTTCAACATGGTCTTCTCCTTCAAAAGAGATCACGGGGTGGCCGGTCGAATGGCCGGGCTCGTCGATCATGCTGCGACGTTAGGTGCCGCGCACTGAACCGGCCGTGAAGTGCGGCAGCAGACTTCGTTCATCTGCATCACATCTTGGTCATGTTCGGTGGTCCTGCCGCGCACGCCTTCCGCAAAAAATTCCCAAAAAATGCAAAAAAATGCCTCGGGAATGATTGGTTGCGGCGGGTGTTCAAACCAGCGGGCTTCAGTATAGGATTGCCCTAACGGACATCAGGAGAGACGCATGACCAAACTTGCGATCCGGCTTTTGACACTGGCGATCTACGTGATGGCGCTGATGGCAGTGCCCGTGGTCAACTCGGCCAGGGCCGCGGGCGGCGACAGCCCGTCACCGCCGGCCGATTCCACCAAGGACAAGAAAAAGAAGGACAAGAGCTCCAGCATCGACGACCCCAGGTTCATCGAGGGTTATCGCGCGGCGTACGCCACGATTTACGATCGCAACGATTACACGTCCGCCATCGCGCAATTGAAGGCGCTCGGCCAGGACGACCGCGCCGATGTCGCCAATCTGATCGGCTATTCCTATCGCAAGCTCGGCGACTACAAGGTCTCGCAGCTCTGGTACGAGCGCGCGCTGCAGGCCGACCCCAACCATGTCCGGACCTGGCAGTATTACGGATTGTGGCAGCTCGAACAGGGCAACCGTGACCAGGCGCAATATCACCT
>JARLJC010000085.1 GCA_031291435.1 Alphaproteobacteria bacterium | reverse complement strand
GGGATTTCGCAAATATCCTCCGCGCGGATCAAGCATGACCGTCTCACCTATTTCATAAAGATGAGTCGCTGGCTCGTGCTTAATTTGCGTTGTAGGAGAGGCGTGAATAGCTACTCCAAATGATCGAGTTTGTTTCATGATAAGAACCTCGCCCGCGCTTCCGGATGCCATGCAGCCGCGTCTGGCGGCGACGCTCTGCCGCCGCCAAATGCGCGAAAGCTGTTACTTCGCGGCTTTCTCAGGGGCTGGCGCCTTTTCCGGAACGGGAGCCGGTTTCGGCTGCGCTGCCGGCTGCACGGGCGGCGTGTCGGTCTTGGGAGCGTCTGCGGCCAGTTTGTTGGGCGCGTTGACGGGTGAATTGATCATTTGAAAATTCCTTTAAGTCTGTTCCGCAATGGCAGATGCCAAAGCGGCCTTCGCACAAATACAAATGATCGCTCCAAAACTATTTGTGCGCATAACGACTTTACCAGCTTCGATGACGACTAAATATTATCTCCGCTGATATTGTAGATATATGCAACATCATCAAATAATACTAGGCACGAGCGTCGGTTTAGTTTTTGAGCGCGCGAATAAAGGAGCGAATAAACTTCCCTCGCACGGCAATTGTGATATGATTTTCTAATCACAGCAGCGGAGCACAACGATGGCCAAGAGTCAGCGACGCGGGAATAAAGAATCGAAAAAGCCGAAGAAAGAGAAGCCGAAGCTTATCGCGGCGGCACCGACATTGAAGATCGGGGAAAAGAAGAAATAGGTCGATGGCAACTCGGTCGGAACGAATCGCGGAATTTGAGACAGACGAAGAGCCAAGCGAAACCGAAGACGTCGAGCTACTATGCGAGGATCACAACGGCACTTACCCGCTGCCCTTTCGTTGTCGTCGTGTTGGTCGCGAGTGGCGCAATCAGACAACCGGCCAGATAATCGAGGCGGACATCGTCGGCTGGCGGCCTTGGCAGCGATAGGCTGGACCGGCTCCCAGCTTGAGCGCCGGCGCCTAACAAAAAAAAAGCCGCGCGAAGGCGGCCTCTCGCTAGCGATACTCGCCCAATCCAATTCCGAGAATACCGGCCCGACGCCGAAGCGCGCCCACTGTGCGCTTCAACTCTTTCGAGATTTTCGCAACCGGCGTCCGCGCCTTGGAATGAGCCTTCAAGGCACGAACATCATCTTTCGTCCACGGCTTGATCGCACGGCGCGCTGTATTCTTCGCCGTAGTTTTCTTCGCAGTTGCCTTCGCCAATTTCGATCCTCCAGTTGGGGAGGCTCGCATATATAAGTACATACTCCTGGTATCAAGTTAGCGAGGCTGGCGTCGACGGCGCGGCGAGTACCAGGAAAAGAAGCCGCCCAAAGGCGGCTGGCTCGGTTCGCTCAATCAGTGTCAGCGGTGCGCGCCCGAGCCTTGCCTTTGGCAGGTTTTGCTCTTATATACTGCAGTATCCGATCTTGTTGTCGAACCTTGTTATCGCGCTACCGCGCCATCGACGGTCTTCCTCTTTCAAAATCGTGACCTGAACCGCTTGTCGCGCCAGATGGCGCGCCGAGCTGAAATCCCGTGACTGATAAGGAATCGTCATGACAATCGGCACTGTAAAATTTTTTAACGATCAAAAAGGCTTCGGCTTTATTCAGCCGGACAACGGTGGCCCGGACGTCTTCGTGCATGTGAGTGCCGTAGAGCGTTCCGGCCTTCGTGGCCTCGTAGAAGGTCAGAAGGTGAACTTCGAGACTGAGACAGATCGCCGTTCGGGCAAGCTGGCTGCGGTCAATCTGCAAACCGCGTAATCGAATAGCATTCACATCATTGTCCGCGGATGTACCGGCAATGATTGTTGAGGCACTTGCGAAGAAGGTCGGGCTTGTCCCGGCCTTTTTTTTGCGAAGCGCTGCGGGTTTTCGCCTCGGCGGCACTTCATTCGCATTCATGCAATGCCAACCTTAAACGCGCCACCAGCCCAACCGCGAACGCCGCAACAATAACAAGGCCAGCCGCTACTAAGCGCCATCATAGCGCTCGCACCACGGCAGCTTTCGCCAAGCTTCGCGCTCGGCAGCACTCGCCTGCATAGAAGACAGACGATCAGATTCGCGCTATTTCTCGTTTCCCGCAAAGTCCAAGCGAGAGAGAAGCCATGCCGAATGTCTATGTAGAACCTCGGCCAAAAGGCCACAAGGAAGGCAGCCACATCGAGGATTATGCCGTCGAAGATCATGCCGGTCACGTCCTCTTCACATCAAAGACCCAGCATGAAGCGATCGAATGGGCGAAGAAGGAAGGCCATCACCCCCTCGTCGCCCGTGTCCGGCACGAGAACGACAAGAAAACGCCGGGACACTGGCGCGCGGCGTAATTGCTACTAGCGGCGCGGAGCCACCATCCGCGCCGCCGCGCGCGGGATGCCCTGATTCATAAAAGTCATTTCGCGCACATCTTGCCTTGGTGGCATATGCGATGGTGCACCACAAATCGTCCTAACTAAAGGAGCGTGCAATGCATGACGCGCAGATTGGCTGGATCGGAGCGATTATCGTCGGCGGCCTGGCGGGTTGGTTTGCCGAAATGTTTATGGGATCCGGCACCGGCATTATCGTGAACATAATTCTTGGCATCATCGGCGCTGCGGTGGCCAGTTGGTTGCTTGGGCTGTTTGGCATCGGGCTGGGCGGGTGGATCGGTTATCTTATTGCAGGGTTTATCGGTGCCTGCATCCTCATCGCCATTTGGCGGCTTGTTCGTGGGCGCGGTGTCTAAAGGATGATCCGGCTAAGCTGCCCGCGGTCTCGACGCATCATTGATCGTCGCGCTCGCGGGTAGTACCGCTACCTTGCCCCGCTCGGCACGCCCGGCGTTCCTCCAGCAGCGTCTTGGCGGCCGAAAGTTCGGCTTCCACTTGGCGGTAGCGGCGGAACAGTGCGATCGCCGAGGCCATGATCGGCTTCACGTCCTGAAGCGCGACGCCGGAAAGGTTGT
>JARLJC010000084.1 GCA_031291435.1 Alphaproteobacteria bacterium | reverse complement strand
GCACCGGATCGAGGCCGCCTGCCTCGAGGACAATGCCCGCAGCCGTGGTCTGCTGGCGAAGGCGGGGTTCCAGTACGAGGGCCGGGCGCGCGGGCTGCTCAAGATCAACGGGGTGTGGCGCGACCACATGGTGTTCGCGGTGCTGCGCGACGATCTGCGGGCCCCGCGCGAATAATTCCGCCCGTGTCAGTCTTTGGTAAGGATTGGGGAATACGCTCGCCTCTCGTCCGGGTTTCCCCCTGGGCGCGACTGAGCACGCATCGTCGCTTTAAAGGCGACATGGTTTATCCTTTGAAAGGATCGTTTTATGAGCATCTCCGCAATCGGCGCCGGCGCGTCATATTCCCCGCCGACCCAGAATTCTGCGGCGGCCAAGCCCAAGGTCGCTTCTGACGGCGATTCCGCCGCCGTCGAAGCCGCAGAATCCGCCTCGACCAAGCGTTCGGAACAGCAGAACGGCGGCAGGGCGGTCCCCGCCGCGACGGCCACCGCCAGCCCCGCCGCGACGGCGACATCGGGCTCGGGTTCGGTGAACCTGCTGGTGTGACGCCACCGACGACAGGATGACGAAACGGACCCAATTGGGGTCCGTTTTTTTGTGACTGGACCTCACGATCGCGCGCGCAGGGCGTCGTAGGGCGGAAGAGCGTCAGCGTCATCCGCCGACGGCTCGCGATATCCCGGCGGAATGGGCTCGCGCTTTTCCGCCCTACACACTCGCCCTCTCGCTAAAAAAATGACACAAACGGAGGAAACCTTCCTCCCCCATCGAGAGGGAGGGCTGTAGAGTCGGATGCGCCGGCCACCCGCCGCGCTCCGAACCGACCGAAAGGCGCCAGCACGCGATGATCAACAAGATCGTTCCCACGCTCGAAGCCGCGCTCGACGGTATCGAAGACGGCGCTACCATCCTGGTCGGCGGCTTCGGCGAGATCGGCACGCCCAATCTCCTGCTCGGCGAATTGCTGAAGTGCGGCACCAGGCAACTCACCATCGTCACCAACAATGCCGGGGTCGGCGATGCCGGGATCGCGGCGCTCCTCAGAGCCGGCGCGGTGCGCAAGATCGTCTGCTCCTACCCGCGCTCGGCCGGCTCGATCTGGTTCGAGGAGGTCTACGCCAAGGGCGAGCTCGAACTCGAACTCGTGCCCCAGGGCACCCTGACCGAGCGGATTCGCGCCGGCGGCGCCGGCATCGGCGGCTTCTACACCCGCACCGCCGTCGGCACCCAGCTGGCAGAGGGCAAGGAGACGCGGGTGATCGACGGCCAGACCTATCTGCTCGAACACCCGATCCACGCCGATGTCGCCTTCATCCGCGCCCATAGCGCCGATCGCTGGGGCAATCTCACCTATCACGCCTCGGCGCGCAATTTCGGCCCGGTCATGGCGCCCGCCGCCAGGCTCACCATCGCCGAGGTCGTGCGCACGGTGGCGCTCGGCGGTCTCAACCCCGAGCATATCGTCACGCCCGGCATCTTCGTCGATCGGGTCTGGAGCGAAAGCCATGACTGAGGATATCCGCAACACCATCGCGCGCCGCGCCGCCCGGCTGCTGCCCGATGGCGCATACGTCAATCTCGGCATCGGCCTGCCGACCCTGGTGGCGAATTTCATCCCTGCCGACCGCGAGATCATCTTCCACAGCGAGAACGGCTTGCTCGGCCTCGGCCCGGCGCCGGACGAGACCAATTACGACCCGGAGATGATCAACGCCGGCAAGGCGCCGGTGACCTTGCTCAAGGGCGGCGCGATCTTCCACCACAACGACGCCTTCCTGATGATCCGCGGCGGCCATCTCGACTACGCCCTGCTCGGCGCCTTCCAGGTCTCGGCCCGCGGCGATCTCGCCAATTGGGCGACGGCCGGCGACAACAAGGCGCCCGCCGTCGGCGGCGCCATGGATCTCGCCGCCGGCGCCCGCGAGGTCTGGGCGCTGATGGAGCATGTGACGAAATCGGGCGCGCCGCGAATCCTGGAGGAATGCAGCTATCCCCTGACCGCGGCCGGCGTGGTGACGCGGATCTTCACCGATCTGGCGACGATCACGGTCGAAGACGGGCTGGTGGTCGAGGAGATGGCCGAGGGGGTGACGTTCGAGGCGCTGCAGGCGGTGACGGGGGCAAGGTTGCGGAGGAGGTGAGGGGATGGTGAGTTACAACGGGGAGCGGAACTCGTGTGATCACCTCGTCAAAGTTCGTAGAGGCGCTTTGTAATCAGCAACAGTTCTTTGGCCCCCGGGTTCGCGTGTCTCTCCCTTGGGGAGCGCCTAAAGATGGCTTCATTGGCAAAAGTTTCGAGAGGTCGAGCTTTAGCGAGAAAGTCGACAATCTCCGCCGAATTAAATTTTGCCATCGTACGATCCAAGTAGCGGCTAACCGCGTGACGCGCGCTCTCGGGAATTCTGTGTCGAAACCGCTCTAAGAAGGAGATAAGTTCTATTACCGCGTTTACCACGCCACTGCGTCTTCTAAAAAGCTCTCCCACCAAATCGATAGCCGGGTGATAATGAATCATCACTTGCAAAAACGCCTCAGTAGAATTTAGTTCTTCAATTATTGTAAATATTTCTTCATCCATGACAATTTTATTTCGGCCCACCTCAGCCAATATTCTTGTTTTTTCGAGCGGAAATTCGAGTATTATTTTTAGAATGCGAACTTCAAGTGCTGTTAGGTTTACTTGATCAAAGATCAGCCTCTTTACGAAATCTTTGCCGTTCTCGTAAAGAAATTCGTCAGTGCCAAATATCTCGCTATAAGTTATGAATATATAGCACCAATGCGGATTGTCTGCTGCATGATCTGCTAATAATATTTCCAAATCATGTTTACTCATTTTTGCATATCGAGCGTAAATGCTGGATATCGTCTCGGATTCGGAGTGATGATTTTCTGCGCTCTCCCAAAGTTTGTTACTAAAAGACAATAGTGATATCTCGGAGGCGATAAATTTGAGCTTGTTGCGTTCGCTGATGGGAAATATTTTCGCCACCTTCGAAATTAATCGCTTCGCATGCGTTGCATATTCCGGATGATAATCGCTGACGCCTCTGAGGACCTGCAACGAAACATAAGACTCGTCGCCAAACCTAGCGACTGCAGCATCAACCTGATCTAATTCTCTGATATCTATGACGTATAACCGGCCCTCGTGCCTAAACAGCATAAAAGAGAATGTCGAGCCAACATCGAATATTTTTTTGTTAGAGTCAGGCAGAAAATGAAGATTATCACTGAGAATTGGTAAAAATTTTGTAATTTCTAAATTTCTATTTACCACACATGTATAACGATGATTCTCGTTATTTCTTTGAAATATAGGAAAGCCGCAGTCGTGCTCGCGGGATGTCAAAAATAATGCCCCAGAAAGATAAAACATCGGCGTTCTATATAAGTTTCTTCGCGCGAAAAAATTCGCCAATTTTCTCGTATATTACAGCGTAATATAGTGTGGGGTTTTGTGGAAAAGTTTGATAGCTTATGATGTCGGCACCGAGAGATTCGAAATATTTTGTGACCTCTGGTTCCAAAAAATAAGGTTCTGGCATAATTACAGCCAAAAGGTCCTTTTTTAATAGGACTCGATCTTTATCAAATTGTACTTCGATTGTTGAACGACGGTCATCGACCCGTGTGTCACCGATTTTGGGCCCGGGCCTGATCACTAGACGATGAAGTGCCTGAATTTCCGCATCAAAAACACCTAACGAATACCTGCTCTGCAATTTAGACTCGTCGATTGGTTCCATCTTAAAATATTTCGACGGGGTGCCGAAAAATGTACCTATATATTTCTCAGGTCCATTTATTACGGCGCCAATTTCGAAATCTTCCCGATCCATCATTTGAATAAACTGCGGGAATTTCTCGCGCTCAAAAGCGCCTGTATCGAATGGATATATACGCTTCGAGTTCGTAACGTCGAATTGGAACACGAAACATACAGGTAATTCCCAAAACGCACCTTCATCATCGTCATGTCGCGCTTTATAGGCGGGTCTCCCGACAAAGAAGTAATTGAGCTGCTCTTGAAAAACGTCACATAATTGCGCCTTAATTACGCCCGTCCTAATAATTTGTTCCAACGAAAACGCTTGGCAAGTATGAACGAGCGGGAGTGACCGTCCTGGTTTTACGGAGTTTCGCATCAGAAATTCTGACAACTTTCCCATATTTCAACCGTCTAAAGATGTTTCTCAATTTTTCAGCGAGTTATCAGCTCGCCCGGATCAACTCGGGGGGCCTAATACGCCTCATCATGCTGAACGCCGATATGGAGGCATTAAACGAGGCACGTACTTCTTAAAAGTCAGAAGCATATTCTAGTGCGAATTGCTCGGAGTGCGAACACAATATTTTTGCTAGGATTGATTACATTTCGATGACTTAAAGCAATCGGTAAACTGGTCGCCCGAAGCTACACCCCCCTTACCTCACCCACCCCCGCGATCACCCCACCCGCCGCGACGATCCCCGCCACCGCCCGCTCTACCAGCCCGACATTCGTCGCCCCGCTCCCCATCGGCTCGTCCTCGAGCCCGACGCGGATGTGCCAGCCGTATTCGACCGCGCGCGGGATCAGGCCCGAGAGATCCACGCCCAGCCCGCTCACCATGACCGGGGCGCCGGGGGCCGCTGTGTCGAGCAGGGATTTGTAGGCGGCCAGCGCATACTCGGTCGGCGGGAAGCCGAAGGCGAATTCGTCGGAGAACATCAGCCGGTAGATCGGCACCGGCGCCGCCGGGTATTGCCGGTGCAGCCGCGCGCCCAGGCGCACGAAGCCGGGCTCGTAGCAGGCATAGGCCGGGCGGAAGCGGTATTTCGCCGCGATCTCCAGCCCGGCGCGGATCGTCGCCGCGCCGTTGCTGTAGACGAAGCCGTTGCCGCCGGAATCGAGCTCGTCGAAGCGCGCGATATTGACCGAGCCGGGATCGACCGTCGCCCAGTCGAGCAGCCCGAGCTGCGCCAGCTGCTCGGTGACGGCGTAGCGGTCGCCGGCGTGTTTCTCGTCGAACGGCGCGCTCGGGGTCACGATGACGTCGATCCTCTCGCGAATACCCTCGATGATGGCGCGGTAGGTGTCGAACTGGTCGTTCTGCCGCGCCGTGACCTCGTCATAGGGGTGGACATGGATGACGGCGGCCCCGGCCTCGGCGCAGGCCAGCCCTTGGGCGATGATGTCCTTGATCTTGTAGGGAATGCCCGGCTGCTTGTGCGGCCCCCAGGGGCCGTTGAGCGCGGCCTCGACGATGATGGGTGACGCGCCTTGGGGCGTTGAAATCGCTTGAACCATCGGCGCGTCCCCTCCGAGGAGTGTTCTTATTATGTTCTTTTCTGGTGATGCGTTGCGATGCTATTATTCCACGCCCTCGGAAAAACGGGAGCCCTGAAATGACGAAAAAATCTCTCCCGGACAT
>JARLJC010000083.1 GCA_031291435.1 Alphaproteobacteria bacterium | reverse complement strand
CGTCGCGCGGTTTGACCTCGCCGGGCGCTGACAGATCGAAGGCCCACAGCCGCGCCGTCGGCGTCTCCGCGACATAGACCGTGTTTTCATCGGGCGCTAGCCCGATGCCGTTGGCCGGCAGCATGCCGAAGGAGCCTTCGACGATCTGCTTCATGCCGGGCTTGATGTAGTAGAACGCGCCGACATCCATGTCGCGGGCGCGGCGCTTGCCCAAATCGGTGAACCAGAGCCCGCCGTGCCGGTCGAACACCAGATCGTTCGGGCCCTTCAGCGGATGCTCGCCGCATCTGTCGAACAGGGTTTCGACCTTGCCGGTTGCAGGATCGACCCGCTGGATCGAGCCGCCGATATATTCATGGGGCGCCGGCGCGCCCGGCATCAGGGTGCCGCGCGAGGGAATCCAGCTGAAGCCGCCATTGTTGCAGAGGTAGCATTTGCCGTCGGGTCCGATCGCAGCCCCATTGGGGCCGCCGGGGATTCGCGCGACCACCTCTTTGCGTCCATCCGGCCACACCCGCGTCAGCCGCTGCCCGCGAATTTCGACCAGCACCACCGATCCGTCCGGCATCACCACCGGGCCTTCCGGGAATTCCAGACCGGTAGCGAGAACGCGAACATCGGGCATGAAATCCCCCAGGCTTTTCTTGGACGCAGTTTTCTTGGACGCAGTTTTCTTGGGCGCAGTTTTCTTGGGCGCAGGCCAATTTCGCACGCGCAACAATTCGTTGCGCAACGTTATGGCAAAGTCGCCGTCGCTTGCAAGCAGTCCCCACGCCCATGACCGCGCAGGGCAGCCCCGCGTGAGCCCTACTCCGTGACCGGAATCCAAATCTCGAACCCGCCATTGCCCGTGAGCGGATCGAAGTTTTCGTCGTAGCGCTCGAAGTTGGGCGCGTCGGCGGCTTTCAGACCCGAGGCCGGCAGCCAGTGATTCCAGATCGTGTTGACGGTGCGCCGAATGGTCGAGATATGGTCTTTGTGGGTGAACACCGCGTAGCGCTGTTCGGGAATCCGAACGCGGGCGAATTCGCGCGGCAGATCGCAGAAGTCGGACACTTCGACGCCGGCGATGTAGTCGAAATTTCCGGCATCGTCGCCGTTGCAGCAGACGCCATAGGCCACCTTCCCGAGCCGGCCGGGAACATTCCCGACCGATTGGTGGAAGCGCTGCCACTGGCCGGGAATGGCGGCGCCGTTCTCGCAGCTATAGCGCTCGCTGACACCGGCGATGAGCAGCGGCTTGCCGGTTTCATATCGCGGAGCTTGAAGATTGTCGGTAGCGGTTGAATCCATCTGGATCGGCTCCTGAAGCTTGATGTGATCGATGCGCGCGAGGCTGCGGACCGCTTCGGGCGTGACCCCGAAATGGTCGCGGAACGCACGGGTGAATGCTTCGTGAGAGCCGTAATCCGCGTCCAGCGCCACGTTGAGGATATCGGGCGCGCCGGCCGCAAGCGCACGCGCCGCTTCGCTGAGACGGCGGACACGCACATAGCGCATGACCGACAGCCCCGTCGCGGCGGCGAATGCCCGGACCATGTGAAAGCGCGAGACCCCGGCGATGCCTGCGATCTCGTCGAGGGTCAACTCGCGGGCCAAATGACTTTCGATAAACCAGAGCGCCTTCTGGGCTGGATTCATGGATGATCGGCCTTCATTCGAAGCCCACGCATCATGACGGTTGCGCGCGCGCCGCGTTTGACAGTCCTTGCACTCCATTCCGATGGAACCCAAGGGAAGAACGGCTGAGCGCCTTAGCCAGACACCGTCATTCCGGGATGGTCCGAAGGACCAGGCCCGGAATCTCGAGATTCTCTGATGTGCAGTCGTACATCAAGGTTCGATGCTTCGCATCGCCCCGGAATGACGCGCCGAACTACTTCCCGCCCTCCTTCGCCGCCGCCCCCTCCTTCGTCGGCGGCGCGTCGGCCTTTTTCTTCAAATCCTCCGCCGTTTTCTTTTGCACCGCCAGCAGATCGTCCACGATCTTCTGCAACCATGCGATGGTCGCCTTCAAACCCTCGATCTGCCGGTTCGCGGCATCGAGCTTCTGCGCATGGTCGGCGGCGAGTTTGGTCATCGTCTTCTGCAGGAAATCGACATTGCTCTGCAGGCAGCTGGTGCGCCGCTCCATGGTCTTTTCGGCCGTGCAGATTTCAATGCCGGGAACGTCCTGCGCGCTGGCCGCGGACACCAGCACGCACGGCGCCAGGAACCCTGCCAAAAACCCCGCCAAGACGCCTGGCGCGAGAACGATCCGGCCGATCATCGAGGGCCTCATGAATTTGCGCCGCCCGGTCAAATTGTTGCGAGCCAAACGTAAGGCTGCGAGGATACCACACTGAAACCTCATTCGCGCGTAGAGGTCTTATCGACGCATTCGGGCTCGAACCGATCCGGCGGGTGTGAAATGCAAGCGAGGCGCTTGGCGCAACGGACGGAGTGGGACGCAAATGGCGACGCGCGAAAAACGGCTGGCTGAATTCAACGGCGAAGGAGAGCCGCCGCCGGATCAACCGGTCCAGGTGCTGTGCGAAGACCAGAGCGGCACCTATCAGCTGCCATTCGCCTGCCGCTTCATCGACGGCGCCTGGCGCAACCATGAATCGGGCGGCGCCGTCGAAGCGACCGTGGTCGGCTGGCGGCTGCGGCGCTCCTGAAGGCGGTTTCAGGCGAAGTGGGTACCGGTTCGCACAGCAATCAAGTTTGCGCAGATTGCGTAGACTTATCTGCGGTAGAAAACGCGTCAAAAGACCAAGTGTGAAAGCGCCTCCCGCATTGTGCCAAAATGCAACGAAGGCGGGCGCTCATCTTAAGATTCGGAACGCGCGCGGAACGAACCGCGCCCGAATCAGCCGATACCCGACGTACGCCGATGTTCACGGCTAGATATCGGTCTGGATGGCGCACCGCGCACTACATCCAGACTGGCCCGACGCGGCGCCACCAGGGACAACCGACCGGACGTTAATTCTTCCAGGTCGCCGGCAGCGGCTACTTCCAGGGCGTCACCGGGGGCACCTTGTCGGTGGCGGGCGGCATATCCACGGTCTTGAAATCCGCCGGGCTGACGATTTCGAGATATTCCATGTCCGGCGAATAATCGAACAGGTAGTGCACGATGCCCGGCCGCTGGTGGACGACGTCGCCGGCCTGCACCAGCGTCGGCTTGTCCTCGTACATGAACCGCGCCCAGCCCTTCATCATGATCACGATCTGAAAATCGCAGTCGTGACGATGCCAGCCGGTGCCGTCTTCCGGCGGCATCTCCGCATTGGCCTTGACCAGATGGCAGATCACCTGGCCGCCGGTCGCAGCCGCGATGCCGAGATCGCGATACAGGAAAAAGTCGCGCAGGCCCCCGCCCTTGAATTCGGTATCGCCGGGTTTGACGTGGGAAAATTTGCTGACGACAGCGTGCTGATTCATTGGAAGCCTCCACCGTTCTTTCGCGCAGGTCGCGACAATCGCCGGCGTCCAATTTTTTGGCAGCGCGGATCGGCGCGTTCGAAGCTTGATTGTGCCATGCGAAAATTGCGCCAGCCGCGCTGCACCGCCGCGATTCCAGCAATCGCTGCGTTGAGGATGTCGAAGCTCTTGGACGCGGTCTGGAATTTCAGTCGGGCGAGTTTTGTGCGTGATCGCGAGGGCGTCGCTTCGAAACGAGAAACCGCCCGGAATGGCATGAAGTTGAGCAAAGCGTGCCCGGTGCGCAAGCCCCTCAAACAGGCACGCTATTGCCTGCCCTGCCTAATAATCCACCTCGAGCTCTTCAATGTCAGAGGGCTCGGCCTTGGCGGCTTCGATCCATTCCTGCATTTCAGGAAGCGCCATGATCATGCCGGCGTACTCCTTCAGCCGCGGCTCCAGCTTGACGTCATAAGTCATGAAGCGGGTCACGACGGGCGCATACATGGCATCCGCCATGGTGCGCATCCCGAACAGGAATGGGCCGCCGGATTTGCCGAGGCACTCGCGCCAGATCGCGCAGACCCGATCGATATCGGCCTGCGCGCGCGACCAGATCTTGAAGCCGGGGAAATGCCCCTTCAGATTGACCGGCAGCGACGCGCGCAGCGTCGTGAACCCCGAATGGATCTCGCCGCTGATCGACCAGCAATGCGCCCGCTGGATACGGTCCTTCGGCACGAGGCCGGCATCGGGCATGACCTCGTTGAGGTATTCCGCGATCGCCAGCGTGTCCCACACGGTGGCACCCTCGTGCCGCAGGCACGGCACCAGGATCGTCGGTGACAGGAGCAGGATTTCGGCCCGCGCCGACGGATCGTCCGGCGCGGTGACGATCTCCTCGAACTCGAGCCCGGAAAACCTGGTCAGCAGCCAGCCACGCAGCGACCACGAGGAGTAATTCTTGCTGCTGATGGTCAGTGTCGCTTTTGCCATATGGCTTTTCCCTTAACCCATGAACGCCGGCCAAGAACGCCGGCCAAAGTCCCGCCTTGCAAGGCGATCCCACCGCAAAATGCCCAATATCTGAGCTTCCCACCTTTGCTCCAAACCTTTTCGGGCCTTTTCCGAACCTTTTCAACCTTTGCAGCAGCAAGCGACGTGCCAGTTTCTTGGGCTGTTTGACTCGGCATTGGCTTCGATATTGCATGGCAGCATGGGCAGGGGCGGATCCGGATGATGTCGATGATGTATCAAGCCTATCAGAACCACATGGACCTGACGGCGCCATGGCGGACAGGGGCTGCGCACGCGCTGAAATATCTCAATCTGGTTCCGCAAGGCGTGTCCGACAAATTGTTCAGACGGCTCGCCGCAGCCCTGGAACTGATCTCGCGCACCTCCCTGACCTACACCCGCCCGGCTTACGGCATCGACAAGGTGCTGGTGGGCAATCAGGAACTCGAGGTGACGGAGGAAGTCACCTACGCGACGCCGTTCGGCTCACTGCTGCATTTCAAAAAGGAAAACGCGCCGGAACAGCCGCGGCTG
>JARLJC010000012.1 GCA_031291435.1 Alphaproteobacteria bacterium | reverse complement strand
AGCGTCATCGCCGCCAGGTTTCGGTCGATTGCGGCGGTGGGACGGCGGCAATTCTCAAAAATCGGGTGGGTTGGAAATTCGATCGCGATGCCGCCCGCTTCGCGGATGCCTTCGCGCACGCGCTTTGCAAGCTCAAGATGGTGGCGATTGCAGGGGTTGAGATCGCTCCCCGATTGCGCGATGCCGATTATGGGCCGGCCGGAGCGCAACTCATCCGCAGTCAGGCCGTAGTTCATGAAACGCTCAAGATAAAGCGCGGCAAGGTCGACGCGCCCCGGAGCGTCGAACCATTCCTGGGAGCGGAAACGCCGCTTCTCAACCATAATTTACCTCCCGTTGCGCCTGACCCGGCGTTTCAACTTCGAACCGGAACAGGCCGCCCGCCAGAGGTTGCACTTCCCGCGCCGCTGCATCCAGGCCTTTCCACGCCGTGGTGGCGTAAACTGTGGTGCCATCGAATGCGAGCTTGGTGACATTGGAGACCGGAAACCGGACAATGTTCAGCAACTCTCCCTTGGGCGAATAGCGACGCGCCGCCCAGCCGCCGAACAATCCCGCCCACAAGCAGCCCTCCATGTCCACCACTGAACCATCGGGATAGCCGGCGCCATCCTCGATGCGGGCAAAGATACGCTTGGCCGAAATTGCCCCATCATTCTTCAAGTCGAACGCATAGATGATCTTCGCCAGCGTATCGGTATGATAGAGAATGCGCCCATCCGGACTGAACGCAGGGCCATTGGTGATGACGTAGCCGGCATCCATCGCTTTCAAGTCTTTCCGGTCGAAGCAAAAGAGCCTGCCTGTCGGATCGCGTTCCGCATCGTCCATCGAGCCAAACCAGAGCCGGCCGCTGGCATCCACCGCACCGTCATTCAACCGGTTACCCGGTCGATCCGGCTCCACGACCGTAAGGGGGGCAAAGTGCCCCGTGTCGGGCGCGAAGATGTGAAGCCCGGTCTTGGTGCCCACAATAAATTTTCCGCCCTTCAGGGGTGCGAGAAATCCAGGCGCGGTGGCCGCGTTCCAGCTTTTGCCCGTGCCGCGCACAGGATCAAAGCAATGAATCCGGTCCTGTTTGATGTCGACAAACCAGATCACACCGTTCCACCAAAGCGGACCTTCGCCCAGCTCGGCAGCAACGGGCCATATGCAGTCCGGCGTGACGCTTTGCGATGCCGCTTTCACCGCCAACCCGCATCGATCCAATAATTGTGTCCCGTGCACATGCAACCGTCGTCGGACGCCAGAAACAACGCCAGGGAAGCGACGTGCTCCGGCGTGATGCGCGTCTTGAGACATTGCTGATCAATGATTTCCTTTTCGCCTTCGGGCGTGTACCAGCGCATTTGACGCGCTGTCTTCACATTGCCGGGGACAACACAGGTAACGCGAATATTGTCGGGACCGAACTCCCGCGCCAGCGCCCGCGTCATGCCTTCTATGCCAGCCTTGGAAATTTCATAGAGTGTCAAATCGGGCAGGCCGAGATGCCATGAAATCGAGCCGAAATTGATGATCGCGCCACCGCCCCTGGCCTTCATGCCGGGTGCCGCCGCTTTGGCGGCAAACAGCATGTGGCGCAGATTGACTGCAATGCGGTCGTCCCAGTAGTCGGATGTGATATTTTCCAGCGTGTGACGATCGTCGCTGGCTGCATTGTTCACCAGAATATCGATCGGACCGATCGCCCGGAAAAACGCGTCTACCGCTTTCAAATCGCGCAGATCAAGGTGATGAAAATCCGGCGCGCTGGCTGCATCGCCCAGATTCGCAATGAGATCCCGACCCTCACGGT
>JARLJC010000082.1 GCA_031291435.1 Alphaproteobacteria bacterium | reverse complement strand
CGCAGCGCTGATGCCCGAAGTGTCGGCCGCGATTGGCCGTCGGGATCGAAGCGCCATTACCATGATGACCTTCAGCACCATTGCGGTTTCCGCCATATTGGTCGTACCGTTTGCGCTCGGGTTTGTCATATTCGGTCGTTGGGGCGTGTGGATATGGAGCAACCATCTGATATTGCCAAGTTTTATCACGGTTCTTGGCGTCGGCCTGAGCATCCTGTTCAGCGGTTTCTGGTTTCCCTTGTCCAATCTGATCCTGGCGGCGGACAAGCAGGGCAGCTATACCGGCATCTACGCGGCATTGGCCATTGTTTCCCTGCCGATCAGCTATGTCGTCGCGCGCCAGATCGGCGGCGGCGGCGTGGCCTTGTCGATGGCTTTCGTTGACGGTTTGATGCTGATGTTGATCTTGCGGTTGACCGAGACGCATCTCGCCTATCGACATGAAATTCTGGCAGCAGCCCCCAAAGCAGGCGGACACTTCCTTGCGCTGAGCAGGAAAGTCGTAGCGAGGAACCGGACGTGATCGTTGATATTGACGAAAAAGGCGCGACCGAATTCGAGCCGGAAATCATCGTCATCGGTTCCGGGCCGGTCGGTATCGTCGCTGCGGTCGCAATGGCCCGCGCCGGCAAGCGCGTGCTGATTTTGGAATGCGGCGGCCGGACGGTCGAACAGCGCGCCCAGGATCTGAATGAGGCAACGGTGGTTGGGCGGCCCCATGGCGGTGTGACAGAAGGGCGCGCGCGCATCCTGGGGGGCACGTCAACGCTGTGGGGGGGGCAGTTGATACCCTTTCGCGAGATCGATTTCGCGCAACGCCCCTGGCTTGCTCTGAAAAGCTGGCCGATCGATCGGGCCGATGTCGCGCGGTATTTCGTCGCGGTCAGCACCATGCTCAACCTGCCGATCAAGGAAGACAGCGAAGACGTCATCTGGTCGCGGCTTGGCATTGTCAAACCGGATCTGGGTCCGGATTTGCCGGTTATCGTGACGAAATGGCTGAAAGAGCCCAATCTTGCCCGGCTTTTCGGCGACGATCTGGCTAAAAATCCCAATCTGAAGGTTTTTCTGCACGCCAATGTGGTGGGCTTCGAGAACGATGGTGCGAAAATCACCGGTGTCAACGTGCAAAGCCCAGGCGGGCAGTCGTTGGTGATCCGGGCGCCGCAAGTCGTGCTGGCCTGTGGTACGATCGAAGCCTGCCGTCTGATGCTGGCTGCGGCCAATACCAATCCCGCGCTGCCCTGGGCAGGCAACCCCTGGGTCGGCGTCGGTTTCCAAGATCATCTCGACCTCCGCGCGGGATCGGTCAAGCCGATCGACCATCAGGCATTCCATGACGCTTTCGACAACATTTTCCTCAAGGGCTATAAATTCAATCCCAAAATAACGCTGTCTTCCAGGCTGCAGGAACAACATGGCATTACCAATATCGCAGCCGTGATGACGTTCGAGAGTTCGCTTTCTGAAAATCTGAACAACGTCAAAATCTTCCTGCGCTCGCTCCGTTCGGGGGTGATTCCGCCCAATGCGCGCGCGCTGCCGGCCCATTTTGCGGCACTGGCAAGGATCTGGTGGCCGCTAATCAGGCGCTATGTTCGCGACAATCGCATGTTCAACCCTGCCGACAAAGGCATCAGCCTGCGCATCCATTGTGAGCAGAAGCCGGTCGACAGCAGTCGCATTTCACTCGATTTCGGACATCGCGACGCATTCGGTCAGTTCCGGACAAAACTCGACTGGCGGGTCGACGGTTCGGAAATCGAAACGCTGGCGGTGTTCTGTGAAAAGGTCGCGACCGAAATGGAGGCGCGCGGATTGGCGCATGTTACTATCGATCCCGGCATCGTCGCGCGCGATCCCGCCGCGCTTGCCGCCGCACTCGATACAAACCATCACTGCGGCGGTCTGCGCATGGCGACCAGCAGTGACGAAGGCGTGGTCGATCGCGATCTGAAAGTCTTTGGAACGGATAACCTGTATGTGGCCGGGGCGGTCGTGTTTCCCAGTTCCAGTTTCGCCAATCCCACGTTTACCGGGATGGCGCTGGCCGCGCGGTTGGCCGATAAACTCGCGCGGGGCCACTATGCTTGAAACCGTCCTTGCCGGCGTTTCCACCTCGCGCATCGGATTCGGTTGTGGCCGACTGGTGGGCGGCGCGGCCATGAAGCAGAGCCGTGTACTGGTTGAAACCGCGCTGAATCTTGGCATTCGTCACTTTGATACCGCACCTTCCTATGGTCTTGGCAGTTCCGAAGATGTGCTGGGGGCAGTGCTTGAGGGCCAGAGCGATGTGACAATCGTTACCAAAGTGGGGCAGGCACGCCCCTCTGCCCCTGGGCTCAAGGCGTTTGCACGCCAGGCGCTGCGCCCCTTGCTGATGAGGGCTCCGGCGCTGCGGGCGAGGCTGGCCAAGGCGACGGCCCCGGGCAGTGCGCCTTCGTATTCGCCAGGCGCTATCGCGGCTTCGCTCGCGGATAGCCTGACGCGGTTGCGGCGTTCATGCGTTACGGCGACGCTGCTCCATGAAATCGACGCCCAATCGCTGACGCCGGATGTCGTGCGGGCCATGCACGAACAGCGCGATCTTGGCCGGACACTGGCATTGGGCAGCGGCACCGGAGCGGGGCTCGATGGTCTTGTCCCGTTTGGCACGATCAGCCAGTACCGGTGGCAACCCGACGTGGCGGACTGTCCCGCCGGCGATGTGATTCTGCACGGCGCCTTGCGCCAGTTTCCGCAGCCCGATCGTTTTTCCGCCAGCCAGATCGACGGATTGCGTGCGCTG
>JARLJC010000081.1 GCA_031291435.1 Alphaproteobacteria bacterium | reverse complement strand
GGCCTGATCATGATGGAAGTCTAGTGGTGGACAGGGCTTCTGTATAAGCCACGTCCAACCTCGAACATTCATGTCTTTTTATCATATATTTTATAGCTAGTTACCTCACATTCCGTCCCGGCATATCCATTGACGTCCCCACAAATCCATTGCATTGTGTGGGGACAATTGTGGGGACACACAGAATGGGAAAGCTGACCGCAACAGGAATTAAGGGCAAGGATCTCAAAGAGCCGGGAACCTACGTCGATGGCGACGGCCTGATGCTGGTGGTCAAGGCAAACAAGAATGGCACAAAAATTCGCCGTTCATGGATGCTGCGGCTTATGGTCGATGGGAAGCGCCGCGACTTCGGCCTGGGCTCTGCTGATGATGTCTCGCTGGCTGACGCGCGCGACAAGGCCGATGTGATGCGCAAGCAAGCCAAAGCGGGCATTGACCCTGTGGTGCAGAAGCGCGCCGCCAAACTGGCGCGCATGACCATCCCGACATTCCAAAAGGCTGCTGAATCCACGCATGGCGAACAGAAGGATTCATGGCGCAACGAGAAGCATCAAGGCGACTGGCTGTCGAGCCTGCGCCTCTATGTGTTCCCTGCGCTGGGCGATGTCCGCATCGACCTGATTGACGCCCCGATGATCCGCGATGTTCTGTTGCCGATCTGGTTGACCAAGCCCGAAACCGCCCGCCGCGTTCGCCAGCGCATCCGCGCGGTGATGGGCTGGGCTGCATCGAATGGGTATCGCTCGGCAATCGACATGGCCGTGATGGATGCAGGCCTGCCCAAGCAACCAAAACGCGATGGCCATTTTGCGGCGATGGACTGGCAGGACGTGCCCGCGTTCGTGGCCAAGGTCCGCGCAGCGCCCGAGACGGTCGGGCGGCTGGCCCTGCTGTTCACGCTGCTGGCCGCTTGCCGATCTGGCGAAACGCGCGGGGCCATATGGGAAGAATTTGACCTTGAGGCCGCCAAGTGGACCATTCCGGCCAACCGTATGAAGGCGAACCGGGAACACATCATTCCCCTGTCAGCCCCGGCGCTGGCCATTCTGGGGCGCGCCAAGCTGCTGCGAAAGGGGAACAAGGGCGAGCCTGTTTTTCCGGGACGCGAGCACAAGCCCATCAGCGACATGACCATGACCAAGGTCATTCGCGATGCCGGGCGCACGGAATCGGTCCATGGTTTCCGCTCCAGCTTCAAGGATTGGGCCAGCGAGAACACCTCGTTTCCCGATGCCGTCAGCGAGGCCGCGCTGGCGCATATTGATGCCGACAAGACCCGCCGCGCCTATCGCCGCACCGACTTTTTCAAGCTGCGTGTCGATCTGATGGCAGCATGGGCCGCTTACGTCGATGGCGCGGGCGCAGAAAGCAACGTGGTGCCCATTGGCGCCGCTACGAAATTGGCGGGCTGAAGCCCGACAATGCGGGCCGCCGGGAAGCTCGAACCTTTCCTGGCGGCCCTAACCACAACGAACGAAAGGACCGTTTGCCATGGTTTCAAGTCCAGTAGGGGCACCGCACCCCGCCTGCAATCCTGCGCACACGATGGGGATAGGGACAGATAACCCCCCTGCCGTTTGTGCCAATAGTGCCGATAGTCTTGCGATCGATGCACCATTCCATGCCGCATGGGCACAATACCTGACCGCGCGCGAAGCGATCCGCGCACAACCCGATCTCGGCGACAACGTGGCGCAAACCGCGCTGGAGGCACCCTTTTGGGCGATCTGCGATCAAGCAGAGGCAGACATCAAAGCGGCACAGGCCAAGACACCGGCGGGCGTTGCAATCAAGATCAAAGCCGCACTGGCGCACCTGCTGACCGATCGCGAGCACGATGACGCGTTGCGCCGGGGCGATCTGGACGCGCTGGACCGGATGGGAGTCGATTGGGCCGAACAATTCCTAGTGTCCGCGCTGCGCTCCCTTAATGCGATGGAGGGCATGAGCTATGGCAACGCAACTGCCACATGAACCCGCACGCGTCATTCTCTTTGCCCTGGGCGATCGGTGGATTGTGACGGTCGAAAGCGTGCGCCGTTTGGTCAAGGTGCGACATCGCACCCGCTGGTATGCCGTGGCGCGGCGCAAGGGGCACGAAGGCCGCAGCCATTGGTGTTCCAGCCGCGCGGACGCACTTTGGATTGCGGAGCGCATGAGGGAGGCCTTTGAAGCCGAGGCCTTTTATGCCTCCATGACCAAGGCGCACTGGGCAACTATCCGTGCGCTTGAAGCGATGCAACGGGCGCGACGGGCACGGAACCCGGTGCAAAAACCAATGCTCTGGCTTGGCGACCAGCCGGCCAACGAGGCATGATCGAATCGACGCGGATAGGACGGCCATCCGAAAAGCGGGCACCTCCCCCGCCTGCCGCGTCGAACATGGGGGGGCCGTCAGGAGGGCGGAAACTTTGACCAGACCGCGCGGCACTGTGCCTGTTAGACTTGCTCGCCATCGAGCCCGCGCAATGGCCCGATGGCTGTTTACCTATGCGCCGCCCGAGGGGACCATTTTGGGCAATGCGGGAATGTCAGAGGCGGAAATAGCGCAAGGCCGCGTCGATGATCTGCTCGCTATATCTGGATTGGCGCGTGTTCTGGCCAGTTTGGGGAATCGTCGCCCCCGCCAACCTGTCTCAGTCTATTATCTCCCGGTCCACGCATTGAAGCTCATTGATAGCGGACATGCCGCATTGGCGATGCCTAGAAAACTTCGGGCGGTTGCTCGCGAACTGCTGCGCGCAACCCGTCTGAAAAAGGGGCCAAAACTCCCCCCAGCGATCCGCGCTCGCAACATGACCAACGGCACCTACGCAGATGAAACCATCCGCCGTTACAAATGGCTGGAACGCAAACAATTCGAATGGCTTACCGCTGCAGCGCGCGCGGAATCTGGCGACGTTACGTCCCGACCTCTGACACCGGGCACCGACGCGTTTCAGGTTCTAATGGTCATGGCCGCGCGCCGATGGCTAATTTAGCCTTTTTCTAATCACGGACGCTGACGCTTTAGCCGTGGTTGGATTGCCTCGCACTCAACAAGCGAGGTGTTTCGATGAATACAGTCAACCAGACCCCCAAGCTGGGATTCAGCATCAAAGAAGCGTGCCACGCCTCCAGCCTGGGCCGCTCTACTATCTACAACCACATTCAGGCCGGGCGCCTTCGCGCAATCCGTGTTGGTGGTCGCACCATCATACCGGCCGATGCGCTGCTGGCGCTGATCTCTGGCGAAGCGGCCTGAGCCATGGAACGGAAAACCCCCGCCGCGCGCGGCGACAGGGGTCATGAAACGCTTGGCGGCGGTTTCCATGGCTCCCTTACCACCACGGCCTATCGCGCGCAAATCCTTGCATCGCGCTACGCTTTGCCCCCCGAAACCGCTGTGCTGGTCGCGGCGCTCGCATGGGGAGGTTGCTGATGTCCAGCTATCCCCATGATGAACTTGGCGCGAAGGGCCTGACCATCGCCACATATGCCACGAGCCGCGATGCCGCCGACGCTATCGCGCCATCGGTGAAACACCTCCAGCATATCGCCATGTGCGCGCTGGCGGCACTGCACACGGCAACTGTACTCGAATGCGTGGCGGTCACAAACCATCCGCGCGAAAGTCTCCAGCCCCGCTATTCGGAATTGATCCGGCTTGGCCTGGTTGAACCGACTGGCGCGCGTCGCCGCAATCCGTCCGGCAAATCGGCTGCGGTGTTGCGCCTGACCGATCAAGGCCGCGCGCGGCTCGCAGGCGGTGCGGCATGACAGCGCACATTGCAGCCTATGGCCGCTTGGGCAGCGATCCTGTCCAGCGGCAATCGCAAGCGGGCAATCCCTGGGCAACCGCCTCGATCGCGGTGCCATTGGGTGAAGGCGATGGCGAAGCACTGGTGCAATGGTTCTCTGTCGTCGCCTTCGGACGGATTGCCGAGACGCTAGGCCGCCACGCCAAGGGCGATCTGGTGAGCGTTTCGGGCAGACTCCAGCTTAACCGATGGCAGGACCGCGACGGCAAGGACCATGAACGCCTGCAAGTGATCGCCGATGCCGTGCTGTCGGCCAAGACGGTTCACCCGGCTGATCGCCGTCGCCGCGATGGGGAGGCGGGCCAATGCTGACCCTCCAGAGCATCTCCCGTGCGCTTGGCGGGCAGGTATCGGGCCGCGAAGTGCTTTGCCCGACACCGGGGCATTCCAAGCGCGATCGGGGCACCGCGATCCGCATCGCCGAGGGCGCACCTGATGGCCTGCTGGTGACTTGCTACAATGGCGGCATGACCGAGGCGCTTATGGTCAAGGATGCCTTGCGCGCTGCCGGTATTCTAACGGCATATAACGGAACGCGCCGCGAACTGACCGAGGCAGAGAAAGCCGCGATCAAGCGCGCCGAGGCAGAGCGGGAACGGGAAAAGGCGGAAGCACAAGCCAATGCCGCCGAACTTGCCCGCCAGAGACTCGCACAGGCGATGCCAGCCGATCCGGCGCACGAATACCTTGTGCGCAAGCGTATCGCGCCTGAACGGCTTTGGCAGGCTGCTGGGCTGCTGCTGGTGCCGATGAACGATGAAGCGGGCACGGTCTGGAGCCTGCAAACCATCGCGCCCGATGGCACCAAACGCTTTGCCAAGGGTGGGCGAACAAAGGGTCTGTTCTGGTGGGCAGGAAAGGCGATTGACCGGTTGGTGATCGGCGAAGGCATGGCAACCGTTGCCGCCGTCCGCCGCGCCACTAGCCTGCCCGTGGTGGCCGCCATGTCCGCCGACAACGTGCCGACGATTGCCCGCATGATCCGCGCTCGCCGCCCCGATCTGCATTTGACCATTGCCGCCGACGATGACGCCACGGGCGTTGCCGCCGCTCGCCAAGCCGCTGCCGAAACCGGCGCTGCGCTGGCCCTGCCGGAGATTGCCCCATGACCGATCCTGCCCCCGCCTATTCCGGGCGCGACTTCGCCGACATTGCCGATAGTGACATTGTGCGATCCATCGCCCGTGCCAAACCCGTGGAGGCATGGCCTGAGCCGGACTTATCCATTCTGAATGCCAGTCGTCGCCCGGCTGTGCCGATGCCGACCGCGCTTTTCGGGTCTGCGCTCGATGTGCTGGAGGCTATCGCATCAGGCACGTCCACCCCGCTCGATTATCCTGCCAGTGCCTATCTCGCTGCGTGCGCCAGTCTCATCGGGGGGAAGCGGCGCGCGCGGCCCTATTCAACTTCAACGTGGTCCGAACCGCCGATACTGTGGATTGGCATCGTCGGCGATCCGTCCAGCCGCAAGTCGCCTGCGCTGGAGGCGGTTATCGATCCGCTGCGCGCACTGGAACGCGACGGGGCCGATGCGCACAAGGTTGCCCTGCGCGGCTGGCGGGAGGCGGACACCAAAGCCAAAGCGGTAACAGCGGATTGGGAGCGTGCGCTTGCCAAGGCGATCAAGGATGGCTTGGCCGACATGCCTGCGATGCCCGAAGCGGCGGCTGCGCCCGATGAACCGCATCGGCGCCGCAGCTTGGTCATGGACAGCACCCCGGAAGCGATGGCGGCGATTCTCGCGGGCAATCCGCAAGGAACGCTGCATTACCGGGACGAATTGGCCGGTTGGCTGCAAGGCTTTGAGCGGTATGCACCGGGCGGGCGCGAGTTTTGGCTTGAAGCCTATGGCGGGCGGTCGTTCACGATCGATCGCAAGGGCGCCAAGGGCCCGCTGTCCGTTCCCTTCAATGGCGTTTCCGTCGCTGGTGGCATCCAGCCGGGCAAGCTCGCCGATTGCTTGTTGTCGGGCACCGATGATGGTCTGCTGGCCCGCTTCCTCTGGACATGGCCGGATAAGCTGGCCTTCAACCGGCCAACACGCATGGCCGACATTCCCGCGCTTGAAGGTGCCTACCGCAGACTTGATGGCCTGCAATGGGGCCATGATGCCGAGGGCCAGCCGGTCGCCATCACCTTGCCCTTGTCCGCCCATGCCGCCGATCTTTTTGAGGCATGGCAGCGCGACAATGCCGAAGTCGATGCCGACGCGAGCGGTCTGCTCAAGTCGTTCTATGGCAAACTCGACGGGGCATTGTTGCGCCTGGCGTTGACCGCCGAACTGTCGGCATGGGCGTGGCGTGGTGGTGATGAACCGCGCGAAATTAGCCTGGCGACAATTGAGGCCGCTGCCGAATGGATCGATGACTATGCCAAGCCCATGGCGCAGCGGGTCTATGGTGATGCCAGCTTGCCGATGGCCGAACGCAATGCGGCGACATTGGCCCGCTATATCGTGAAAGCTGGTCTGCACACCATCAACCGGCGCGAGTTGCGGCGCGGTGCGGGCAAGGCCAGCCTTCC
>JARLJC010000080.1 GCA_031291435.1 Alphaproteobacteria bacterium | reverse complement strand
GCCCGCCGCGTGGGCGCGCGTCTGCGCCAGCGCGGCGTCGAGCAAGGCCGCCAGTTCCGCCGTGCCCTCATGGGTCTCGATCAGCGCCAAGGCGCGCGACAGGCCGCGCTTGCCGCCGGCGGTGATGGAAGCGAGATCAGGAAAAGGCACTCTCACAAAATTCTCCCTACATTTCCGCAGGGTCTAGTGAGAGACAAAAAACTTCGCAAGAGCAACCCGTGTCTCACCTACCCTCCAAGGATTGGATTGGTTTTGCGCACCGAGCCACGCAATTACCGACATATCTACCTGTCCTACGTAGGAGAACCAGGCCAATACGGTTGGACTATCATGACAATTTCCGTCTGATCCTTGTTTGGATCACCGCCGGATTTTTCAAGGCGATCGAGTCCTTGGAAGGTGACTCTTGTCTGATTATATCTTTCTGCGAAGGGTCGAAAATCCGTTTCACAGCCCCACCAATCACAGAGTGGAAATCGATCATTGCCTAGCGAGAGATAGTAATCGCCTTCTGATTTTTCGTGCGCGTTCACCTTTGCAAACACAGCAACGGCCAACAAAGCCCAAACGATTCGGTCGGGCATATGCAATTCACCGTGGCCAAACGACCAATTCGACAACTGCGATCCGGCTGTCGGCAGGATTGAATATACGCTAGGCACTTCATCGCCATGCGCATGAGAGCACCTGAACACCTCATATACAAATTCAGCCAGATCTGGAGCCGATATTTTGTTCAACTTGATATTTGCAAATCGGCAATCAACCAAATTCACACCCCCACCCAACATCGGCTCGATGATCCAGTAGTACTTACGAATACAATTTACGAAGCGACGACCGACTTTTGCCTCTGTCGGAAAGCACCGCTTAGAAGTATTATCTATCGTTATACATGCATGTAACAAAGCGGCATCTAATTTCCCTACGCTGGCGTCGTCGATAGCATAGGTCACTTGTTGAGAAAGTTTCATTTGGAGATGCTCCAAAGAAAGCGCAATTAATCGGGCATCAAAACCGATACACGGGCCTAACGGCAATTCTATATAAAAATTCTTTCTTCACTCGCCGATCGCGTGCAGCACCACTTCGCGGCGATGCGGCGCGCGGCGATGCTCGAACAAATAAATCCCCTGCCACGTCCCCAGCAGCAGATCGCCCTCGGCGAAGGGAATCGTCAGGCTGGATTGGGTCAGCGCCGCGCGCAGATGCGCGGGCATATCGTCCGGGCCTTCGTTTTCGTGGCTGTAAAGCCCCCGCCCCTCGGGCGCGAGGCGATCGAAGAAAGCGCGCAGGTCGTCGATGACGGACGGATCGGCGTTTTCCTGGATCAGCAGCGAAGCCGACGTGTGCCGGCAGAACAGGGTCAGCTGTCCCGTCGCCAGCCCGCTGGCGCGCACGAAGGCGCGCGCCTCATCGGTGAATTCCAACAGGCCGCGCCCGCGCGTCGCCAATGACAAAATCTGCTGCGACTGTCGCACGGGCGTCTCGCGCGGGACTCAGGCGGTGGAGCGCGCCGCCTCGCCCAGCGCCGCCTGCGCGGCGGCGAGCCGGGCGATCGGCACGCGATAGGG
>JARLJC010000011.1 GCA_031291435.1 Alphaproteobacteria bacterium | reverse complement strand
TTGCGCAGCGCACCTTCTGGCTTTGGCCCAACACCGCGCCGGGCCGCGCTAATTCCGCCTCGCGCTTCTTGATCCAAGCGGCTGCGGCTGGCTTACGGTCAAAGGTCTGGTTTTCCCGATGCGCGATTTTCCCCTCGCGCATAAGCATGATTTGGGCCATATAGGCCGTCGAGCCGTCTTTGCGGCGTCTTTCGATGATCGATCCCACTACAACATTCGCCCGCCATTTTACAACATGTGTCGTAGTTAGTTGCAAACTCGGGCGCACTTGGCAATTCTCAGGATGACTCAGGACAGTTAGCGAAATGGCGCAATCCATTGAAAAACGGCGGAAAGGCGCGGTTTTCCACAGATGGAAATTTTGTTTGGCTCCCATGATGGATTGGACGGAACGCCTAGAGAAATAAGGCGATCCGTCGCCATGTTGTAGTTATGTCGTAACCCGTCACCCGCAAAGGCTGCGATTTTCCTTGATGGCGTCGGCTCTGCGGGCATCGATAAATGCGGCCAGATCATCGACGTGTACGCCCTTGGCGCTGCGCTGACTGTCGCCCATGCGGATCAACGGCAGGCTGATTTCCCCGGCGCTGACCTTCCGCAAGAACTTGTCGGGCGTCATGTTGAAATAATCCGCCGCGACTTTGCCAGCCGGGATCACGGCGCATTCGTATTGCGATGCAAGATAGAGTGCGGTTTTCATCGGGTGGCCTCGGGTTGCTGGCGGTCTTTGATTTCACGACGCGATGGCAGGAAGTCCTCACACCCCTCCGCTCCCATCGGCTTGAAGGGCGCCCACGACCGCCAGCCGCTTGGCTCCGTGCCGCTGGCCGGGCTCCTACGGCATTGTGGGGCTACGGCGCAGTCTGTGGCTGGGCATAGGGATATGTCCATTATTCCGCCTCCGATTTTGCGGCCATGGCGGTGCAGAAGGCGGCGCAGAGGGCGAGCGTGGGGGTAGCGGCCTCCGATGTCCCGTAATCATCGTCGCCGCAATTCGCAAACCCCGGAATATCCAACCCAAGAATTTCCGGGTTGCTCCATCCCACGTTCCATGACTGCCCCGGCAATTCCCGTTCGATCAGCGAGACGATGCAATCCAACGATCCTGTATATTCTCCTTCGATCTGCGGGCCATTCCCATCGGTGTCCACAAGCACCGCAACGTCTGGTATCCCCATTATCTCGACGGTTTCGCGTGTCCATCCGAACGCGGCGCAGGCTATCGCGCTATCTAATTCCCGATCCGCCCCCGTCGCCTTCGCGCACCGATCAGCCAAATCGCGCCATGTTGATGCTTTGTCGCTCATCCCTCATTCCTTTCGGTCGAAGCACGGGCGCGGAACTCGCCGTAATCCTGCGCAAGTATGATGATCTCGGTTGAGATTTGCCGCCGGTATCGGTGAATGAGCCTCAAAATTGTCGCGCGATGGGGCTCGGTCATTTTGTCGGGTGGCCGCTGGCACATTGCGCCAACGAAACGCTTATCCCAACTCGCCGGTAGAAAGGTGCACCGCGCGAGCGCCGAAATCATCGCAACGTATGGATCGACGGGGGCCTCGCATTTGCGCTCGCTCATGTCGGCTCCTTC
>JARLJC010000079.1 GCA_031291435.1 Alphaproteobacteria bacterium | reverse complement strand
TTTTCCGACGATCCTGCCATCCATAACGGGAATAATGCGATCGCATTTGGCGGCGAAGCTCTGGTCATGCGTAACCACCAACACCGTGCGACCTTTGCGGCGCGACAGATCCTGGAGAATGTTCTGAACATTCGCGCTTGAAACCGTGTCCAGATTGCCGGTCGGCTCGTCGGCGAAGATTATCGGCGGGTCATTCGCCATGGCTCTTGCTATGGCGACGCGTTGATTCTGGCCGCCGGACATCTGGTGGGGCAGTTTTTCGCATTGGCTGGCAAGGTCGAGTTCGGCAAGGATGTTCCGTGCCCGCTGTCTGGCGTCGTGCTCGCTGAGCTTTCCCAGTCGCCGGATCGGAAGCAGCACATTCTCGAGGGCGGTAAATTCAGGCAACAGAAAATTGGACTGAAATACAAACCCCAGTCGGGAAAGGCGAATGTCCGCCAGCCTGTTTTCATCAAAGTTGGAAGTCTCCAGGCCCTCAAGCCACAAGGTCCCGCTGGTCGGGCGGTCCAAAAGGCCCAGGAGATACAAAAGCGACGATTTGCCGGATCCGGATGGGCCGGTGATGGCGACGAACTCACCGGCGCCAACCTGCAAATCGATGTCGCGCACCAAGGTTACCGGCACCTCGCCCGGCAGCGTTCGCGTCAACCGTTCCGCCCGAAGCAGGGCTTCGCTCACGCCCCGGCTCCGCGAAGGATATCGACCGGCCTGACTCTCGCGGCCTTTCGCGCCGGCAGCAGCGCGGCGCCGATCGCCGCGATGAGGGCGAATGAGCCGGCGATGGCGAATTGCTGCCAGCTCCAGTCGATCGGCATTTGCGTCAGCTGCGTGGTTCCGGGAAATTTGAAGGCAAGCTGTCCCAGCCCGAACATGATGCCTGTGCCGAAGGGCAGGCCGAAGGCGCAGCCCAGAACGCCCAACAGGATACCTTCCATCAGGAATATCGTCTGGATGTCGCGCGCGTGGAATCCCATGGATTTGAGAATCGCGATGTCCCGCTGCTTTTCCATCACGACGGTGGAAATAACATTGTAGATTCCGAATGCCGCCACCAGC
>JARLJC010000010.1 GCA_031291435.1 Alphaproteobacteria bacterium | reverse complement strand
CGGATGCCCGGATCGTCGGCTGCGAAATCCCTGGTATTTCGCGTGACCAGCAGCATCCCGCGTGTCTGCGCCGTTGCCCAGATAATGGCGTCGGGCAATTTGATGTGGTGGTCGCGGCGAAGGTTGACGGCGCGCTCTGCAATCTCGCCATCGAGCGCGATGATATCGAAGCTACTGAGAAAGCTGCGCGTCGCCCGTTCGACGTCGCCGGTAGCGCCAGCCATCACCTCCATCCACGTGATGATACTGACGGCCTTTTCCCGGTAGCGCCGAAGTTCAGTTCGGGCTTTGGGAGCCGCATTGAGGTAGTCGACGAGAATGTTGGTGTCGAACAGCGCTTTCACCATTCGCGGCGCACTTTTTCCTGATAGGCGAGGCCGTCCACCTTGCGTTTGCCCCACAGGCCGAAGGCTTCGCCTTCCTGTGTGTCATGTCGCTTCTGGAGATAGTCGTCGATTGCCTGGCGGATCAACGCCGCGCGCGACCGCTTTTCTTTTTTCGACAACTCATCCAGCGCTTGAATCTGGGTGTCGCCGAGATCGACAAGTGTTCTCATCGTCTCACCTCGATATATGATATCAATATCATATATCATTTTGCGGAAAATTCAACCCCCCCAGCCCGTAGGGCGCATGCGGGCTACCGGCGCCGAGTAGCGGAACCCTTCGACCGTTGGCGTCACTACGCCAATCGGTCGATTGGGCGGGCTCAGAGTTTGGTGGATGCGCGGGAAAGAAGTTTCCAGTCCGTACCTTGCTTCTGCCAGTTCATCAGGACGTGAAGATTGGTGTTGCTTTTCTTGCCGTCGGCGGCGGCCTGACTTTCGCCGACCCAGTGGAACCGCACGATCGCCGCGGGACCGACCACGCGGACGCTCACGTCCTGGTAAGCCAGCTGCAGGAATTTTGACTTTGCGTCGGTGGCGTTGGCGACAAAGGTCGGCTTGTCTTCGACCCTTCCGTCGGAGTGGCTGTAGCTGAGTTCGGCCGCGCAGAGCCCTTCCAGTGTCTTGGCGTCGGCGGCGAATTGAGCTGCGCGGAATGCCTCGACGTTCTTGGCAACCGCATCTTCATCCGCGCCCGCGAAGGCGGGGACCACTCCCAGGAGTCCAAAGGCAATCACAGGCAAGGCCAGCTGGCGGCGATTAATATTCATTGTTTCCTCCGTTGATTTATTAATTATAGGGGCAGTCTTGCAGTCACTCTCCCCTTTGTCGAGCCTTCATTGCCTTGCGTGGTTGCCGCGTGCGCGGGGCAGCGGGCCAAATTTGACCACTCCAACCCGCCTTGACCTTCCCGCAACTTGCGCCGCAATGTGCCTGCCATGAACGCTGGCGATTTGCAGAAGCTGACCGACTGGCTGATCGACGGGGCGAGGTCCGCGCCCAGCCCGCCGCGGATGATGGCGGAGACCTGCGAACGCCTGGTTGCGGCGGGCCTGCCGCTTTGGCGCGTCGGCGTCTTCGTGCGCACGCTGCATCCCGATATCATCGGCCGCAATTTCATCTGGCGGCCGGGGGCGGAAGTCGTTGTCGGCAGCGCCAATTACGAAACGCTGGATTCGCCGGGATTTCGAAACAGCCCGCTTGCGATCGTCTTTGGTGAGGGGCGGGAGGTCAGAGCGCTGCTCGACGGCCCCGATGGGAAGCGCTTTTCGCTTTTTGATGACCTGCGCGCGGAGGGCGTCACCGACTATATCGCGCTGCCGATCCTGCACATCGATGGATCGGTTCAT
>JARLJC010000009.1 GCA_031291435.1 Alphaproteobacteria bacterium | reverse complement strand
AGCGCGGCGCAGAATATCGACCTTAATTTCGAGATGCAGTTCGCCCATGCCCTTGATGACGGTCTGGCCCGTTTCGGGGTTCGACGCCAGGCGGAAGGACGGATCTTCCTGTACGAGACGCAAGAGCGCGTTGGTCATCTTGTGCTGATCGGCCTTCGACTTCGGCTCGATCGACATTTCGATAACCGGATCGGGGAATTCCATACGTTCGAGAACGATGGGCTTCGCCGTGTCGCACAGCGTGTCGCCGGTGGTCGTGTCCTTGAGAGCGGCCAGAGCGACGATGTCACCCGCGAACGCTTCCTTGATTTCTTCGCGGCTGTTGGCATGCATCAAAAGCATGCGGCCGATACGTTCGCGTTCGCCCTTGACCGTGTTCTGCACGTAAGTGCCGGATTCCAGCTTGCCTGAATAAATGCGCGTGAAGGTCAGCGAGCCGACGAACGGGTCGGTCATGATCTTGAAAGCGAGCGCCGAGAAAGGCGCTTCGTCCGACGGCGCGCGCTCGTCATGTTCGTCTTTGCTATCGACCTTAAAACCGTTAACCGCGCCGATATCGAGGGGCGACGGCAGATAGGCGGCGACGGCATCGAGCAAAGGCTGTACGCCCTTATTCTTGAAAGCCGAGCCGGTGAGGATCGGCACGAACTTCATGCCGACGGTGCCCTTGCGGATGCACATATCGATCTGTTCGAGCGAAGGTTCCTTGCCGTCGAGATATTCGGTCATCACGGCATCGTCCATTTCGACGATCTGCTCGAGCATCTGCTTGCGATACTCGACGGCCTTCGCCATCAGGTCGGCGGGAATTTCTTCGTCGTGGAACTTCGCGCCGAGCGCTTCGTTTTCCCAGACAACGGCCTTCATGCGGCGCAGATCGACGATGCCTTTGAAATCGGCTTCGGCGCCAATCGGCAACTGAATGACGAGCGTGTTCGCGCCCAGGCGATCTTTGACCATTTCGACGCAGCGATAGAAATCGGCGCCGGTGCGGTCGAGCTTGTTGACGAACACCATGCGCGGAACGTGATACTTGTCGCCCTGACGCCACACGGTTTCGGTCTGCGGTTCGACGCCCGAAACGGCGTCAAGCAGGCAGATGGCGCCATCGAGGACGCGCAAGCTGCGTTCGACTTCGATGGTGAAATCGACGTGGCCGGGCGTGTCGATGATGTTGATGCGGTGGCCGTCCCAGAAGCAGGTGGTGGCTGCCGAAGTAATGGTGATGCCGCGTTCCTGTTCCTGCTCCATCCAGTCCATCGTCGCGGTGCCTTCATGCACTTCGCCGATTTTGTAGGATTTGCCGGTGTAATAAAGAATACGCTCAGTAGTCGTGGTTTTACCCGCATCGATGTGAGCCATGATGCCGATATTACGATACTTCTCGATGGGCGTTTGACGCGACATTCTAAACTGTCCTTACCAACGGAAATGCGAGAAAGCGCGATTGGCTTCGGCCATGCGATGCGTGTCTTCACGCTTCTTCACGGCGGCGCCATTCTGGTTCGCGGCAGCCTGAATTTCGGCGGCCAGACGATCTTCCATCGTCTGCTCGCCACGGGCGCGCGCGGCGGTGATGATCCAGCGCATCGACAATGCTTCGCCACGTTCCTTGCGGACTTCGACCGGCACCTGGTACGTCGCACCACCGACGCGGCGCGAACGAACTTCGAGATGCGGACGCACATTCTCAATAGCGTTCTTGAAGATTTCGAGAGCGTTGCCGCCCTTCGAATACTTCTGAATCTTTTCCAGGACGCCGTACAGGATGCGTTCGGCGGCAGACTTCTTGCCGTCATACATCAGGACGTTCTGGAACTTGGTGACGATCACTTCGCCGAATTTGGGATCGGGAAGGACGGTGCGTTTTTCTGCGCGACGACGACGAGCCATTTGTTACCCCTTATTTAGGACGCTTCGCGCCGTAGAGCGAACGGCGCTGCTTGCGGTCTTTGACGCCCTGCGTATCGAGCGTGCCGCGGATGATGTGATAACGAACGCCGGGCAAATCCTTGACACGGCCGCCGCGGATCATCACGACGCTGTGTTCCTGGAGATTGTGGCCTTCGCCGGGAATGTAGCTGATGACTTCGTGGCCGTTGGTCAGGCGCACGCGCGCGACCTTACGAAGCGCGGAGTTCGGCTTCTTCGGGGTGGTCGTATAAACGCGGGTGCAGACGCCGCGCTTCTGCGGGCATTCCTGAAGGGCCGGAACCTTGTCGCGCGTCACGAGCGGCTGGCGAGGTTTTTTAATCAGCTGGTTGACTGTAGGCATCCAATCTTCCTCTTCGTCTTGGTTCAAGCGAACCGTAAAATTCAAAACGCAAAACCCACATCGTGACGCATAACTCGCGTCCCGCGTGGGAGGATTACTTAACACCGGAAGACCCTGCTAAACGGAGATTTCTCAACCCCGCCAGCCGTTTCGTCAACGCAGGCTATGTAACTTTTGCAGCATCCGAAACCGCGTCTGGATTGCGATAATTGCTTATTCAGCAAGCACCTAATCCACCACCGATTCCGTAAAGGCACGCGGGTTTTATGATTATTTTACCCTAACGTCAAGGAGATATTTGATTGCAGTAGAGGGAGATAGAAGGGGCTAGGGGCTAGAGAAAACGGCCGACATCATCACGGTTGGAAAATGCGCAGATTTAACCTAGAAAGAGCCCTCCTTCTTCCTCCAGCCCCTAGCCCCTCCCTTATGCTCTATCTCATCGACGGTTCCGGCTTCATTTTCAGGGCATTCCACGCCCTGCCTCCGATGACGCGGCCCGACGGAACCCCGATCAATGCGGTATTCGGCTACTGCAACATGCTTAACAAGCTGCTGGACGGCTCCAAGATCGTCAATATCGCCGTCATTTTCGATGCCGGGCGGAAAACCTTCCGCAACGATCTCTACAAAGAATATAAAGCGCACCGGCCGCCCCCGCCGCCCGAACTGGTTCCCCAGTTCGCCCTGATCCGCGAGGCCACCAAGGCCTATGGCATCCCCTGCGTCGAATTGCCCGGGTATGAGGCCGACGATCTGATCGCAGCCTATGCCAAAGAAGGCGTCGCCAAAGGCCGGCCGGTACGCATCGTTTCCTCCGACAAAGATTTGATGCAGTTGCTGCGCCCCGGCGTGGAAATGTTCGATCCGCTGAAATCGACGCCCATCGGTGTCGATGAAGTTTTCAAAAAATTCGGCGTCACGCCCGACAAGGTTGTCGATGTGCAGGCGCTGGTCGGCGACAGCACCGACAATGTTCCGGGCGTGCCCGGCATCGGCGTGAAGACCGCCGCCGAACTTATCAACGAATATGGCTCGCTCGATAACCTGTTGGCACAGGCCGCCAATATCAAACAGCCGAAACGCCGCGAGGCATTGACGCAAAACGCCGAACTTGCGCGCCTGTCACGGCAGCTTGTGCTGCTCGACGACAATGTGCTGCTGCCGACGCCGATTGAAGATTTGGTATGGAAGGCCGATCATCACGCCGAACTGGCGGCGTTTTTGCAGGAACAGAATTTTAAATCGCTGCTGCTGAAACTGAATGCGCCGCTTTCGGTAACTTCGTCGAAAGTCGGCCCGCCGCCCAGCATCCCGATGCCCGCGGAGCAACATCCTGTCGCAGCCAAATCCGACGTCAAACAGGAATATGAACTCATTCAAACGGAAGAACGTTTGAAATGGTGGGCGCAGGCCGCGCGCGCGAATGGCGTTCTCGCCATCGACACGGAAACGGATTCACTTAATGCCTGTACCGCGAAACTGGTTGGAGTCTCGCTGGCGATTGCCCCCGGTAAGGCCTGCTACATACCGCTTAATCACATCGACCCCAACAGCGCGCCGGCGGATGGCGGTTTTTCGTTCGACGCCGCGCCCGCGCCGAAACAGATTACTATCGCCGCCTTGGTCAAACAGTTGAAAGATGTCCTGCGCGATCCGGCCACACTCAAAATCGCGCATAATCTCAAATACGACTCGCAGGTGCTGGCGCAGCATGGGCTTGTCGTCGAACCTTATGACGACACGATGTTGTTGTCTTATTGCCTCGCGGCGGGCCAGCACGGCCACGGCCTCGACGAACTCGCGCTCCTGCATTGCCAGCATAAAATGATTTCGTTCGACGAAGTGACCGGCACCGGCAAGAACCGCATCACCTTCGACCGCGTGCCGCTCGACAAAGCCACCGATTACGCCGCCGAGGATGCCGATTTCACTTTGCGCCTATGGCACATTCTGAAACCGCAGATCGCGCAGCAGAACGTCACCCGCGTCTATGAACGTATCGAGCGGCCCATCGTTCCCGTCGTCGCACTTATGGAAACCACCGGCGTTCGCATCGATGCCGAAATTCTGCGCAAGCAAAGCGAAGGTTTTGCCAAACGCATGGCGAAACTCGAAATGGAAATTCACGCGCTGGCCGGCCACACATTCAATGTCGGCTCGCCGCAACAGCTCGGCAATGTGTTGTTCGCCGAAATGGGTTTGCCCGGCGGTTTTAAAGGCAAGAACGGCGCTTTTTCTACTGCCTCTGATGTGCTTGAACCTTTGGCGGAACAGGGCCATGAAATCGTCGTCAAGCTTCTCGACTGGCGCAGCGTCGCCAAACTGAAATCGACTTACACCGACTCCCTGCCCCTGCAGATCAATGAGAAAACCGGGCGCATCCATACGTCCTTCTCGCTGGTCGGCGCGGCGACGGGCCGCCTTGCTTCGACCGACCCTAATTTGCAGAATATTCCCATCCGCACCGAAGATGGCCGCGCCATTCGTCAGGCCTTCATCGCCGAGGACGGCTATACATTGCTCTCGGTCGATTATTCGCAAATCGAATTGCGGCTCGCGGCGGGCGCAGCCAATATCACCGCCCTGATCGAGGCGTTTCGCGAAGGCGTCGATATTCACGCGCTGACCGCCAGTCAGGCATTTGGAATTCCGTTGAAAGATATGACGCCCGACAAACGCCGCGCCGCCAAGGCGATTAATTTCGGCATCATCTATGGGATTTCAGGTTTCGGCCTTGCGAAACAGCTCGGCATCTCGCCGGGCGAGGCCGGCGAATTCATCAAAGCCTATCTTAACCGTTTCCACGAATTGCGCGACTGGATGGAAAGCACCAAGGAATTCGCGCGCGACAAGGGCTATGTCGAAACTTTGTTCGGACGGCGGATTTACATTCGCGGCATTCGCGACAAAGGCCCGCAGCGCGGCGGGGCCGAACGCGCCGCCATCAATGCACCGTTGCAGGGCACCGCCGCCGACATCATGAAACGTGCGATGATCCGCGTCGGCCCCGCGCTTGCCGAAGCCAAACTTGGCGCGCGCCTGCTGCTGCAAGTGCATGACGAACTGGTGTTCGAAGTTCCGCTCATAGAACTCGACGCCACGACCGTATTAGTCAAATCGGTGATGGAAAATGCACACAAGCCCGCCGTCGAACTCAAGGTGCCGCTGGTTGCCGAAGCCGGGCATGCCAACAACTGGGCCGAAGCGCACTAAGCCATTTAAGTAGTCTTGAATTCATAACCGCAAAACCGACATGCCAATGCCGCCGCTTTAATCTGTTCGGCACATCTAGGGCAAATCTTCTCCTCAGCAGAAACGCGCAGCGCATACGTTACGAATAATGTGCCCTTTGGGGTCACAACAAGCATGTAAAGAAAAATCAGAACTCCGACAAAGATAAAGCAGAGCAAAAGCGCCACAAGAAAATCACTCCCGCTCCACCTCCCCGGCACCCAACTTTGGGATGTCGGAAAATAATTTTGAGCAGCCATATCAGCAGAGTCAGCCTGATAGAGCGCCATAGCTTCCGACTGACTCCCGGTATATGTTTTTATGATAACTTCATCTTGATCGCTCAAATTCCACTCCCTTTTCTTAAAGTCTTAATGCAACCGCACCGGCTGATAAGGGCTATCCAGCGAAAAGGCAGGGATTTCGATATCGAACCGCTCGCCGCGTTCGTTTTCCATTTGATAGGTGCCCTGCATAATCCCCGAGGGCGTCGCCAGAGGTGTGCCGCTGGTATATTCGAACCGGTCGCCGGGCTCGAGCATCGGCTGTTCGCCGATCACCCCGGCACCGCGCACTTCATGCACCTCGCCGCGCGCGTCGGTGATGCGCCAGTAGCGGCTCAGCAACTGCACGGTTTCCGACCCCATATTTTCTATAGTAACCTCATAGGCCCACACGAAATGCTGGTCGGCAGGCGCCGACTTCTCATCGAGATAGGTCGGCACCACGCTCACGCGAATGTGCCGTGTGGTGGCGGCATAGGGATGTTTGTGTTCAATCGGCATGAAAAACAGCCTAGCAGAAAGAATTCCGCCGCGCTATCTTCCCGCATATGTCGTCATCCCGGCGAAAGCCGGGATCCAGTACGATAAGCATTCTAAGGATTGTCTTATGGATGCTTTGGGACTGGATCCCGGCTTGCGCCGGGATGAAGAGAAAAATATGCGGGTGTAGCTCAATGGTAGAGCAGTAGCTTCCCAAGCTGATGACGGGGGTTCGATTCCCCTCACCCGCTCCAAACGCCTTAAGCCGCCTTCTTGATAAAGCGGGCCGTTAACATCCGCCGCACCGGCCCATCGTAAACAATGTCGGCGACAACGCTGGCTCCCAACATCACCGCCACCGCCGCCAGCGCCACGGCCACAATCGGCGGCGCATCCCACAACCGGCGCGCGGCGGAAACAGCGACAGTCACAAAGGTGATGTGAAAAACATACAAGGCATAAGACGGCGCGCCTATGAATGAGAAAACGCGCCGCCACTCTTTGCTCATAGGCGCGTTGATCCCCAGTATGACAAGCATCGGCGATAGCATCAGAATGAAGCCGAGATCGTAGATGCCGCGAATGACATCATCGACCGGAACCAGAAGATAAGCAGCAAGCATGACCGCCCCCATAAGAACGGGAGCCGCGCCGGATTCGATCCTGAGCCGCCCTTCTTCATGCAGCCGATAGAGAAACACGCCGAGGAAGAAAGAAAAGATCACGCGCGGCACTCCGAAAATCATCAAAGGCCCCCACATATTTCCCGAGCTGGCACTATGGATCAGCAAAGTATAGGCGCACAGCCCTGCGCCCGAAATCAGCAGAACAGCGGCCAGCACACGCGCATTCAGAAAACGCCAGAACAGCGCGAACAGCAGGTTGACGGCCATTTCGAAAAACAGAGACCAGCCGACAAAATTGATGGGAAATAACTGATTCAGAAATGTGGTCGGCGAAGGCAGCATGAAAACTTCCCAGGCGAAGCTGGTCGCCAGATTGCCGGAACTGAACCCCTGAACCGCGCCCAGACCGAGCGCCAGCATCGCGGTTCCCGTCACCAGCCCGAGAAAATAAAGAGGGTAAAGCCGCACCAGTCTGATTTTCATAAAATCGATAACCGACAGCCCGCGCCGCAAACGCGGCAGATAGGCATGCGCCAGAACGAAACCGCTAAGGACGAAAAACAGATCGACCGCCAGATAGCCGTCGCCCGCCGGATAATTGCCGAAACCGGTAAATCCGCACCGATAATGATAGAGAGCAATAAGGAGCGCGGCGATGCCGCGATACCCCTCAAGGGCAGGAAATGTCCGAATCGATTGTTGCGAAACCATCGGACTATTATCTGACAGAAACCTATCCGGCGCCAAGCAATACGCAGTCGGACGGGGAACCCCCACGCCCTATAAGTAAAACTCATATTCGAGTTTCCAGCGCACCGCCCGGTCTGCCGTCGCCGGGGTCGCGCCGAACAGATAGGCGGCCTCATATTTCAAAGCCTGCCCGTCGAAGGTCGGGATTTTGCCGAACAGGCCGGGGCCCGCCGCGAAATCCTGATCGGCGAATTTTTCCTTGCCCGCGGTGTCGCCATAGATTTCGAAGCCAGGTTCGATCCACGGCCTGATCATATATTTGGTCTGGCTGCTGTAAATCAGGCCGGTCGCCGTCACTTCGCTGCCCACATCCTTGTGCAGGAGCAAATTCGCGGTTTCCAGAATGCGCCCGAACCGCTTGGCGCCGAGATAGCCGAAGATGAAATTATTGGCTGCGTTCTGGCGGGTGAAATCGACTTCGGCGAATAAACCGGAATCGATCCAGTACTCGCCCGGCTCGGTAATCTCAAAGGTATTTTCCCAGTTGAACGAGCCGAACTGCATCGAGGTATCTTGGCCAGGCTCGCGCGCAAATTCGCCTTCCAGTTCCGTGCGCCAGAAATCGGTGGGCGAAAGGCCAATCTCGGCGATCAAACTCTTTTCGCCGCTGTTATCCTGATTGCGGTCATGGGCGATATAGCCCTGCTGCTCGAATTCATATTCGCCTTTGACGACGTAAGGCGACACAACTTCACCCGCACGCGCCTGCGACGCGAACAGGCAAATCCCCGCCACCACGACGGCCCCGGCCACCATCACCGCAATCCGCGCGCGCGCCACATGCATCAGCATAAGGACGGTGGCGATCGTCGCCACATAAAACCCGACTTCGACGCCGCTCGGCCGCGCCACATAACCGATCAGCGCGCCCAGCATGCGTCCTGCTATACTGTCATCGGCAACAAACCCGCTGCTGTCCCACAGGCGCGAGCCCATCGGTTCCAGCAGCCCCGCCTGCACCAGATAATTGGCGCCGCGCGCCGCCATGCCCGCCGCGATCAGCACCAGCACCACATTGGTAAGCGTGAAAACCTTCTGCAAAGGCAGAACGACAAAACCCAGATACATCAGCGCACCCAGCGCCACGCCCGCCGCCAGACCGATCCCCGCGCCGATCAGGGTGGGCGCGGCATTGCCGCCTGTCCACAGCCCCTGCAGCATCAGCACGATCTCCGACCCCTCCCGCATTACCGCGAGGCCGACCACGATAGCGAGGATCGACATATGCTTTTCGCCTTCGGCCACGCTCTGGCCGACATTGCGCATTTCCACCGCCATCCGCCGCCCATGCGTGTTCATCCACACCGCGTGCCAGCTGATAAGCCCGACGGCGAGGAACAGAATTCCGGCATCGGCGATATCCTGCCCCGAGCCGTTGAACAAGGTCGCCAGCCATGCTGTCGCCGCCGCCACCAGCCCTGCCCCGGCCACGCCGCCCGCGATCCCCAGCGAAACCCATTTACCGCGATGCGGCATGCCGAGCGTCGCCGCGAGGATGATCGTCACGATCAACGAGGCTTCGAGAACTTCACGAAAAACAATCAGGGCGGCTGCGAACATTTTTTACTCTCTTTACTTGGCGATAATCTTGCCGGTGGTGGTTTCGCGATGGAAATCGTCGTAATAACCGTAAGTCCCCGGATCGAGCGGCCCGATATAGACGTAAATCTGGCCGTTGGCGGGCACCACTTTCTCGCGCCCCAGATCGTCGCTTTCGAATTCGGCGGTCGAGGCATCCTTGTTAACGACAGTAAGCTTGATTTTTTTGTCCGCAGGCACCGCGAGTTCCTGCGGGGCGAAGGTATGATTGGTCAAGGTCAGCTGCGTCTCGACAACATCTTCGGCATGCGCAGGCAGCGCCACAGCCATGACGCTAGCGATAACGAGCAAAAATCCGGCGGCCCTCGGTTTCATTCTGTGTCTCCCCTGGTGAATAGCGGCCAACCTATATTTACGCCCCGTCCCTGTCCACATAATTTTGCGAATGATTATCACTCCTACTCACAAATATGGACTATACCTTTGACTTCGCGTTATTTTATTAAATACGAAAGGCCCTCATCCGGGCCACAATCCGGTCATAATGACACGATATCGTTTCATTTAGTTCAGGGATTGATTCCCTCTTCTTCCGGCTCCGGACGGGGCGCCAAACGAAGGAGGCCCAAATGAAGTACAAATTCGCAGCAATCGCCCTCACAGCGGCCGCTCTGGCCGCGGCCCCTCTCGCCCCCGCCGAGGCCCACGGCTGGGATCACGGCCATGGCGGTTATGGTGGTGGCTGGCACGATCATGGCGGTGGTGGCTGGCACGAAAATCATCATGGCGGCGGCATCGGCTGGGGTGTGGCGGCTGGCATCGGCGCTATCGTCGGCGCGGCGGCCACTATCGCAACCGCTCCCTTCGTCGCGGTCGGCGATGCCTTCGCCCCCGCGCCGCAGCCGGTGGTTTATCAGCAGCAGCCGGTTTATGCCTATCCCCAGACTTATTACCAGCCGCGCCGGGTAGT
>JARLJC010000078.1 GCA_031291435.1 Alphaproteobacteria bacterium | reverse complement strand
GCTGGAGAAGGTCCCAAGGGTTCGGCTGTTCGCCGATTAAAGTGGTACGTGAGCTGGGTTCAAAACGTCGTGAGACAGTTTGGTCCCTATCTGCCGTGGGTGTAGGAATATTGAAAGGATTTGTCCCTAGTACGAGAGGACCGGGATGAACGTATCTCTGGTGGATCGGTTGTCGCGCCAGCGGCATAGCCGAGTAGCTAAAATACGGAAAAGATAAACGCTGAAAGCATCTAAGCGTGAAACTTACCTTGAAACAAGTATTCCCCGAGAGTCGTGATAGACCATCACGTTGATAGGCCGGATGTGGAAGCGCCGCGAGGCGTGTAGCTTACCGGTACTAATAACTCGATAGGCTTGATCCTTATCAGAGGCCAAGCGCAGGGCCCATACACCGCCCTGCCCTGACCCGAACCTTTCATTTTACATCATCCGTCTCGACGACCTGGTGGTTATAGCGGTGGTCCTGCACCCGATCCCATCCCGAACTCGGACGTGAAAGCCACCTGCGCTGATGGTACTGTGCCTTAAGGCCCGGGAGAGTAAGTCGCTGCCAGGTCTTCGAGACGGATGACGTCATTTTCCCCGAAGGGGAACAAACCAAAGCATCAAAAAATTCTCACATATCCACAAAACGCCGGTTCTTCACAGAACCGGCGTTTTTGTTTGTCTGGCTGCACAGGATCTTATAAAATTCGTTGTGTGGAGGTATTATCCGATGAATATAATTCGTAACTTTTCAGCCGCATCGGAAAATATAATTTCCCGGCTTACTGCCGATGCGCTTGAAGCCTCGCTTCCCAAGACCCGGGCCATAGTGCTCGACGAATATTATAAAAACCGCACTCCATGGATCACCAGATGGGAGATCAAGAGTACGCACCACTTCCATGAGGAACTCAGAAAATGGCTGGAAAAAAACTTTCCCGACCGACAAGCGCTCCGGTTGCGCATTAGCGACTTTCAAAGTCTCGACGCTCGCGCCCACCAAATGTTATATACGTCCCGTTATAAGGCCTTTGATCTGTTCGGTGTCCGCACCTCAGCCCATTCGAAAACCTGTTACGCGCCGATTACAACGCCGCCTATGACTTTAAAAGAAGTTCACCGCCGCGCCTCCGTTGGAGACGAGGATTTTGTCGAGTTGCATCTCGCTTATTGCCGCGCGCGGATGGCCCTGAGGCGCCCGGCGCGACTTTTGCTCTCGCCCGAAAATAACTGACGCCGGATTGGCAAGGCGGCTTTCCGAAACTCCCGCATTGGGTTACGCTCGCCCCATGAATAATAGCAACCCCCACAAATCCAGATATTGGCAACTTGATGCCGTCGGCATTGTCCTGCTCGCCCTTCTGGGTTTGACCGGTTGGGGATTGGTGCATCCTTTCACCGTCTATTCGGTTCTGCCGCTTTGTTTGCTCGGCTATGCCGTCTGGCGCATTATTTTTGAACTGACATGGAACCGGCATAACGTACCGACTTTGGCAACTGGCTTTGTCGCGCGGCGGAAAATTGCCGGTATTTTGCGCAAGGCCGCAGAAGAAACCAAACCGGCGCGCGGCGACCGCCCCTTCACCATCATCGATCTCGGTTCGGGGCGCGGGGAGCTGGCGCGCTATCTCGGAAGCAAAGTGCCCGACAGCCACATCATCGGCGTCGAAATGGCCAAAATCCCGCACAAGCAGGCTCAATTTTTGCAACGCTGCTTTGGCCCCAGCAATGTCACGTTCGAATGCCTCGACTTCCTGCCCTATGATTCCAGCAAGGCCGATGCCGTCATCATGTATCTGAGCGGCAACCTGACGATCAAGGTCGGCGACAAGCTGAACCGCGAATTGCGCCCCGGCAGCCTCGTCATCGCCAACACATTCCCCCTCAACGAACCGTGGCATACGGACACCATCCTGCGCTACCGCACGCCGTTCAAAGAAAAACTGTTCATTTATAGAAAATGAAATCGTCGGTCTGTATCTTCGGCCAGCCTTCAACGAGAGCCGTCATCCCGGCGCAAGCCGGGATCCAGTCCCATAGTCCCCACAAGTCATGTCTTATGGCGCTTGTCGTACTGGATCCCGGCTTGCGCCGGGATGACGATAGCGGGTGCGGCGAGGCCGCTCTATGAATTTCCGCGATCTTCATTATCTGCTGGCTGTGGCCGACACAGGCAGCTTCAAACGCGCCGCCGAATCCTGCAATGTCAGCCAGCCGACGCTTTCCATGCAGATTAAAAAACTGGAAGAATATCTCGGCGTGCGTTTGTTCGAACGCACCAACAAAAAAGTGATGATTACCGAGGCCGGGTCGCGCGTGGCCGTCATCGCCCGCCGCATGCTGCAGGACGAAAAGAATATCCGCGACATCGCCCGCCTAGCAGGCGATCCGCGCGCGGGCGAATTCCGCCTCGGCGCCATCCCGACATTGGCCAGCTACGTCTTCCCCTCCTTCGTCCCCGCCATCAACGCCGCATTCCCGCTGATGCAGCTTCTGCTGGCCGAGGAAAAAACCGAAATCCTGCTGGAAAAACTGAAAACCGGGCGCATCGACGCCGACTTGCTGGCGCTGCCGGTCGAAGATGCGTCGCTTGAAAGCGCGGTTTTGTTCGAAGACGAGTTCCTGCTCGCGGTCGGGCGCGATCATCCTCTCGCCAAACGCAAATCGGTGCGGGCCGATGAACTTGCGGGCCATAAACTCCTGCTGCTCGACGAAGGCCATTGCCTGCGCGATCAGGCGCTCGATGTCTGCCGCGCCCACGGCGCCGATGAGGAAAAAAGTTTCCGCGCCACCAGCCTCGAAACTTTGCGCCTGATGGTGCAAACGCCGCACAGCCCTTTGATGACCCTGATGCCCGCCATCGCGGCCACCCGCGCCGACGATCTGCGTTACATTCCCTTCACCCATCCCGCGCCGTCGCGCCGCATCGGCATGGTGTGGCGCAAGGCCAGCGCCCGCGCCCCAACGATTACGGAAATGGCGAAACTTCTCAAAAAAACCATTTTAAATAGAGCGAGCGATTCACGTCTGGCATCGAAGAATGCCAAACGACCGCACGCTTAGCGAAGCCCGTAAAAACGGTAAAACTTCATCCCGGCATCCATAGCCGCCACGCGATGCGCCCATGTCGTGATGCGCTTGGCGATAGCCTTGCGGGTGACGGTATCGGGTTTCTCGACAGTTTTCATAAAAGCCGCTAGTCGCACCAGCCCGGCCTTAACTTCCTTTTTATAGAAATCGGTCTGATCTTCGTGAACGCGCAGATTGAATCCGGCCTTGGCCCATAATTCGGCCATTTCGACGAGGCCGATAGGATCGGCCCCGCTTTCGAACGCGCGCCACGCGACGATCGCGGGCGCGTCGCGCACCTCGGCATTGACGATATAATCGGTGAAGGAAATCTGCGATTTGGGTTTGCAGCAGGCGACGATCAGATTGATGAAAGCCGCTTTGTCCGGCACGCGGTAAATCGTCTCACGCGCCAGCACGCAATCATAGCCGCGCGCCACTTTCAAACTCATCGGCTCGTAATGCACGATCTCGGCTTTCTTGCCGAGCCCCGCCGAAACCGACATCTGCATCCCGCGCTTGGCGATTTCGGCGTCGGGTTCCAACCCGCTGACATAAACCCCGAAATCCGCCGCCGTCTTGCGCAGACGACCGCCTAATCCTGCGGAAAGATCGAGGATGCTCATATTCTTGTTGATGCCGAGCGGCGTAATCAGACGTTCGGTTAAAACCTCGTCACCGGGCGTGACATAGCCATCGCCCCACATTTTTTCGGAAATTTCGCCCGCTTTGGCGTGCCAGCCGCCTTCTTCCACGGGCGCGGCCGTCACCGCCTCGGCCGCAGTCCCGGCATTTTCGGCGGTAGCGGCGGAAACCGGCGCGGGCATCTCGCCATTGCCGTCATGCCAGAAATCTTCGGCGAACCCGATCATGTCATGCCAAAGGTGCCGCCCGATGGCGGTTATCCCCTTATGGGGCAAATATTCGGCAAGCTTGGTTAAGGGGTTAGACATGGGGAATGGCTGTATATCCGACGGCTAGAATCACATTCTAGCATAAAGAACATGGTTAAGAACCGGTACTTTAACCGAAAAATCGCCGGCGGGGCGGCAGAAACGCCTTACTTTTCAACCTCGCCCGCGCCCACCAGAGCGTCATAAACCCGGTATATGGTTTAACCCATATTTATCAACTACTATGTAAAATTGCGTATTTAGTTTCGGCATCCGTTGTTATAGTTTCTTTTGCGTTAAGACCCATATTCTAAGGTTTTTCGCGGCATTGGGATCATCAATTTAAAGAGGAAGATTAAATGACCTTCGGCGCCATCAAACGCGATTTGCTGCACACAGCCGCCGATATCGCTGTCATTTCCGGCGTCGTCGCCGGTTCCTTTGCCGCCGCCACCCCGGTTAGCGCCTCTGAACATCTGCTCGGCGATTTCTGGAACGCCCTCACCCACAATCAGCATGCCGTTACGGCGCCTGTAACGGGCAACGCCGCACATTTCGCCGCGCCCCGCGCCGCCACGCATCGCGGTGTGTATGCGGCGGGCACATATGGCGGTACGGTTTCGTTAAGCGACGCCACCGCGCGTGAAAGCATCACGGCCCAGGCCAGAGGCGATTACGCCGTCATCACCATCCGCAACGCCGGAGGCAGCGACACATTCGGGATCAAGTTCCCGGGTGGCCATGGCAAGGATTATATCGCCGTCGGCATCGCGCATGGCGACGCCTTCATCAAAACGCAGAGGGGCGCGCGTTACGTTTCGATGGAAGTGCCGTTTTCTTCGATCAATCTGCTGCATCCGGTTCACCGCGCCGCGCATGTCGGCCTCAGCGACGCCAAAATTGGCCAGATCCTCACCTCGATGGAGCCCTATCTCAGCGGCGCCCCCTATCAATGGGCGACCGGTCTGACCGCCAACGCCTCCGCGCAATCCGATGACATTCAACCGCAGGCGGCGGACGCCGGCGACAAGGATTACAGCGCTTTCACTTTCGCCAATCTCCGCAAGCAGGACGCCGCCAATCTGGCCAGCCTCCAGAAAACGATCGCCTCGATCAACGATCTCGAGAAAACTTTGCACACGCTGAACCCGAGCACGAAGCCCGGCGACAATATCCTGACCGTTCAGACCAGCAGCGTTGATAGCCTCGGCCAGATCCAGACTATTCTGCGCGATACGTTTACCGTCGCCACCGTCGATGGCGTTCCGGTTTATACCGTTGTGCCGGGCATCGTGACGGCCGCGACACCTGCCGATGTTCTGCAGGAAAAACTGAAGGCGGATCAGGCCACCATCGCCAACACCCGGAAATTTGCAGCCGATCTGCAGGCCACGGTCGACGACCTGAACAGCCCGCTCAATCAGGCCAAGCGCCTGTTCTCGACGGCAGGGCAAACGATTGGGAACTGGTTCGATGCCATTCCCCTCGGCATCAAGCAGGCGATCGCTTTCCTTTCGTTGGTCGCTCTCGCGGGCGGTGGGCTGGTTCTGCGCGGCAAGCTGAAAGACCGCAAGAACGCTGGCCCCTCTTCGCCCGACGACACCACGTCGCCCGATGGCGACAAGAAGGCTCAGGCCACGCCCGATAACGCGGCGGAACCCGCTCAAACCGGCAATGAGGGCCCCGATGCCATTCTCGGCGCGACCGCGACCGCAACGGCGGCCAGCGTCGCCCAGCCCGCAACGCCCGTGGAAACCGCAGCCCCCGCCGCCGAAGCACCGGCTGGACTCGTGATCGCGACCGATCTCGCCGAAGCCAGCGACAGCCAGCGCGACAGCGTTAACGCCGCCATTGCCGCCGTCGCCGCGCGCTTCCCCGATAGCCATGTGACGGCGCGCGCGCTTACCCCTCTCGAACAAGAGGAAGGTTTCAAAGGCGCTCTTATCGTCAATGGCGAAGCCATGGGCGTTCGCCCCGATGCTTCCGAAGAAGCCGCCAAAATCGCAGCCTATCTGGCCACCGAGATTCATAGCGCGACCGGTAACAATATCGGCGTCCATATCGCGGGCCCGGCGGAAGTCTTTTTCGATAAATATCTGGCCATAGCCGCCGCCGAATATGAAAACGTCGCAGCCTCTGCAACGGCACAGGCGCAGGAAGCCGAACCGGCGAAACCCGCCAAACCCAAACGCGTCCGGGCGAAACGCCCGCGCGACGCGCACGATGGCGACTTCATCACCATTCCGCTGAAAAGGACGGAAGATGAACGCCTCGCCCGCGCCTGGAAGAAAGCCGTCAAAGAAGAAACGCTGGGCAAGACTGATGACCCCGGCACCGGTAAGAGCGGCACGCCCAAACAACACAAGCAGACCAGGAAAGCCGCCGATCCGGCCGCTCTGCAGGGCTTGCTGAAGCAGGCCCTCCTGCAGGCCGAAAAAGACAGCGGCAACGATTCGCCCATCGACTTCGCCGCCAATCTGAACAACGCGAACAATTTCTGGGCCGCCGCCCGCGACGGCGTCGAAGGCGAATTGTTCCTGATGCAGGATTTCTCACAGGCGAACCCTGAAACCACCTTCCATTTCGGCAATCTTGCCGACGCCAGCCTGATCATGTTCGCGGCACGGGTTTCGTATCATCTCGAAGTCCTCTCGGGTGGCGATCTGTCGCAGCATTACACCGGCGATGCCGCAGCGATTCAGGCGTTCAAGGAATTGATGCATGGCGACGCGCATACCAAGCCGATTGCCGAAGAAATCGCGCAGGCCTCGCAACCCGCAGAACCCGTTGTCGAACCCGCGGCGCCGGCGGCGGAAGGCGCCACGAATGAAGACAATGCCAATATTGTGCGCCTGTTCCCCGCAACCGGTACCGGCGAAAACGCGACCGTCGGCGGATCTTCTTTACCGCCCGACAACGGCAATCCGTCAAGGCAGCGCTTTACCCGTTTTATCGGCCATAACCGGCTGATGAGCGCGTTCCTCAGAGGCCTTAACGGCGACAGCGAAACCACCGGCGTGCGTTATACGACCAAGCCGAACAGCTATCAGGTCTGGAAAGCGGGCAAGGAAGATGCCGTTGCCACCGTCTTGCGCGACACCATTATCATCCATGACCTGAACGATGCCAAACTGATGGCGGAAGCCATTCGCCAGATGGCCGCGCGGCATAACGGCGATCTGCGTCTTGAAAGCGCCGACAAGGAAGTGGAAGATCGCCTCGTGAAAATGGCCGCCGAAATGGCGCAATCCGCCGATCGTCCTTTGGCCGATAGAAATGGCCACCCTTTCGCCACTATCATCATCAATGGCCGTGCGGCGGACGATATCCTGCGTGAGATGGGGCAGGCCCCCGTACGCGAAGGTGCGCGTGTCGGCGACATTCCCGGCATGGTGGCGGCGGCACAATCGCCGAGCCTCTAAAGATTTTTCTCAAAGATCAGGCGTGGCCCGCGCTGCCTGACAGCATCGCCGGGCTGACGCCGATCTTGGCCATGGCGCGATCCCATTTGCTGTCGAGATCGGCGTCGAAAATCATGGCTTCGTCGGACGGCACGGTCAGCCAGCCATTGCTCTTCAATTCTTCTTCCAGCTGCCCTGCGCTCCATCCGGTATAACCGAGCGCCATCATCACCCGTTCCGGGCCTTTACCGCTGGCGAGATCCTGGAGAATTTCCACGGTCGCGGTCACAGCCACCGAATCGTCGATGCGGGTGGTACCTTCGCGTAAATAATCGCCGGAATGCAGAACGAACCCGCGCCCCATTTCCACCGGCCCGCCGAACTGCACGGGGATATCCGGCGTCGCCGCCGAAGCTTCGATATTCAATTGTTCCAGCAGCATGCGGAAGTCGGCCTCGCCGAACAGACGATTGACGATCAGCCCCATCGCCCCGCTGGGTCCATGGGTGCAGATATAAATCACGGCGCGGGCAAAACGCGGATCGGCCATGCTGGGCATCGCCACCAGCAATTGCCCGGTTAGCCAGCCCGGCTTGGCCGCCCATTTCGACACCGATTCGGCAAGGCTCCGGCCGGCGGATTTTTTAAGGCGCGAGACGATATCTTTCATGACATTACCGATAGACGGTTTTAGACTTGCTGGCAATTGTGCCGCCAATTGCGGTTTTTTCATAGCCGGTTTCGCCTGTCGCATGCCCCGCATCCTGCTCCTTCTTCTTGTTTTTTTATGGCCCGCGCAGGCTTTGGCGCTGGCGGGCGACTGGGTGCGCGACGACGCCGTGGGCGTGCGGCTGGTTTCCGGCAATGAGGCCGTGGGCAAGGACGGAGCCCTGTCGCTGGGCCTCGACGTGCAACTGGCCGAGGGATGGCATACTTACTGGCGCTCGCCGGGCGAAGCGGGCCTGCCGCCCCAGATCGACTGGGGCCGGAGCCTCACCGACAACGGCAATCTGAAATCCTCGACATTTCTTTATCCCGCGCCGACCCGTTACAGCGCCTATGGGCTCGAAACCGTCGGCTATCGCGATCACGTCCTGTTCCCTATCGACGCCGTGGCCGCTAATCCGGGCCAGCCGGTGCATCTCGATGCGGGGGTCGATCTTCTGGTCTGCAGTTCGATCTGCGTGCCCAAGCATTTCGATGTCAAACTCGACATACCCATGTCGGCCTCGCCCGCGCCCGGCCCCGAAGCCGCCCTTATCAAACAGTTCCGCGACCGCGTGCCGACCGACCCCGGCAGCGCAGGTCTTTTGTTGCAAAGCATCGCCAATGACGGGCAGAGCCTGACCTTCGCCGTCACCTCGCGCGACGCGCTGACCCAACCCGACATTTTTATCGAAGACGGTGACAATATCGGTTTCGGCGCGCCCAAAATCACCATCGACGCCACCGGCCACACCGCCACGCTGCGCGTCAAACCGGTGGACAGCCTGCAACCGGGCGTAAGCCTGGCGGGCATGAAATTGACGCTGACCCTCGTCAATGACCGCGCCGCCACCGAACTTAAAACCACGGCGCCGCCCGTTTCGGGGACACCGCCTTCGCCCGCGCCGCAACCGCTGCCGCTGCGGCTGGCTCTATGGTTTGCCCTTATCGGCGGCCTTATCCTCAATCTGATGCCCTGCGTATTGCCGGTGCTGTCGCTGAAAATTCTCAGCGTCGCCAGCCATGGCGGCGGCTCGGCGCGCGCCGTGCGGCAAAGCTTCATCGTCACCGCCGCGGGCATTGTTTTTTCTTTTCTCGTGCTGGCCTCGGCCACCGCTCTTGCCAAAAATCTGGGAATGGCGATGGGCTGGGGCGTGCAGTTCCAGCATCCGGCTTTCCTGCTGGTGCTTATTCTGCTGCTGACTTTCTTCGCCGCTAATTTATGGGGCCTGTTCGACATTCCGCTGCCGCGCTTCCTCGCCGACACTCTCAGCAAATCCTATCATCCCAAACTGGCGGGCGATTTTCTCACCGGCGCTTTTGCGACTTTGCTGGCGACGCCCTGCTCGGCGCCGTTCCTCGGCACCGCCGTCGGTTTCGCGCTGGCTTCAGGCACCGGCGACATCTTCGCCATTTTCGCCGCGCTGGGCTGCGGCATGGCGCTGCCCTATTTCGCGGTGGCGCTGCTACCGCGCGCCGCCACCTTGTTGCCGAAACCCGGACCGTGGATGCAATATCTCCGGCAAATGCTCGGCGTCGCGCTGGCAGCCACCGCTTTATGGCTGACATGGGTTCTGGCGGCGCAGATTACGGCCGCCTACGCCACCACCGTGGGGCTGTTTCTGGCAGCAGTCATTATCTTGCTGGCACTCCGGAAACGCGGCGTCAAACGCGGCCTTGTCCTTGCCGGGCTTATTGAAATCTGCGCCGTCATCGTCCTTCTTATGTATAGCGGCGCGCTGCTGCCGAAACCTGTGCCTCAGATGGAGCGCAAATGGCTGGCCTGGAGCCCCAACGCGCTGGCCGCCGACATCGCCGAAGGCAAAACCGTTTTCCTCGATGTCACCGCCGACTGGTGCCTGACCTGCAAGGCCAATATGAAGTTCGTTTTGACGCAGGACGAAGTCGCGCACCGGCTGTTCCACGGCACCCTCATCGCCATGCAGGCCGACTGGACCAATCCCGACCCGGCCATTACCGACCTTTTGCATACCTATGGCCGCTACGGCATTCCCTTTAACGCCGTTTTTGGGCCGGGCGCGCCGCAGGGGATTGTTCTGCCGGAGCTTCTGACCAAAAAACTGGTGCTCGACGCGCTCGACAAAGCGGACTCGGGGGCCTCGGCCCCTGCCCCCATCCCGACACCTTGATTCCTTATGCGATAGCTCGTAACACCCTTACACAACTTCAAAAGGAGACTGCCATGACCATCAAAATCGGCGAGAAAATTCCCTCGGTTATCATCAAGCACCTGACCAGCGAAGGCATGCAGGACCTTTCCACCGACAGCGTTTTCAAGGGCAAGAAAGTGGTCATGTTCGCGGTGCCGGGCGCTTTCACCCCGACCTGCTCCGCCAAGCATTTGCCGAGCTACACCAACAATATGTCGGAATTCAAATCGCAAGGCATCGAAGTCGTCTGCCTTTCCGTCAATGATCCTTTCGTGATGAAGGAATGGAGCCAGAAGCACAGCGCCGACAGCATCACCATGCTGCCCGACGGCAACGCCACTTTCACCAAGGCGCTCGGCCTTGAAATGGACGGCTCCGCCTATGGCCTTGGCCTGCGCGCGCAGCGTTTCGCGCTGTATGCCGAAGACGGCGTGGTGAAATATCTGGCGGTCGAAAAACCCGGCGCGTTCGAAGTTTCGAGCGGCGAGGCGATGCTCAAAAATATCGGCAGCGTCAAACAGGCGGCCTAAGTTTAAGGAACGGTCTCGCCGTTGGGGATTCCCTCTCCCGCTTGCGGGAGTGGGAATCCCCAACCGCTAGGGCGGTTCTCAAAAAACTAGCTTCCGGCAAGGGCCAGCCCTTGCCGGACAGCCTGCCCCGCCAGCGTCAGCGACAGCACAAACATAACCGCGACGATCAAACCGTCGATGACGCGCCACACATCGGGGCGCGCCAGAAACGGCGCGAGTTTTTGCCCGGCCCATGCCACGCCGAAAAACCACAGCATCGAGGCTGTCATCGCCCCCAGCATGAAAGCGATTTTAGACGGGCCTTCGAACTGCAAAGCCATCGTGCCGATCAGCACGACCGTATCGAAAATCGCGTGCGGATTGAGGAAAGTCACCGCCAGAGCCCCGGCGATAAGGCCCTGCGCGGGCTTGCCGCCGGCAGTCAGGGCTTTCGGTTGGCGCATCTGCCGCAGCACGCCAAACCCGAACCAGAAAATATAAACCGCGCCGGCAGCCGTCAGCAGCAATTTCGCCAGCGGCCAGCATTCCAGCCAATGGCCGATGCCGAACCCGCCGAGCGCCACCATCGTCACGTCGCCGAACAGGAAAATCGCGGCCACGCGCCAGGCCTGCTCGCGCCGGACAGCCTGCCGCAACAGAAACGCGTTCTGCGGCCCGATCGCGACGATGACCGAGGCCATCAGCAACAGCCCTTTAAGGGCGGAGAGAAACAGGATCATCTTTTCCCGGCTGCCGCCTGAATGGCGGCGGCCACCGCCAGCGCATCGACGCGTTCATTTTCGATATGGCCATTATGGCCGCGCACCCAGATGAAGTCGACCTTGTGCGGTTTGCGCGCGGCGTCGAGCCTTTGCCACAGGTCGGCATTCTTCACCGGCTGTTTGTCCGCCGTTTTCCAGCCGCGCCGCACCCAGCCCGGCAGCCATTCCGAAATGCCCTTCTGGACATACTGGCTGTCGGTATAAAGTTTGACGGCGGAAGGCCGCGTGAGGGATTCCAGCGCCTGTATAGCCGCCATCATTTCCATGCGATTATTGGTGGTCTGCGGATCGCCGCCCGACAGTTCTTTCTCCGTACCGCCATAGCGCAGCAAGGCACCCCAGCCGCCCGGGCCGGGATTGCCGCTGCAGGCGCCATCGGTAAAAATTTCAACGGTTTGAGGGGTATCGGACATGGAGTTTTCCTTTAAAAGGCGGCTTGTCTTATAACCCGCCTGCCCCTAACAATGGAAGCCTCAAGGAACGGAATATAGAATTGAACGCAAAAATCATCTCTCTCGTAGGTATGTCGAATATCGGCAAAACCCATTGGACAAAGCGCCTCGCGGCGGAACGGGGCTATGTGCCGCTCGACTGCGACGCGCTGATCGCGCAGAAGCTCAAAAGCGAACTGAAACGGCACGATGTGTATGGCCTCGCCGAATGGATGGGCCACCCCTATGACGACCGCTATGCCGAAACCAGCGCGCGCTACAGGACTTACGAAAAAGAAGTGATGAACGATGTTTTCGCGCTTGTCGCGGCGCAGCCCGGGCAGCCTTTCATCCTCGATACTACCGGCAGCGTTATTTATACCGGCGACGATCTTCTGCAGAAACTGCGCGACCGCACGCGGGTGATATATTTCGAATCCTCGCCCGCGCATCTCGAGGATCTGTTCCGCCGTTTCGCCAAAAGCCCCAAACCCCTGATCTGGGACGGCGCCTATATCCCGCGCGAAGGCGAAAGCCGCCATCAAAGCCTGAAACGCTGCTATGCCGATTTGCTGGCGCGGCGCGACGCGCAATATCGCGCTCTGGCGCATATCGTCATTCCCTATGACGATCACCGCGCCGCCAACGCCGATATCGGCCCCTATATCGAAAAAGTTTTGTCATGAAAATTCTCTTCATCACCGCCAACCGCGTCGGCGACGCGGTTCTGACCACCGGGCTTCTCGCCTGGATGGTCGAACATTATCCCGGGGCGCGTTTCACCATCGCCTGCGGCCCCTATGGCAAGGATTTGTTCGTGGCGACGCCGCGACTCGACAAACTGATCGTGATGAAGAAGAAGAAATTCAACGGCCATTGGCTGGATTTATGGAAACAATGCATCGGCACCGAGTGGGATTTGATCGTCGATATCCGCAACAGCATCGTCTCGCGCCTGCTGCGCGCCAAGAAACGCGCGATTCATAAAGGCAGCAGCGGCGCGCACAAGGTCGTCGATAACGGCGCGGTGCTGGGGCTGAACCCGCCGCCCGACCCGCATATCTGGATTACCCCTGAAGCCACGCGCGAAGCCTCGCGCCTGTTGCCCGACGACGGCACACCCATTCTCGCCCTCGGCCCCGCCGCCAACTGGCCGCCCAAACAATGGCCTGTCGGATATTTCATCGAGTTTGTGCGCATGATGACCGCCGAAGGCGCACCCCTGGCCCACGCGCGCGTCATGATTCTGGCGGATGCGCATGAACGCAGCCAGATCGAACCTCTGCTGCAAAGCATTCCCGAGGGCCGGCGCATCGAAATCATCGGCCGCGATCTGCAAACGGCGGCGGCGTGCCTGAAACGCGCGCGGCTTTATGTCGGCAATGATTCAGGCTTGATGCATATGTCGGCGGCGCTCGGCACGCCGACGCTCGGCCTGTTCGGCCCCGGCTATCCGGATGTCTATGGCCCGTGGGGCAAGAACTGCGCCCTCGCCCGCACACCGGAAACCCGCGCCCAGCTTATCGCCAAACTCGCGCATCCCGGCGCGCGCGAACCGAATTTGATGGATACCCTCACCGTCGAAAATGCCGTCGCGGCGGCGAAAGCCCTGCTGGCCCGCACCGCCTAAGAATTTAGAGACCGCCCTTCAGCCAGAGCCGTCATCCCCGCGCCAGCCGGGCTCCAGGCCCCAAGCACCCGCAAGCCATGCCCCATGACGTTTACAGGACTGGATCCCGGCTTGCGCCGGGATGACGATAACGGGGAGGGCGGCGCTCAGACATCAACGGCGGTCGAATAATTTTTCGAGGTCGAACTTGGCCAGCTCGACATAAGTCGGGCGGCCATGATTGCATTGGCCGCTGTTGGGCGTCGATTCCATCTGGCGCAGCAGCGCATTCATCTCATCGATGTTCAAAGCACGCCCGGCCCGCACCGAACCGTGGCAGGCGAGCGTGCCGCAGATTTCTTCCAGCCGGTCGCGCAGCAATCTGCTGTCGTCAAATTCGGCGAGTTCGTCGGCCATATCGCGCAGCAAAGCCTTCACATCCGTGCGCCCCAGCAAAGCCGGAATTTCGCGCACCAGAATGGCACCTCCGAATAATTCAACCACCAGCCCCAACTCCGCCAGCTGATCGGCCCGCGACATAATCCGCGCCGCAGCGGAATCGTCAAGCTCGACCACTTCCGGCACCAGCAAAATCTGACGCTTGACGCCATGCTCGGCCAGAGCCTGTTTCATCTTCTCGTAAACGATGCGTTCATGCGCGGCATGCTGATCGACGATGATGACGCCGTTTTCGGTCTGCGCGACGATGAAGGTGCCGTGGATTTGCGCCACCGCCGCGCCCAGCCGCCCCGCCGAGGGGATCGGCAAGACCGAAGCCGCTTCCGCGCTGCGGGCCAGAGGATCGGCGCTGGAAAACATCGAACGCGGCTGCGCGGGGAAAGAAGGAAAGGCGAAACTTTGTCCCTGCGCCGCCGCGTAATCGTTGAACCCTACCGCCTGCTGCGGCTGCAACATCTGTAACGCCTGCGGTGCCAACGTGCTGGTGGTGAACTGCGCCGCTTTCTGCAAAGCGTCGCGAATGCCGGTAATCAGAAGTCCGCGAACGCGCGCGGCATCGCGGAACCGCACTTCGGTCTTGGCCGGATGCACATTGACATCGACATCCTGCGCCGGAACTTCGATGAACAACACGGCGAGCGGGTGCCGCCCATGCGGCAAGAGATCGCCATAGGCCGCGCGCAAGGCCGACAGCAAAGCCTTGTCGCGGACAGGGCGGCCATTGACGTAAAGATATTGCCCGCGCGCGGTGGCGGCATTCTGCGTCGGGTATCCGGCGAACCCTGTTACCCGCGAAAATCCCTGCGCCTCGTCGCCGCGCGAAATATCGATGGAGGCTGCGTTATTGATGAAATCCGCGCCCATCACATCGGCCACACGCGAGGCGGCATCAAGACTGCGCGGATAATGCAGCGGTTTCTTTTCGTCTTCCTGAATCGTGAAATTGACATCGGGATGCGCGAGCGCCAACCGCTCGATCGCCTCGCGCGCATAATCGTTTTCCGTGCGCGAAGTTTTAAGGAATTTCAGCCGCGCGGGCGTGGCGTAAAACAGGTCGCGCACTTCGACCCGCGTTCCCTGCGCCAGCGAAGCCGGGCGCGGCGCGCCCAT
>JARLJC010000077.1 GCA_031291435.1 Alphaproteobacteria bacterium | reverse complement strand
TTGACTGCGTATAAATACACTAAAAAGCATTGGACGAAGACGACATTCGGAAGCAAAATCAACCACCCTGCCGCGCTGATTGCCGCTATAAGCGACAAGTTTTAGATCCTCCCGCTGACCGATAATCGTTGTGGCGACCCGCCAACTGCGATAGACGATTGCCTTGCGCTGACCAGCGCAAAGCCTCAGATACAGGTCACGGGCGTGACGACTGGCTCCTGGTCGGAAGCTTTCCGCGACAATCCGATCGCGCTCATCGTCGCTGCGCCGCCGGTGGCGCGTCGTTCCGGTGATCACTCAATTCGCCGATAGCTTGAAGCGTCATTGTGATCATCATTATGACCGTCATTTTCCATACCGACATCCCCGACGCATGTGGTCCCGCGTCGAATATTATCGCCTACAAAACGACATGGAATGTGGATCAGCCGTACCGCTCACAAATCATTGGGGTCAGCCGCCGACGCGCCAGTGCGACCCATCGCATCCGACACGTATGGCGTTGGTGCCGGTGCCGGAAACGATGGCTCCGATATTTTCCGCCAGCGTTTGTGCTGCGTTTGTCACGTATATTTCGGAACCAAGTGAACCTGAGTCGCATGTCTCCAGCTCGCCGATTGTGGTCGTCCCAAGCTTGACATATCCCCTTGCCGTCACCGACCCGTTCGAGGTGATGCCGGCAGCAGTCACGCTGGCGCCCGTGCTGAACCCGCCGGTCGAGAATAAAGCTCCGGTTGAACTAACCTGGAAGACGTTGTTAGCCCCGTAGGAAAGCGACATGACGCCATTTATATCAGACATGGACCAATTGTAAGCTGTGCCTTTGGACGACCCATCAAAGATGATTTTCTGTCCCGGCCCAAGGAAAACGGGGGCAGTGTCGAAGGATGACTTCGAGAAATTAATACCAGTATCGAAATTTCCCCCGCTGCCAAATAAGATGGCGTTATCCATCGTCGGACCACCATTGCCGCCAAGCATTATCCCTGTGCCGATATGGTCAGTGACTAAGGTTCCGCTGCCTCCCCAAGCCAGCTGTAGAACTACACGCTGATTATTCAGATCAGTTCCGACGCCGGGCATAAAGTAATCATCAATCTCAACGCCAATACAAGATGATGTAGGGTTTGCAGTCCTAGTCAAATCTTGACAAACGAAATTGCCGCCCCAGGTAGGGCCAATCTGGTCAGCGCCATAATTATAGCCTGACTTAAACTGCTTGAACGCCGTGCCGTTGATAGCCACGTTTTGAGCGGCGCTACCAAGGGCGGCACCGGTATGATTATAAAGCTCGCTGGTGATCGGCCATTCAAAAAGGGAACCAGTCGGAGACGTTTCGGTTAACGCCCAAATCGTCTGAACCGTGCCGGCGACAGGAGAAGGCCCACTTGCCGAGTTGGGGTAAGATGAGTTGCGCTGAACCCGCAGCGCCTGCGTCGTGGCCTGCGCAACGGTCGCTGCATCTTGGTAAATGAAGAACGTGTTATTATCAATGCCCTGACGGCCCGTCGCCTCGACGCTCGCCGACACGCCGGACCAGCCTAGATTGGCGGCCGCCGCGCCTCTGGCCAATTCGCTTGGCTGGATAAGCGGCACACGTCCGGCGGCATGGGCGAAGACCGTCGTCAAAGCCAAGGTGAGTGGGATGAAAACCTTACCGTTCATCGCGCCACCTCTGTTTTTCGGTTGTTCATTAACGATTAACCAGCTGCTCATTATGAGTGGGCCTTCCCGCTCTACAGACAAATTGAATAACAACTTCATAATAGGATTCAAGACAAGATCAGTTTCAGCTTTGCGCAAAAAAAACATCGTTTTATATCAATCAATGCTTGTATTAGTAAATATTTGTTTGTCGCGCAGCCGACGAAGGTTCAAATACCGGTCCTGATCACGTTCGTCAAGATGGTGAAAATGGCGGGCGGCAACCGTCGATTGCTGGAGCCGATCGGAAAAATTCCGTCGGTCGAAGCCGAAGACCGATATGTCTTTTCGATGATATATCCTCCCGCTGCTGTTGAGGCTACAGGATAACGATCTGGCCGCTGCCGCGCCCTTATCGGATCTGGATGACCGTTGCGTCAACGGCCATAATTTTGTAGACACCTTTCGTGAAATAAGTTTCCTGCGGCTTATATGAATTCTAACTGGGATCGGATAATTTCCATGTTCAATGAAGTCGTTATGCCGGTTAGCATTAGAGCCCCTGAGCGCAGAGATGTTGAACGCGCAGTATTATCGCTTAAGAGCCTCTCGTATTTCTGGCAAGGTTCGACTTCTCTTTCCGTCCGCATAATCGCGCCTGACGACGAGTTGGCTGCGGTAAAGAACTCCATTGGCGATGATTATGGAGAAAAGCTATCAGTCAATTATATAAGTGAGACTGATTTTTGCCCCGAAATCGCTCGTATCGACCGCAAATTCGGGTATGCCAAGCAAATGCTTATCAAATTGGCGGCATTCGATGGGAACAAGGGTGACTACTTTCTGACCCTCGACACAGATATTGTCGCTTGTAAGCCTTTTGACGAAAATACATTTTTTACTGATGGACGCGCCGTCTCGGCATTAGAATACTGCACTTTGCCAGAGTGGTGGACGATTTCCGCATCAGTGCTCGGCTGGCCGATCGAGGAGAATTTTTTTAATAATCCGGTTATGTATGTCACGCCGCAGCTTTTGAATACCCAGATCCTGCGGGAGTTGGCAGAGTTCCTTTCCTCTTCGAGGTTCGAAGGAAAAAACTGGGTCGAAGGCCTCATGGAGCGCTACACTGGGCAGACGCCTAATATCTGGACTGAATATACCCTTTATTACTTGTTCGCATTCAAAATGGATTTGTTAAACAAGCACTATTTAACAATGGATGAGAGTTCTGCGGATATGGCGCTTCATTGCGCGAAACAGCATGTTTGGTGGGATGACAGCTATTTGCGGTGGAATCCTGAGCGAGCCCTGCATGACGATCCTGGTCATTTTATGGTCATGAATAGCATGACCGCGCATGTAATTCCATTCGAAGAAATGAGGGATCGCTGGCTTCAGGCGGTGTCCGCAAAATATCCGAATTATCCCGTCTGACGGCACCTTTTCGGGCGCAGGATATTAGCCCTGATAACACCGCAGTTGGCGGATGTAGCCTAATCATGAGACGGCGTAGGGTTTGTTGCTTAACAAATCCACGCCGCGTCGCAAAAGACGCTCACGTGCGGAGCGCGTCAATAGATGGCGAACAACGCTGATCTGAATCGTTCCGGCGCCGATCGGAGTATTGCTGGCGGCATCGTCTCAGGATAAGTAGTCCCTCATTGTTTTCAGAAATCGGGCGATTGTCAACATGGACGAACTTAGGCGGCGAATCTCTGACAAGATTACGGAAAGGCTTAATTCGATGTCATTGGACACATCGTTTCAGGCTGAGATACCGGTCTTTGATCAATGTCGAGTTGTCGAGGAAAATTTACCCGATTGGTGGCTTAAAAACAACAATACGTTGCTGGCGCCCGTCGGCATCTCAATTCCAGGTATAGTAATTCATCCGGGAGAGCAGCCGCCAAAAGACTTGGTCATTATTATATGTTCGAGTGCTGATCTTAAATATATCATGTGCTGGGGGCATAGCTCGACTATTTTAATAGGAAACAATGTCAGTTTGAGTGAAGGCGTAATAGCATGTGGTTCAGAATCCACAGTTGTTATTGGAGATGGAGTCCATTGTACGTTCAACCCAACCCTGAATGCCAGGAATGGCGGGCTGATCTACGCGGGTCCCGATGGATTATGGGCAAGCAATATTACCATTTTTACCGATGACATGCATGTCATTCGCGATTTGAAGACGGGCAAGCGGATAAACAGCTTTGGTGGAAATGTGATTATCGATCGCCATGTCTGGCTGGGGCTTGACGTTTTGGTGTTGGATGGCGCGGTCGTCGGGCATGACGTTGTCGTTGGGGCTCGCTCTGTTGTCAGTAAGCGTTTGAATCCCAATTCCATTTACGCAGGTGTACCCGCAAAGCTCATTCGTGAGAGTGTGACGTGGGCATTTGAGGACAGCCCATTGTAAAAAAGGCTCGACACGGCGCTCACGGTAGCGGCGCCGCATCGCTCGGCGTCCACGACGACTGGAAGCTGCTCATCAGGGCTGGCTCGGCAATCTGGCTGACAGCCGCGATGATCACCGCATATTGTTTTCGGTGCGCGAAAAGGGAAAATGGTGCCGGCGGAGAGGATTGAACTCCCGACCTTCGGTTTACAAAACCGCTGCACTACCGCTGTGCTACGCCGGCCCAAGACGCCGATTTTCGGCGCCTATTCGGTACTTGCCGGATCGGACGCTCATTAAGCGCCTGACCCGATTTGAATTTTTGCTTCACGGCCTCCAATTACGAAACCGCTGTGGCGCAGAAACTCTGCGCCTTCTTTTATTCCCGTTCGAGGCGGCTGCGCGCCAAGGCGTCAGTGATGCTGGCGTTTTGCTTGCAGCCCTTCGCCTTGGGCGCAATATGCCGACGGCAAAACCTTGTCAGTCGCTGGCGTAAATGTTGCGGTCCTTGGTTTCCGGGATCAGCAACAGGCCGATGATGAAGGTCATGGCGGCGATGCCGATCGGATACCAGAGGCCGAAATAAATGTCGCCCCGAGCCGCGACCATGGCGAAAGCCAGCGGCGGCAGGAAGCCGCCGAACCAGCCATTGCCGATGTGATAGGGCAGGGACATGGCCGTATAGCGAATGCGCGTCGGAAATAGTTCGACGAGCTGGGCGGCGATTGGGCCGTAAGCCATCGCGACCAGAATAATCAGCGAGGTGAGCAGGGCGAGCACCAGCGGCTTGTTGACCTGCGCCGGGTCGGCGCGCAGCGGGTAGCCGGCCTCCGTGAGCGCCTTGGTCACCTGCGCGTCGAAAGCCGCGCTCTGGCTTTTGAGCTGAGCCTTCTCCATGCCGTTGCCGTTGAACACCTCGATGTCGTGGCTGCCAATGCTGATGCGCGCCGCAGCGCCGGCTGGCGCGGCTTCGGTCGTGTAAGTTACCGCCGCATTGGCGAGGGCGGCCTTGGCTATGTCGCAGGAGGACAGAAACTCGCCATTGCCGACGGGGTCGAACTGGAAGTGGCATTGGCTGGAATCGGCGATGAGTTTCACCGGCGCGCTGATCTGAGCTTGCGCCAGCGCCGGATTGGCGGCGAAGGTCAGCGTCTTGAAGATGGGCATCAGCAGCAACGCCGCCAGCAGGCAGCCACCCAGAATGATCGGCTTGCGGCCAACGCGATCGGATAGCCAGCCGAACAGCACGAAAAACGGCGCGCCGAGAATCAGGGCGCCGGCCATCAACATATTGGCGAGGCTTTGATCGACCTTGAGCGTCTGGGTCAGGAAGAATAATGCGTAAAACTGGCCGGTGTACCAAACCACCGCTTGCCCGGCGGTGCCGCCCAACAGGGCGATCAGGCCGATCTTGATGTTGCCCCAGGTTCCGAAAGCTTCCGACACAGGGGCACGCGAACCGCGCCCCTGCGCCTTCATCTGGCGGAAAGCCGGCGATTCATTCAGCTGCAGGCGCATCCACACCGAGGCGACCAGCAGCAGGAAAGAGACGAGGAACGGAAAGCGCCAGCCGTAAAGGGCGAAATCTTCCTCGCCAATCACGCTGCGGAAAATCTGGATGATGACCAGCGACAACAACAGGCCGACGGTGGCCGTCGTCTGGATCCATGACGTGTAATAGCCGCGCCGCCGCTGCGGCGCATGTTCGGCGACGAAGACCGCCGCGCCGCCATATTCGCCGCCCAGCGCCAAGCCTTGCAACATGCGCAGCACGATCAGCAGAACCGGGGCCATGATGCCGATGGCATGATAGGTCGGCAAAAGCCCGACCAGAAAGGTCGAGAGGCCCATGATCAAAATGGTGATCAAGAACGTGTATTTGCGGCCGACCATATCGCCGATGCGGCCGAAAATCACCGCGCCGAACGGCCTTACGGCGAAACCGGCGGCGAAGGCCAGCAAAGCGAAAATATAAGCGGCGGTCGGATTGACGTTGGAAAAGAAGTTTTTGGCGATGATCGAGGCGAGCGATCCGTAGAGGTAAAAGTCATACCACTCGAAAACGGTGCCGATCGACGAGGCGAAGACGACCCGCTTTTCCTGCGAGCTCATGGGGCGGGTGCGACTTTCCGCAGGCGCGAGAGCGGCTTGGGTCATTCTGCGTTCGTCTCCTCACCTGCGTCGTGTTCACGCGGCGTGTTTTTGATTTATCCTCCACCGCCCGGCCAGAGTCGAGCGTCGAAGCTTTTCGGGCTGCCAACGAATCCTCGGCGGCAACAAGAAACCGATTTTCTGCAGTCTTGGCGTCGAGCGCAAGCCTTTGCGCGTCAATCCGCCGCTGGCGGGATCGACACTAAGTATGAACTCAACCTTTGGCCAAAGCGGCGTGCGCGAGTGTCAGGGCCACGGCGCAGGCGTTGGAGACGTTGAGGCTCTTGATCGCGCCGGGCATGTCGAGCCGCGCCAGCACGTCGCATTTTTCGCGGGTCAGGCGACGCAGGCCCTTGCCTTCTGCGCCGAGCACCAGGGCGGTCGGGCGCGTCAAAGGCGTCTGTTCGAGGCTGGCAGGCCCTTCCGAATCGAGGCCGACGCGGAGATAGCCGGCGTCGCCGAGCTGTTCCAGCGCCCGCGCCAGATTGACGACCTCGCAGATCGGCGCATGTTCCAGCCCGCCGGAAGCCGCCTTGGCCAGCACACCAGAAAATTCTGGCGAATGGCGCTCGGTCGTCACGATGGCGTCGACGCCAAAGGCGGCGGCGGTGCGCAGGATAGCCCCGACGTTATGCGGGTCGGTCAGCTGGTCGAGCACGAGGACGAGACCGGACTCGTTCTTGATTTCGCTGATGTCGATCGGTTCGATCGGCCGCGCCTCGAGCAGCACGCCCTGATGCACCGAATCGCCGCCGAGTCGCGCGTCTAGAATCTCCGGGCTGATCAGATGCACATGCACTTCATTGGCGCCGATTTCGGCCGCCAGCCGTTCGGCCGCCGCTGGCGTCGCGAAGAGGTCGAGACATTGCCGCTTGCCGGCGCGCAAGGCCTCGCGCACGGCATGGTAGCCATAGATGATCGTCAACTCGGGGGAGGGGCGGCGGAAAGCGCGCGGCGTCGCCAAGCCGCCTGTCGCCGGACCGGCTTTCGGTCGTGCGTCGCCGGAATTTGAGCTGGGGCGGGGCTTGCGCGCGGCGAATTTGACGCCTTCGGGCGATTTCTCGCTTTTCGGCCTGTCGAAACGGCTTCCGCTGGGCTTTTTCATCTTCGCCTGTCCTTATTTGTTGCCTGTCCTTGTCACGCCGGGCGTGGCTTGGCAATGCGCGGCCATCTGACAACGGGCTGGCGTTTTTTCGTGTTGACATAATGCCGTTATAAAAGCATAAGGCCCCCGTCGACCTGCCCCGTTGTCACGGGGCTTTTTCGTCACCGGATGGGAGAGTGTCCCGAGCGGCAAAGGGGGGGGACTGTAAATCCCCTGGCTATGCCTTCGTAGGTTCGAGTCCTACCTCTCCCACCATCCACCCTCGATTTCACGATATTAATCCGGCGTGTTGCGCATTGGCGTGACATTTGGCGGCGAGATGTTGTTTCGCCCTGCAAGGCGGCCTTTTTCGGCCCGGCGCCATAGAAATTTTGCGTCCTCTCCTGCGCTTAAGCTAAGGTGTGCCGCAGATTGATGCTGGCGGTGAGGGAATCGAATTGGCAAGCAAGCGACGGATTGGCGCAGCCATTGGCTGGGGGCTGCTTGCCCTGCTCATTCTCTTTCCCATCGGCCTGTGGGCCACGCTGGCGCTTTGGTTTCGTATACCGGGACCGGAATGGGTTCGCGCTTTTGCGGCGGGCGCGTTTGGCCTCCTTGCGCTGGCGACAATCGCCGCGCCGTTGTTTGGCCGGCGCTTGCGGATGCTCGGCTGTTTCGCCTTGGCTTTCGCCGCCATTGTAGTCTGGTGGGGCACGATCCAGCCGAAGGCCACCGCCAATTGGGCGACCGATGTTTCGCGCCAGGCGACCGGCGTCGTTAATGGCGATATTTTGACGATGACCGATGTGCGTGATTTCGATTGGGCGACGCGCACGGAATTCACCGAAAAATGGGTGACCGAATCCTACGATCTCTCCAAACTGCGCGACCTCGATCTGTTTCTGGCTTATTGGGCCGGCCCGGAAATGACTCACGTCATCGTCAGTTTCGGCTTCGAGGATGGTCGCCATCTGGCTTGGTCGGTTGAGGTTCGCAGTCTGATGGGCGGCGAATTCTCGCCCATCGCCGATCTGTTCAGGAATAGTCCGCTGGTGATCATTGCCTCCGAGGAGCGCGATGTCGTCCGGCTGCGCAGCAATGTGCGGAAAGAGGATGTGCAACTCTACCGGCTGCGCACGCCGCCGGCTACGGCTCGCGCCATTCTGCTGCAATATGTCGAGGAATCGAATGGGCTGGCGGTCCAGCCGCGATTCTATAATTCGATCCTGACCAATTGCTCGACGGCGGTGGTGGCGCTTGTTCGCGCCGCCGGCGCCTATATGCCGCTGGATTGGCGATTGGTGGTCAACGGCTTCCTGCCGAGCTACCTCTATGATCACGGCGCGGTCGACACCAGCATTCCTCTAGAGGAATTGCGCGAGCGCTCCCGCATCAGCGCCCGCGCCATCGCGGCGGACGGCTCCCCGGATTTCTCAAAGCTGATCCGCGTCGGCGTGCCTGTGCCGCTGCCGCGCTAAATATTGGCCGAAACGTTCATATCGGCGGAGAGTTGGGCCTGCCGCGCAAAGGCGGCGACAATGGCTTCGCTGATCTCGACAAAACGCGCGCCGGGACCTTTGGCCCCGACAGATTGCCAACTAACCCGCGCGCCCTCGACCAGCAATGTCAGGGCGTCGGCGAGCAATTCGGCGTCCTTGACGCCCGCCTGGCGACAAAGGCGGGCGAGGCGATTGCGGTATTCGGTCTTGAAATGTTCGATGACCTTGCGCGCGGGATGTTCAGGCTCGGTGATCTCGACCGCGGCGTTGGCGATGTCGCAACCGCGTGGGTCCTCGATTGCGCAAGACAGCGCGCAACTGATCCATTCGTGCAGCAGTTTCATGGGATCATCGGCAAATTCCGCCTCCCATTCGTCCCATTCCCGCAAGGCTTCGCAGCCCGCCTCCGTCAGGCAGGCGGCGATCAATTCATCTTTGGAGCCAAAATGACGGTAGAGCGTCATTTTGTTGGTGCCGGCCGCTTCGGCGATGGCGTCGACGCCGACGCCGCGCAGCCCGTGCTTGCGAAACAGGTCGCGCGCAGTTTCGATGATGCGCTCGCGCGGCGGGCGAGACATTTCGCATCCTTTGGACATTTTTGCCTTTCCCGATTTTCTTGACGGCCCCACTTGACAGGTGTGACCAGTCTGTAACATACATTGGTTACTGACCGGTAACACCTAGGCATGGGGCGGTCAAGCGGCAAGCTAAACTATCGCATGCGGCAAAGAGTCGCCGGAAAAATACGCAGGGAAAGGTCATCACATGGACAGGTCGCGCATGGATCGGCAGATCGCCCAGCTTCTTGGCGATCCCTTGACTTCGCTATTGATGCAGGCCGACGGCGTTGATCGCGCCTGCCTCGCCGAGCAGCTGCGCCGCATCGCCCGGCCGCAGGCCGCGAGTGGCCAGCGCGCCGAAGCGTCGCGCCAGTGGCGCTCCGACGTGACGGCGGGCCTTTGCCTCGGCTGCGCCCAATGATCGCATTTTTCACGCTCCGTCCGGTCTTCGCCTCCGCCGTCGCCATCATCATGGTGATGGCGGGCGCCATTTGCTATTTCCTGCTGCCGGTTTCGCAATTTCCTGACATCACCCCGCCGCAAGTCGTCGTGGCGGCCAATTATCCCGGCGCCAGCGCGCAGGTGGTGGCCGATACGGTGACGACGCCGCTCGAACAGCAGATCAATGGCGTCGCGGGCATGACCTACATGTCTTCGACCAGTTCGAATGACGGCTCTTCGACGATCACCATCACCTTTCAGGTTGGCTATCCGTTGGCCATCGCCGCGGTCGACGTGCAGAATCGCGTCTCTCAGGCCTCCTCCTCGCTGCCGGCGATCGTCAATCAGGGCGGCGTGACGATCAAGAAGCAGAACCCCAATTTCGTTCTCATCGTCAATCTGACCTCGCCCGACCGTTCCGTCGATCCGATTGCCCTGAGCAATTATGCGACGTTGCAGATCGTCGATCCGTTGAAGCGGCTGACCGGCGTCGGCGATGTGCAGATTTTCGGCGAACGCCGCTATTCGATGCGCATCTGGCTCGATCCCGACCGTCTGGCCAATCTTGGCGTCACCGCCGTGGACGTGCAGAACGCCCTGGCCGAACAGAATGTGCAGGTTGCGGCGGGCAAGATCGGCCAGTCGCCGGCCCCTGCTGGCACGGCTTTCGAAATGCAGGTCAACGCCCTTGGCCGCCTAAGTGATCCCGAGCAATTCGGCGACATCGTTTTGCGCGCTGAACCTACGGGAGGCGCTGTCGTCCGCCTGCGCGACGTGGCGCGAATCGAGCTGGGCGCGCTGCAATATTCTTCCACGGCGTTTTTTGGCGATGAGCCGACCGTCGTGCTCGGTGTGTTCCAGATGCCGGGCAGCAATGCGCTCGATCTGCAACAGAGCGTGCAGGACGAGATGCAAAGGCTGTCGAAGCGCTTTCCCAAGGGCATCGCCTATTCCATGCATTATGACACGACGCGCTTTGTCGCGGCGGCGATGCACGACGTGCTGATCACGCTGGGCGAGGCGCTGGTTCTGGTCGTCGCGGTGGTGTTCATCTTCCTGCAAAGCTGGCGCACGACGCTGATTCCGACCATAGCCATTCCGGTTTCGTTGATCGCGACGCTGGTCGTCATGCAGGTTCTAGGCTTTTCGCTGAACATGCTGAGCCTGCTCGGCATGGTGCTGGCTATCGGTCTCGTGGTCGATGACGCCATCGTCGTGGTCGAAAATGTCGAGCGCCAGTTGGAGGCGGGGCTGCCGCCCCTGGAGGCGGTGCGCAAGGCCATGGCCGAAGTGACAGGGCCGATCATCGCCACCACGGCGGTGCTGATGGCGGTGTTCATCCCCGTCGCCTTCATCCCCGGCGTGGCTGGGCGCCTCTATAATCAATTCGCGTTGACCGTGGCGATTTCTGTGGGCATTTCGGCCTTCAATTCGCTGACTCTCAGTCCGGCGCTGGCGGCGGTGTTCCTGAAGCATCGGCCTTCGAGCAACTTCATCCTGTTCCGCTGGTTCAATGCGGGTTTCGAGCGCCTGCAAAACGCCTATTCGCGGCTGGTGCGCTGGTTGATCGCGTTGCGCTGGGCCGTGCTGGCGGTCTTCGTCGTCGCCGTGGCCGGAACCGCCATGCTCTGGCGGACGATTCCCTCGACGTTCCTGCCGGTCGAGGATCAAGGCTATTTCTTCGTTGTCATCCAACTGCCGGATGGCGCCTCGCTGGAGCGCACCGACGCCGTGGCCAAAAAGGTCCGCGACGTGCTGCAATCCACGCCCGGCGTCGACATCGTCGGCTCGATCAGCGGCCTCAACTTCCTGACCAATGCGGCGCAGAGCAATTCGGCGGTTGAATTCGCCATCCTCAAGCCCTGGGATCAGCGGCCGCCCGAGCAGAACGCGTCGCGCCTCGTCGCGGAATTGCGGCCGAAACTTCTGTCGATCCCCGAGGCCATCGTGTTGAGCTTCGATCCGCCGTCGATTCCCGGCCTTGGCGCCACAGGCGGCTTCGAATTTCAGGTCGAGGATCTGAGCGGACGCGGCGCGCAGGCGCTGAATGAGGTGACGCAGGCTTTGATCGCCGAGGCGCGCAAGCAGCCGGAGCTGAATCCGCAGCAGCTCTTCTCGTCGTTCAGCACCTCGACCCCGCAATATAATTATGACCTCGATCGCACCAAGGCCAAGCTGCTTGGCCTGAGCCTGCCGGATGTGTTCAACACCTTGCAGATCTATCTCGGCTCGCTTTACGTCAATGATCTCAACTTGTTCGGGCGCACCTTCCGCGTCACGCTGCAGGCCAATGAGGAGGCTCGCGCCAATCCGAACGATATTTCGCGCTTCTATGTGCGCAACGCTACCGGCGGCATGGTGCCGCTCTCGACGCTGGGCTCGCTGAAGAGCATCGTCGGGCCGGAGACGGTGACGCATTACAATAATTTCGGCTCGGCGCTGATCAATGGCGTCGCCGCGCCGGGCTATAGCTCCGGACAGGCCGTCGAGGCGATGCAACGCGCCGCCGCGACCGTCCTGCCGCGCGACTTCGCCTATGAATGGACCGGCGTGACCTTGCAGGAGCTGAAAGCCGGGTCGGTGGCCTCGCTGATCTTCGCGCTGGCGATTGTCTTCGTGTTCCTGATCCTTGCCGCGCAATATGAAAGCTGGACCATGCCGTTTATCGTT